>JBOHTW010000403.1:0-9986 GCA_050733835.1 Vulcanimicrobiaceae bacterium | reverse complement strand
TCGCACGACGCGATCGCTGGTCATCCGGCCGGTGTCGGTGAGACCACAGATGAAGTCGTTGCAGACAAGGTGTTCGCGGCGCGCGCGCGCCCGCATCAACCCAAGCCACGGCGCGAGCAGCACGGCGTTGCCGAGCCGGCCGCGCAGATCGCGTCGCGCGCTGCGCCACGAAGGTCCAAACGGTTCGTAGGGAATGCGGATCGCTCGCATGCCATAGTCGCGACCGATCGCCAGCAGCAGCCCGAAGATGGTCGGGTGCACGTGCATGTGGTTGTGCGCGTTCACGTGATCGAGTTCACAGCCGGTCGCTGCGAACGCCTCGAACTGCGCCCGGATCTCCGCTTCGAGCTGGCGGCGAACGCCGGGTTTGAAAAAGAAGCGCACGCCGGCGCGCGCGAGCTGCGTCAAGAACCGGCCGTCGCCGTCGACGAGATCGGGGACGATCGCCGGCGGCAGGACCGGCCGGCCGTTGACGAGGGCGAGGTGCAGACCGACGCGCAGGCCCGGAATCGTGCGAGCGCGCCGGACAGCGTCGGCGGTGGCCGGGGCGCCGACCATCAGGCTCGCGGTCGTCAAGATTCCCCGCCGGTGCGCGTCCTCGATCGCGGCATTCACCGGGAGCGACAAGCCGAAATCGTCGGCCGTAACGATTACTCTCCGACGGTCCATTGGTCGGAGTCTCGGCGCACCGACCGGAAAATCCCTCGCGGTTAGTCCGGCGGTCGGCAACGGCCACCCGAAGAGGCCTGCGGCGCGGGCGTGTCTCATAATCAGTCTTCGTGGCCTTATTGGACGGAAAGACCGCCCTCGTTACGGGCGTTGCCAACCGCTGGTCGATCGCGACCGCAATCGCCCGCGCGCTGCACGCTCATGGCGCGCGCGTGTGTTTCATCTACCAGGGCGAGCGGGTCAAGGACGAGGTCGAGAAACTCGCCGCCGAACTCGGCGGCGGCCGCTGCTACCCCTGCGACGTGACGTCCGACGACGCCCTCGCGGACCTGGCGGCGGCGATTGGGGCCGACTACGGCAAGCTCGACGTGCTGGTTCACTCGATCGCGTTCGTCAACAAAGAGGATCTGGCCGGCAAGGTGTACGCGACCTCGCGCGCGGGCTTTGCGTTGGCGCTCGAAATCTCGTCATTCTCGCTGATTGCGCTAACGAACGCGCTGGTCGACAAATTGAACGACGGCGCGAGCATCATGGCGCTGACCTACTACGGCGCGACCGCGATCGTTCCGAACTATAACGTCGCGGGCATTGCGAAGGCCGCGCTCGAGTCGATCGTGCGGTACCTCGCCTACGATCTCGGCGGCCGGGGCATTCGCGTCAACGCGATCTCGGCCGGGCCGATCTCGACGGCGAGTTCACGCCAGGTCACCGGTTTCAAGGGCATGATCGACCGGGTAACGGCGGCTGCGCCGTTGCGCCGCAACATCACCGCCAACGACGTCGCGAACACCGCGGTCTATCTGGCATCGGACCTCTCCCGCGCGGTCACCGCCGACGTCCACTTCGTCGATGCGGGCTACCATGCGATGGGGATGTGGCCCGAATCGGGAGGCGCCGGCGCATGACGTTCGCGGTCAGCCCCACACCGTCGCCTGAAGAGGCGGCGGCAATCATCGCGGCTTTAGCGGCGCTGCGAGCGCCCGCCGTGCAACCGCCGGCGCCGATGCCGGCATGGCGGCGTGCCGGCCGCGACTACGAATGATCGCAAAGCTCCTCATCGCCAATCGCGGTGAGATCGCGCTGCGCATCATGCGGACGGCTAAGGAGATGTCGATTGCGACCGTCGCCGTCTACTCCGAGGCCGATCGCGACGCGCTGCACGTGCGTTACGCCGACGAAGCCTACCTCCTCGGGCCGGCCGCGCCGGCGCAAAGCTATCTGAACATCGAAAAGTTGCTGGCGGTCGCGCGCCGATCGGGCGCCGATGCGGTTCATCCCGGCTACGGCTTCCTCGCCGAGAACGCCGCGTTCGCACGGGCGGTGATCGCGGCCAAATTCACTTGGGTTGGCCCGCACCCTAACGCCATCGAGGCGATGGGCGACAAGATCCGCGCCCGCCAAGCGATGATCGCAGCCGGCGTTCCGGTCGTCCCCGGTGGAACCGCGCCGATCGAGGATGTCGCGGCCGCCGAGCGCGCGGCCCGCGAGTACGGGTTACCGATCGCGATCAAAGCGTCGGGCGGCGGCGGCGGCAAAGGGCTAAAGGTCGCGGCCACGATCGACGAGATTCCAGCGGCGTTCTCGACGGCCCGGCGCGAGGCCGAGGCGTACTTCAAGAACCCGACGATCTACGTTGAGCGCTACCTCGATAATCCCAAACACGTCGAACTGCAGATCCTTGCCGATAAACACGGCAATGTGATCCATGTCGGCGAACGCGACTGCTCGCTGCAGCGGCGCCATCAAAAACTGTTCGAAGAAACGCCCGCGCAGATACCCGAGAGCGTCCGCGAGCGGTTGCGCGCGGCCGGCCTCGCAGCCGCCCGCGCAATTGGCTACGACAGCGTCGGCACGATTGAGACCCTGGTCGCCGGCGACGAGTTCTTCTTCCTTGAGATGAACACGCGCATTCAGGTCGAGCACACCGTCAGCGAGATGACAAGCGGCCTCGATCTGATTCGCGAGCAACTGCGGGTTGCCGACGGCGAACCCCTCGGTTACAAGCAAGAAGCGATCCTCTTCCGCGGACACGCAATCGAGGTTCGCGTCAACGCGGAGGATCCGGCCGAGAACTTCCGGCCGACGCCCGGGACGTTGACGCAGTACCGCGAGCCATCGGGTTTGGGCGTGCGAGTCGACTCCGCGGCCACGCTTGGCGCAACGATCACGTCCGACTACGATTCGATGATCGCCAAATTGATCGTCTGGGCGCCGACGCGCGACTACGCACTCGCACGCCTACGCCGAGCGATTGACGATTACGCAATCGGCGGTGTCACGACGACGCTCCCGTTCCTTCGTGCACTGAGCGACCAGCCGCCGGTACTCGACACGAGTTACGGGACCGCGACACTTGAGGAGTTTGCTTCGCGATATCGGCCGCCGGCGGGAATTGACGCCGCGTCCGTCGAGCCTGCGTCAAGTTCGACCGGCGATCTCGTTCGCGTTGAGGTCAACGACCGGCTGTTCCTCGTTCGGTTACTCGACCGGCCGCCCACGGCCGCGAGCCGCACGGCATTGCTTAAGCCGGGCGCGGCGCGCATCGTGCCCAAGCGAGCCAGCGCAACCGGTAACGAGATCCGCACGCCGATGCACGGCCTCGTCGTCGAACTGCGGGTCGCCGACGGCGCCGCCGTCGAGCAAGGTCAGGTCGTCGCGATCGTCGAGGCGATGAAGATGATGAACGAGATTCGCGCGCACCGCGCCGGAACGGTTACGAAACTTCACGTTGCAGCCGGCGCAACCGTCGAGGCCAACGCGCCGCTCGTCACCCTTGCCGAAGCCTAGCGGCCGGAACGCCAAGCAATCGTCCTGTTTCCTTGCCAACCGCTCCAACCGTCCATTTTTTTCTTACTGTCTAATTTTCGGACTTGATCGAACGCGGTTTGCCTCGCACTTTGCTTCCGTGATATGCTCGTCAATATGAAATAGATGTTAATGCGTTGCCATTTATGGGAGGTCGCATATCGTGACACGTTCATTTACGAAGCGCACGAGCAGAGCCCACGGTTCAAAAGAGCGCCTCGCTCGATCGAATTTTATCAAGCTGACGGCGGCGGCAAGCGGAGCGGTCGCCGCAACTTCGTTTCCGGCATTAGTGCGGGCGCAGTCCAAGACGTTACGCATTATGACTTGGAGTCACTTCGTACCATCGTACGATACCTGGTTCGATCCGTTCGTCAAGAAGTGGGGCGAAGCTAGGGGCGTTCAAGCAACCGTCGATCACATCTCATTTTCCGATATCGTTCCAAAGGCAAACGGCGAGGTCGCCGCCCAACAAGGTCACGATCTCTTCTTCTTCCTGTCGCCGCCTTCGGCGTTCGAGCCGCACGTTCTGGACCTGAGCGACATCACGAAAGAAGCCGAACACAAATACGGTCCAATGGTCGCGCTCGCGCGCAAGAGCACGTACAACGCGCACACCAACAAGGTTTACGGGTTCTCCGACAACTGGGTCGTCGATCCCGGCGACTACCTCAAGGACGCATGGACGAAGGTCGGCTCACCCAAAGGACCCGCGACATACGATGAACTCTACGCCAAGGGCATCGAGATCAAACAACGTGCCCCGAACATCTCGATTCCGATCGGTCTCGGTCTGTCTCAGGATCTCGACTCCAATATGGCGACTCGCGCCATCCTGTGGTCGTTCGGCGGCGCGGTGCAAGACGCGTCGTCGAACATCGTTCTCAATTCGGAGGCGACGATCAAGGCTGTCGAATACGCGACCAAACTCTTTAAGGACTGCATGACACCGGCCGTGCTGAGCTGGAATGCGGCGTCGAACAACCAGGCCCTGAACGCGCAGCAGACTGCCTACATCCTCAATTCGATCTCCGCCTATCGCACCGCGCAGGCCAAGCACTTGCCGGTTGCCGACGACATCTTTTTCGTGCCCGCGCTCAAGGGTCCGGGCGGTGCCGGCTGGGCATGCGAGCACGTGATGGGCGTTTGGGTAGTCTGGAAGTTTGCCCAGAACCCGAGCCTCGCAAAGCAGTTTCTGCTCGACCTGGTCGCCGACTACCGCGCTGCCTGCCTCGCGAGCAAACTCTACAACTTCCCCTCGTTCATGGGCTCCGTTGCATCGAGCAGCGTCCCCGTCGCGCAGAAAAATGCCGCCGGCTGGAAATGGATCACGGCTCAGTGCGACCACGATCCGTTCGGCTCGCGGCCGGCTGACAAGTTGGCGGTCCTCGCAACCGCGGAAAGCTGGGCAACCAATATCGGACACCCGGGAGGCGCCAATCCGGCTATCGGGGAGATCTTTGACACGTTCGTCATTCCCGACATGTTCGCAAAGGCGGCAACCGGCCGGCTCACGCCAAAAGCGTCGGTGGCGCAGACCACCGAGCGGGTCAAGACGATCTTCGCGAAATGGCGTAAGGCCGGTCTCGTCGGCGGAACCACCTAAGCCCGCACGCGTGGAGGCGGTCAACAAGCGCTAAGCCGTGGGTTATGTCGAAATTCACGGCCTGCACCGGCACTTCGGCGACGTCGTCGCCGTTGACGGCGTCGACCTCTCCGTTGCGGAGGGGGAGTTTCTCGTGTTGCTCGGACCGTCGGGGTGCGGCAAGACCACGCTGATGCGAATGGTCGCCGGCCTCGAAAGGCCGACACGCGGCGAGATCATAATCGGGGGTGAGCCGGTCGACCAGGACGTTCCGCCGCGCGCGCGCGGCATCGCGATGGTCTTCCAGAGTTACGCGCTCTATCCGCATAAGACGGCGTTCGAAAACATCGCCTTCCCGCTCGAGGCAGCCCGATTCACGCGCGCGGCGGTCAAAGAACGCGTCGAGCGGACCGCCGGAATGTTCGGTATTCAGACCAAACTGCGGCGTTTTCCAAGAGAACTCTCCGGCGGTGAGCGCCAGCGCGTGGCGTTAGCGCGAGCCGTCGTCCGGGAGCCGCGCGTCTTTCTCTTCGACGAACCGCTCGCCAACCTCGATGCGCAACAGCGCACGATCGCGCGCTTCGAATTGAAGCAACTCCAGCGCCGGCTCAAGGCGACGATCATCTATGTCACGCACGATCAAGTCGAAGCGATGGGTTTGGGCGATCGGATCGTGGTCATGAACCAAGGCCGCATCTTGCAAATCGGAGCGCCGGTCGAGGTCTACGACAATCCGGCGGACACGTTCGTCGCCACGTTCCTTGGATCACCTCCGATGAATTTGATCTCCCGGAGCGACGGAACCCTCCTCGGCTTCCGGCCCGAACGCCTGCTCCCGCGCGAATTGCTCAATCCGCAGGAGCAGGTTGCGCCATTTCGCCTGCGCGTAGCGCACGTCGAATACCTTGGCGCTAACCGCCTCGTTTACGGGGCACTCGACGGTAGCGAATCGGGGGGCCGCGCAGTCATCGCCGCTTTACCGGCGACCGTGACGTTTCCGATTGCGATCGACGAGGTCTACGACTTCGCCGTCGAGCAACGAGCCGTTCGCTACTTCGACGCCCGCACGACGAAGGCGCTCTCGCATGGAACTCCCTAGGACGTCGCGCCGGCGGACGCTGGCGGACCGCGACGGCCTGATCGGCACAGCGATGTTGATCCCGGCGCTCGTCTACGTCCTCGTGCTCGCCGGTATCCCATTCGTGTTGGCGATCCTGTTGAGCTTCAGCGCGGCAAAGTCGGGAAGTCTCGAATTTTCTTGGGTTGGATTGAGCAATTTTGGGGAGATCATCACCGATCCGCTCTTTCAACGCGCGCTCGTGAACACGATCGTCATCACCGTGATCTCGCAGATCGCCGTCATGGTGCTGGCGACCGTCGCAGCCCTCGTCTTGAACGGGGAGATCGTCGGCAAACGATTCTTTCGGTTTCTCATTCTCCTCCCATGGGCGGTTCCCGTTTCGCTCGCCGTCCTCTCATGGGTGTGGATTTTCGACTCCACTTTCAGTGTGCTGAATTGGACGCTCAAAGTCGTCGGATTGCTCCACGGCTGGCTCTATTGGTTGGGCGACCCGATTCTCGCGCTCGCAGCGATCATCATCGTCAACGTCTGGCGAATGTTTCCGTTCGCGACGGTCATCATTTTGGCGGGCTTCACATCGGTGCCGCCCGAGATCCGCGACGCGGCAGTCGTCGACGGTGCCGGGTTCTGGCGCCGTCTGTTTCAGATCGAGTTTCCCCTATTGTTGCCGATCGCCACCGTTGCGATCCTGTTTGGCGTCGTCTTCACGTCGACCGACCTGAGCGTCGTCTATCTGCTCACGAACGGAGGTCCGTTCAATAGCACCAACGTCCTCGCGACGCTGGCCTTCCAACGCGGCATTTTGGGCGAAGACCTCGGACAGGGTGCGGCGATCGCGCTGTTCCTTTTGCCGGTTTTGGTGATCGTCGCAATCGTCATGCTTCGACTTGCCCGGCGATCGGAGTTGGGCGTTTGAGCCCACGAGCGACGCGGCGAGCCGGTCGAATCATCAAGCGCATTGGACTGTACGCACTTGCGGTGCTCGTAACGGCGTTTGCTGTCCTACCATTTTATTGGATGTTTCTCACGGCGCTAAAGCAGGATCGCGACCTCTACGTCGGTGCAACCGATCTGCACCATATCCCATGGATATTCAATCTGCCGCCAACATTCGCACACGTCGAGTTGCTCTTTGCACACACGGACTATCTCATCTGGGTTCGGAACACGGCATTTGTCGGACTACTCGTCGTCGCGATCACCATCGTATTCGCCGTTCCTGCCGGATATGCGCTAGCACGGCTCGCGGGCCGTTGGGGAGAGCACCTCGGCATCGCGCTCTTCGTCACGTACCTTGTACCCCCGACCCTGCTGTTCATTCCGTTCTCGCGATTGATTGCAATCCTCCACCTCGAGAACTCGCTATGGTCGCTGGTCATCGTCTATCCGACATTTACGATCCCATTCTGCGCTTGGCTGATGATGGGCTTTTTTCGGTCGATTCCGCGCGAGCTCGAAGAGCAGGCGATGATCGATGGCTACAGTAGATTGGCGGTCACCCAGAAAATTGTCTTACCGTTGGCGATCTCCGGCGTCCTCACGGTCGTTATCTTCAGTTTCACGCTCGTGCTGCAGGAATTTGTTTACGCACTGACATTCATTAGCTCGGTCGACCGAATGACCGTGAGTCTCGGCGTTCCGGTAGCACTCGTCCGAGGCGACGTCTATTACTGGGGGTCGCTTATGGCCGCTGCCCTGGTCACCAGCATTCCAATCGCAATCGTCTACAACTCGCTCATCGACCGGTTTATCTCCGGGCTTACCGGAGCGCTAAAAGGCTGATGTAGCATAATCAAGCGACATTGATGCTCGTGAAAGCTCTGATCCTCAGCGGCGGTGGGGCGCGTGGCGCCTATGAGGCCGGCGTCGTCACCGGGCTCTCCCGGCGCGAGCAGTTCGACGTTATCTGTGGATCGTCGATCGGCGCGATAAACGGCGCCTTCATCGCTCAGGGCGAGACCCATCTGCTGCGGGCGATTTGGGGATCGATGGCGGCTCGCCGGATAACGCGGCTGCGCCCGGAACTGCTGGCTCTGCGCGACCTCGCGCGCGACCTGCGCGCGCTCGCCCGCGACTCGTTGATCAGGAAACCCGGCGATTTCGCGCACTCGCTTCAGGACCTATCCCGGCTGAAGTCGCCGGGTCGGTTGACCCGATTGCTCGGCCTGTTCGACGATGCGGCAGTCGTCGACGAACTCGCGCGGCACCTCGATCATGCCAAGCTCGTAACCCCGTTTATCGTCACCGCGACGAACCTCACGCTTCGGAGCAGCGATGCGTTCTATGCGTTTCCTGGACCGGGCGGCGAACCGCGGGCGGCGGAGTTTCGCAGGCGCGAACCACACGCCTGGCCGCTTACGCCGCGAAACTACGCGCATGCCGTCCGCGCTTCGAGTGCGATTCCGCCGTGCTTCGCGCCGGTTGCGATCGAGGTCGACGACGGGGCAACCTACATGTTCAACGACGGTGCGATCGCCAACAACTCGCCGATTCGACAGGCCATCGACGCCGGCGCCGATGCGGTCACGGTGATCCTCGTGCATCGGCCGGACGACGGGAGCCGTGAGCCGCGTCTGCGCGATCTTGCGCACGTCGCCGCGATCGCCTTTGAGATCGCGCAAGAGCACATACTGGAATACGACTTGAAGCTCACGCGGCGCATCAATATGGCGGCTCGCCGCGGCGCGCTGACCGGCAAGCGGTACGTCGAGATTCGCGTCATCGGTCCAACCGAATCGTTGAGGCTAGAGGGGCTCGGATTCAACGATCAAGCTTGGATCGATCGCGCGTTCGCACGCGGCGTCGTCGACGGCGAGGCGGCGATCGAAGCACCGCCGATGGAGCCATCGTAAGGTCTCGCGCGAGGGAATCGGGCGGCCCGGGTTGGCTACGCGAGGCCGCCCGCGCTGAACAGCTCAAGGCGGATCGTCGTACCCTTCGGGCTACGCTCGATCGCCATCCGGTCGACGAGCGCCTTCATCAGGTCCAGCCCACGGCCCCGATCCGGGCTTGGGCCGTAGCGCCAGGTTCCACGGTCGGCTACTTCGACTGAGATCCGGTTGCCGTCGACGCGGGCCGCCACCCGGACCTCGCCGGGCCGCCCGGCGTAGGCGTGTTCGATCGCGTTGCTCGTCGCCTCGCCGACCGCCAGCAGGAGGTCGCAGCGGCGCTCGTCGTCGTTGATATGGCGCTCGAAAAAAGACCGTAGCGCCGCCCTGAGGCTCGGTGAACTTTCGGGTCGGGCTGCGGCGCAGAGCACCAGCTCGTTGAACGCGCGGTGATCGCGCGCCCCCCGGTGCCCCGACATCCTGTCGCCATCCATCTGCACCATCGGTTGTACCCGTCCTTGGCCGTTTTCCACGAACTCAGCGTGAATCGGATACCCCCTCTCTTTGTCCGGACGCCCGAACGCCCTCTCACCGATATCGGCAGTTCCGTCAACTTTCCGTTGAGCCGCGGTAACGTTTCCAAGAACCGCGCAGCCGGCGGCGAACTCACCGGGCATGAGTGATGAGGCGGCGCGCCCGAGCCACGCGCGCACCGAAAACGCCAGCGGCATCGGCATTGCGGCGGTCTACGAGCCAGCCGACGGGGCAGCGGCGACCGCGCACGACCCGCGGGGCGAGCCCGGCGCCTACCCGTTCATTCGGGGAATCCACCCCGGCGGCTACCGCGGGCGCCTCTGGACGATGCGCCAATACGCCGGCTTTGCGACCGCGGCCGAATCGAATGCCCGCTATCGCTATCTGCTCGCTCGCGGCACGAACGGGCTCTCCGTCGCCTTCGACTTGCCGACCCAGCTCGGCTACGACTCCGACGCCGTCCCGGCGCGTGGGGAGGTCGGCA
>JBOHTW010000402.1:0-3421 GCA_050733835.1 Vulcanimicrobiaceae bacterium | reverse complement strand
CCGCGACACATCGTCGCATCGCGGAAATCTCTTCGCACCGCACGTCAACCGGTGCGATGGACGGCGCCGCGTGCACGGGTGCCGCCGGATTCTTCCCTGTAGCTCGATTCGTTCTCGACGAACACGGCGATCGTCGCGACGTGCCCAGCGGTCGTGTCGAGGTTCGTAATCGTGAGTTGGCGCCACTTGTTGTTGACGGGATCGACGCGGTAAGGATCATTCGAGAGTATTACGAGGACATCGTCCTCGACGTAGGCGTTAGCGACCGGAGCCAGAGTGCGCGTCGGCATGTTGGATGCAACGTACGTTCCGGCCGATCCATCGGCATTGACCGGCGCGCAGGAATGGGCAAAGCTGACGCCGGGGGACAATGCGTTCGCTCCGCCCGCGACGATGAGGCGGAAATGGACCGCCGCGGTGCCATTCGGTGCGAGGTAATTTAGGGTGACCGGTGAGCCGTTCGCAACGACCTCGAAGGCAAGGGTCTGAGCGAGCATGCTGGACTCCTGACGAAAGTAGGGCGGCGCCCTGATCGGTGCGGCCCTCGACGGGTTGCTTAGCGTGCGTGTGCGCTCCTTGCAGGTTCCATGGCAGCAGTTCGACGATGCGCGAAATCGGGTGTTCGCCGATACGCGTGAGCACCTCGCGCAGAAACGTTTCGGGATCGTGAAGTCGCGCGCGGCGCTGGCGGGCATGCCGGTAGGCGAGCTCATACGCCAATTGATCCAGCAGGGTTTGCGAGCGTCCGGCGCCGCCGGAACGACGAAGCGGCTGATGTCCTCGCATTCTGCCGATTGACCGCGCTCGCATTTTTACGCTTTCTCACGAATCCCCGGATCGTGGGGTCGGCGGTGCTCGACGGCGGCGGCGCTTGGCGCGCGATGCGCACGTGGCTTTCCACTCCCGGGGTGCAGTGGCTCGACGAGCCCGCAGCGCTCGATCAGCTCCTCGGCCATTGGAGCGCCGAGCTTGACATCCGCGGCGCCGACTGGAACGACGCATATTTGGCCGCCTTCGCCTCTACGAGCGGATGCCGGCTCGTCGCTTTCGACGGAGACTACGTGCGCTTTCCGAGTTTGAAATTCTTACACCTATCGCCCTGACGCCGTCGGCGTCGCCCGCGACAGGGTTTTGCTGCAGCGTTCGGCGCGACGACGCAGCGATTCTCCTGCCGCCAGTCGCTCCCGAAACCGACTCTTTTCGAGATGGGTTTTGCGGCTTCTCAGGAAGATGCCGTCTTCGATTGCCGCGTTGGATGTTGTCCTTGAACGTCGACGTTCCGTTCGACATACATCCGCAACCAACGGAACCGTCCGTGCCCACCCCACCATTGCAACCGCTGATCGGGGTCCACCAATGCATCAAAGACCCGCTCTGCGGGGGCATTGATTGTGACCTCCTGTTCAATCGTGTCGCGCGCGCTTGCCGGATTCAGTCTCGAACCCAATCACTGACCGTACGCAATGGTTGCGGGTTCACTTTTGCAAATCCGTGTGGCACATTCGCACGAGTAACGATCAACCCGGCGGATCGTCGTATGCGAAGGTGCTTCGAAATCGCAGGACGACTCGTACGAAAGTGTCCGGCGATCTCGCCGACGGTTTGCGGACCACCGCGTAACAGGCGGAGGACATCTCGGCGGGTTGGATCGGCAATCGCTCGGACGATCTCGTGTTGCTTGCGCCTTAATGTGGTAACCATCTGGTTACGGCTAAGATAACCGAATGGTTACGACCTGTCAGGCCCGTCCCTGGCAAGCCTCTTAATGATGAGTTTAGCACAGATGCGCGGCATCCCGCAAACGGGCCTTTTCGGGATGATTTCGTGCTCAGGCGCAAGCGGCTTTCCGTGTCTCGAAAAGCTGTCCCGAAATCTCGGGGTGTGATATAATCCGATTCGATGATGACCCGGACCGAGCTCCACCAGCTCGTCGACGAGCTCCCCGACGAGGAGGTCGATCCGGCCGCCGAGCTGCTCGACGCCTATCGGCGTGGCGACCGAGTCTTGATTCAACTTCTTACGGCACCGGTTGTGCCAGCCGAGCCCGATGAGATTGCGGCCCTTGCCGAGCTAAGGGATGACGATCGCAACGACGTTATCTCCGCCGACGAATTGCGTAGCCACCTCGACACCGCGTGAGCGCGCGTCGGGTCGTCTACACCCGGCATGCCGACCGTGACCTGTTGAGGCTACCGCAGAAGGATCGGGCCGCTGTCGCCGATGCTGTGGAAGCGTGGGGTCGTGGTGAGGAACACGTCGACGTCGAAAAATTGGCCGACGTGCGCCCGCCGGAGTGGCGAATCCGCGTCGGACGCTGGCGCGCGCTCGTGGACCGGCCTGGCGAGAAGTCATTCGAGTCTTGCGTGTGCTCGATCGCAAAGATGCGTATCGCCGATGAAACCTAAGCGCGGGATCCCGCTCGACGAGCTGCTCGCCGCCCCGGCCGGGCGCCGGCGCCAAGGCGAAACGTCGCGAAGCGCCAGCCATCCGCGGCTCAGGCCGCAGCACCTGTGCGTGCCAAGCGCGGTCCGCGGCGGGTTCGTCCCAGCCTGTATTGCCGGGTTCGCAGGATTCGCAGTCCTCGGCCTCTTCACCGCAGTCTCGCCTGGTTTCTGCGCAAGGTGCTGGGTTTCTCCAATCTCGCGTTGAGCGGCCTGGTCGTGTTCGTGGTGTTTGCGGCCTCCACCAACGGCCAGACCGCGTTGCAGATCATGCCGCCACGGCTGCCCCTGCCGGGCGGCTGCCTGCCGTTGGCTGCGGGAGCCATCCTCGTCGGCGCCGCGATCTCCGTCGAATCGCTGGCGCTGCTCATCGTGGGCGCCGTGGTATCCGGATTCGGGCAGGGGCTCAGCTTCCGCGCGGGCCTGGCGGTGACGGCCGCGTGTCCGGCCGACCGGCGCGGCGAGGTTACATCGATCTTCGAACGCGCGGCGGTGGCAGTCCAACCACGTCAGCAGCTTCATGTCGGTCGTAAAGTGGACGAAGAGCGCTCGCGACCACGCCATGATCGCGACGAACGCGTACACCTTGCGTTGAACGCCGCCGACCGCGACGATCCCCATCTCGCCCCAGTCGACCTGCAACTGTTGACCGGGTTTGACGTAGAAACGCGCTTCGGCGAGTGCTACCGGGCGCGGGCGGTGTCGGCGTACGTGCTCCTTGACGACGGTGCGACCGCCATCGTAGCCGCGCTCTTGCAATTCGTCGAAGATGCGCTCGGCGGTCCACTGCGACTTGATCTCGTCGCGCAACCATGCCGCGACGAGGTCCGCGTACGGTTCGAGTTTGACACCTTTGGCACGCTGCCGTTTTCCGGTTGGTGGCGATGCGCTACGCAGCGCTCGCCGGACGGCGTTGCGGCTGCAGCCGCACAGTGCGGCGATCTTACGGATGCTCAAGCCTTGCTGCCTGAGAATATGAA
>JBOHTW010000401.1:0-3049 GCA_050733835.1 Vulcanimicrobiaceae bacterium | reverse complement strand
GGTTGGAAGCCTTCGGCTTCGGCTCGAAGGCCGGCAAGCTCTCGACATCCGCGAACGGATTAGCGCGGCCCGTGTTCACGCGACCTTCACCTCCTCTGCAGACCTGGTTGCTGCCGGCGCCAGGCCTCGCAGAATTTCCATCGCGAATTCCGCGACGTTGGCTTGCGCTTTGTCGAGGTTTGCCACCTCGGTCGGATCAAGACCTGCAAGCGTCTGCCGGAAGGAGAACACCGCGCGAAAAGCCTCGCGGTCATTGAGCTCCGTCTCCATCACCGGGATGCCCACCTCAAGCAATCCCTTCTGGATATGCGACATCGTGCGTGTGCGAATCACCGGATTGGTACGCGTCAGGAGCACGGCATACGGCAGCGCCCTCCCCGTCATCTTTTCACGCTGTTTGATGAGCTTGATGGCGCGGCTCGCCTGCTCGGCATCCAGCTGCGAGCCCTGGATCGGAATCACCGCAAGATCGGCTTGCGAGATTGCCAGGACGACGATTTTCGCGGCGGTGCCTTCGAGATCGACGATGACGATCGGCGTTTTCTCCGCTGCCTCTTCGATACGCTCGATGATGTTCTCCTCGTCGACATCCGAGACGATCGAGAGGCGACGTAGCCCATTTCCCCCGGACGCCCAGCCTTTGATGGGCCGGTTCGGATCCGCATCGATCACTGTCACGTCGTACGAAGACGCCAGCTGCGTCGCGAGAAGCAATGCAGCGGTTGTCTTCCCTGCCCCGCCTTTGGGACTTACGAAAACAATCGTAGGCATGAAGCTTTCACTTGAAGAGTGGACTAACAAGAAGGTATCAGGTAGCTACCAGATATCCAATTATTATCAGATAGCTACTAGATATCTTTATGGTACTTTCAACTATCCAGGAGTATAGGATACTATCCAGTGTTCCTAAATCATGGTGACTTGAGATTATGGAAACTCAGAGTTTCGAGAAGTTTTCCATCACGCTGCCAGCCGAGATGGCGAAGGTCATTCGGGAGAAGGTCGGCTCCGGCGGTTATGGGTCTGCCAGTGAAGTGATCCGGGAGGCGATGCGCGGGTGGCTGGAGCGCCAGCGCCGCCTAGCGGTACTCGATGAGTCGATCGCGCGCGGCATCGCGGACGCCGATGCGGGCCGCGTCCAGGACATCGAGGAGGTGCGCGGGGAGCTGCGAGAGAGGTTCGGTGCGAAAGAGCACACCTGACGTATGCGGGTTGTTATCACCGACTCCGCCAAGCTCGATCTGTTCAAAATCGGCGAGGACATTCGGCGGGAGAGTCCGACGCGCGCGGACCCATTCGTACAGGCGCTCGTCAACCATTGTGATCAGCTCGCTGAAATGCCGCGGCGATATGCGCTCGTGCCGCGCTATGAGGATCTGGGAATCCGGCGCTGTGTCCACGGGAGCTATCTGATCTTCTACCGCGTGCTCGAAGAGTTGGTGGAAGTCGTCCACATCCTGCACGGCGCCAGGGACTACGAATCGCTGTTGTTTCCTGATGCATGAGCGCTGAGAGAGCCTTAGACTTCGCGCCGGCGGTGCAGGGGGAGGGGAGGTAGATTGAGCGACGACGACCCGAAAGCCGGCCCGCGACCGGTCCTCGAACTTCTCCCCGGATTCCTCAAGCCTCGACGATCCCTTCGTGATCGGCTACTCGCCGTCGATCCTTTCCTGGTCGACGCGAGCTCTGACGGGCCCATCCTCTACCAGCACTCGGTGCTCTGTCAGACCTGCCTGCCGTTTCGAGATCCTGGGCAGGAGATCCGCACGTGGGAGCGTGCGAACGGCATCGTCAGCCTCGTGGTCGCAGCTGGCCAGGCGTTCAACCCAGACACCCGAAGATTCGTCGATGTAGGCCTGCCGTACGGCCCGAAGCCCAGGCTGGTGCTCTATCACCTCAACGCCGAGGCCTTGCGCACCCAATCCTCTTACATCGAGCTTGAAGACAGCCTCACGGCGTTCGTGAAACGAACCCTCGGCCTCGACCCGGGTGGGCGGAATATCCGCACGGTAAAGGATCAACTGACCCGGCTCTCAGCTTCCGACTTCCGGATCGGCACTGTGACGGCAGACGGTCGGGCGATCACCCTGAAGGGGACCGTCATCGAAGGGTTCGAGCTATGGGTCACGAGAGACCCGAGGCAGCGGATGTTGTGGCCTACGACGATTCAGTTTTCAGAGCGGTACTTCCAGAGCTTGGTGAAACACGCCGTACCGCTCAACGAGACGGCTGTGGTACGGCTTGCGCACAATGCCATGGCTCTGGACATCTACACCTGGCTTGCCCAGCGTCTGCACCGCGTAGAGGAGGGCAAGAGCGTTCTGGTGTCCTGGGCCGCGCTCCACGGGCAGTTCGGCCATGGCTATGAGCACATTCGCTTCTTCCGGCGAGTGTTTGTACGCACGCTGAAGCTGGCGAAGTTCGTCTACCCCGAGGCGAAATTCGAGCTGACTACTGCCGGCATGAAGCTCTTCCACAGCCGCCCGCCGGTGCGCCGGAAATATCTGCCCCTGCCTGGCCGGGACTGACCACGGCCACTGTGCCACGCCTTCCTGTGGATAACATTGTCTATTCAGACAGTTATCCACGGTCACTTTGTCACGCCTGGCACGGTCACTTTGTCACGCTTTGGCCGGAAATTTACGGTCACTTTGTCACGCAATCCTATAGTTAAGAACCTATAGCACTCCGATAGCTGGCCTCGCGGACGTGTGGACGGCTCGCGGACGCGACCCGCCCACAACGTCGCGGGCCTCACAACAAGGTTGCAACGTAGTGAACCGCAAAGCAGTGAGCAGTACCGAGCGGCAGCGAGCCTGCAGGATGCAGGCGTCTGCCTTCTACCGAACCTTCACCTCGTGCTCTCAGCGCCACGATCGCCCAACGAAGGACCCCGCACAGCCCCGTCCCTCGCCAAACCTTTCCTGAAGCCGGTGAGCGCGTCCACGCGCTCGCCGGCTCCTTGGGCCCCTCAGCGCTTCGGCAGGTCGAAGAGGGCACGGTCATCGGGGCGAGTGAGGGCTTCATCGAGCCAGCCGTGGACGTCGGA
>JBOHTW010000400.1:0-2418 GCA_050733835.1 Vulcanimicrobiaceae bacterium | reverse complement strand
GGAGTGCGGTCGTTTGTCGCGCGCGCGCTCGATGCGGGCGACTTGGTGACGGATAAGGCGGCTTACGGTGCGGTGTTCGCCGGGTTGCCGGCGCCGCGGTCGCTGCCCGTGAGCTTTAATGATGCGACGTTGAACGATCCGGATGTGATCGGGGGCAATCGGGTCGTGCAGGTCTCCGTGGCCGGGGTGGGTTCGGCGCGGACGATGCATTTGATGAGTGGCACGCTGCCGTCGGGGTTCACGGTCGTAGGCGCGCCGGTGTGGCATGCGATCGTCTATCGCCGCGATCAATCGCATCGGTTCGTGTTTGGGCTCGCGGGCAGGAGCCACGTTTGGATCAACGCTCACGTCTCGGTTTCGTATGACAATTGGGCGCACGCCAAGCAGTGGTGCGACTTTAATTTGTATGGCAATCCGAACGGCCTCGACCCCGGCGACGTGCACTCGAAGTATCTGCCGAACGATCTGGCCGAGACCGCCCAAAGCATCATCGACCGCTGCCGGAACACGGAAGGCCACCCCACCCCGCCGCCACCCGAAGCCCCCGACGAAGGCGTGTATCACTGATGCTGCTCCAATCGCTCACGCTGGTCGCGATCTTGGTGATGCTGGGCGGCGCGCTGATGACCGAGGCGCTGTTCGCGGTGAAGATCGCGTACCACGTCGCGGTCGCGCGCGACGCCGCCGCCGCGGTCGAACGCGCGAGTATCGACGCGACGTCAGCGTTGCGAGACTATGTGAAGGTTCATGGAGCAGATGGTCCCTGGCCAAGTGCAATGACCACGATCGCCGCGACGCCGATGTGCGCGACCGCCGGTGCCGCGACCTGCGAGCGTTCGTTCACAGCCGATTGGAAGATCACGAGCGGTCCGCTCGCCGACCCTTCGAGCGCTGCGACGGCGACGGCTTACAATGTTCAACGCGAGATTTTGCATGAAAACCGCGTCGCGGCCGTCGTAGTCGCGCGTATCATCGGCGCCAACGGCGAAGAACTCGGCTCCCGCACCCGCTACCTAACGCTGCGAGTCCTCAACTCTCAGCCCTACGCGACCGTAACCGGCGTGCGCGACATCGAAACGATATTGGGCAAGAACAGTTCGATGCAGGGTGACACTTCGGGAACTTTAGCAAATACTGCAGGAACTCAACGAGATATGCTCGCCCCCGATCCGACGCATCCTGGCTACTATCACGACACCGTCGTGAAAGCGAGCCTCTCATGCGACGATGCATCTTTCAACGAAGGCTTCCCGTGGGGAAACACCAGGGGTGGCGCCCCGGTCGCCCCGTGTGCCGGTGCAACGCCCGCACCGATTCCCGAAGAGCCAGCACGATCTTGGGAAGACGGGAGTGTTACAGCGAATGACGGCTGGTCCCAATGAGATCAGAGGCCGGGTTTACTCTTCTCGAACTTGCTTTTTGCGTCGCGCTCCTCGCATTGGCACTGATCGCATCGATTCTCGCGATAGGCGCGCGATTTGAGGCCGAGATTCGTTCGTCCGCAGCCACGTTTGCGGCGACCCTTTCAAATGCTATCGCTCTTGCGCAGCAGAATGGCGACTCAATAGATGGCGGTGGCGCGACTTTATTTGTTACTGAACGTGGACTCGGTAGCGGGGTCGCTCTATTTCGCGGCAGGCCTGTCAAGGGTTCTCAGGCTCCTCCGTCTGACGCCGCCTTTCCAGTGACGATCCTTTCAACCCGATTGCACCTCCTTGAAAGGGGCAGCGCTTACGCGACGTTTGCTCTCTTCATTTCAAGTTCTGGCCGCGCAAGCGCGCTCCCTAACCTTGCGCCACGTCAACAACTGACGATACCTGCGGAGCCGCCTTGCGATATGGCGGCCGGAATTCAATTTCAGCTCAGCATAGGCACTGAGAAGCGCTCTGGTCACGTGTCATGTAATGCCGCACGGATCGCGTTGAACTAACGCTAAACCAAAATCGGTTGGGTCAGCTAGGTCCCCGTCGCAATCTCTCCCGCGTCAGGTGCGCAGTCTGTCGGTAAAGGGTAGTTCAGCGCGGGATGAACACCGTTGAACGCGACGACCTGAACCTTTAGCTTAGGAATGTTCGGACCGCCGACCCCTACCGCCGCGAGCTGGATCGTGAACGTGATCGTGCGCCCATTGACTGAAACTGTTGCCTCGCTACCGGTCGGTTGTCCAGCCGGGTTTTGGCCGAGGATGTTGTAGCCGCCATCCGCTCTTCGCCCAAAATTCCCCGGGTCAAGATTAAACTCAAAAGGCGTTCCGCTAAGGCCGCAACCTCCATATGTGCCGGTCGCGTCATTTCCGTCGCTATCGAAGCCGATCAGCACGCCCAGTTGACCTGGTTGACTCAGCGTCGATCCAGGCGCAGGTAACGCGCTCGACACATCCTGCGCAAACGTTACCGCGATCGTTATCTTGTCGTAGAG
>JBOHTW010000399.1:0-2855 GCA_050733835.1 Vulcanimicrobiaceae bacterium | reverse complement strand
ATGATGCTCGGGAAAGTCGTGGACACGCCCGCAATGCGTGGCTATCTCTGCACGGCAGTGCTCTGCGCGCTTGCTGCTGCAGGTTGTACGTCGAGCCCATGCGCCACGCAGCGCGTCGTACAAATCTATGATGGCCATGGCCAACGCGGAATCAGGAAGTCAAGAGTGCGTACGCCGCAGGTCAAGTGGGTGTACATACTTGACTTCTGGCTGGTTCTTGGGTACGATAGCTGCCGGAACCACTGATCGAGGAGAAATCATGCCATCGCTAGCAGCGAAGGACGCCCCAGGACGCAGGCGCCGGCTCTCGCTACGAGTCACCGACGAGGAGCGGGCGCTGATCGAGCAGGCTGCCCTGCTGAGCAGCGCCGGCGATATTACGCGGTTTGTCATGACTGCTAGCGTCGAAGCCGCCCGGAGCACAGTAGACGACTACGAAGCCACCCGCGTATCGGGCGAGCAGAGGAGCCACCTTTACGATCTACTTCTGAACCCGCCGCCGCCCAGCGATTCACTAAAGAGGCTGGCGGAGGCTCCGGTACCGGACGGCATCGAGCTGGTGGAAGACTAGCCCGGCGCGATGCGCGTCGCAATCGAGCCGCTCGATACTGCCGGGCATAATCGAGCGGCTTTTTCCTGCGGTCAGCCGGGAGTCGACACGTACTTCCGTCAGGTAGCGGCGCAGGCGAGCAAAGCTTTGCATGCGCAGACGTACGTGCTCGTCGATGCAGATGAGACCGCGACCCTCAAGAAAGTGCTCGGCTTCTACACGCTGACGCCCCACGAGTATCGCGACGACGAGATGGATCCCGTCACGGCGCGCGCCCTAAAATTGAAAAGTCTGCGCCGCATTCCCGCCATTCTCTTGGGTCAGATGGGTGTTTCGATCAATCAGCAAGGAAAAGGCCTCGGACGATTGCTGCTCGATCACGCGTTTCGTAAGACACTGTTCGCGAGCTACTGTGTTGGCGGGGCGTTGCTCGTCACGGATCCCATCGATTTCAAGGCGCGGACGTTTTACGAGAAATACGATTTCCGTCAACTGCCGAACGGCGGTGCCCGGCTGTACATGGCAGTAAGCACGCTGGCTCGAGCCTATCCTGCAGTAGTCGCAGCCGCTCGCGCCTCGGTCGCTTGACGATAGTCTAGCGCCGCGGCGCAACTGAGGCGATCTCATAGACTTCCGAATTGCCGACTCCTTTACCGATAGCCTTGCGCGGCTCACGAGCGGCGAGCAGAAGGCTGCCAAGACTACGGCCTTTGATCTACAGGTTAACCCTGCGTATCCAAGCTTGCAACTTCACAAGCTCGACAAGGCGCGCGATCCGCGCTTCGCTTCCGTCCGCGTTAACGATGATCTTCGCATAATCGTCCACCGTACGGCGCGCGACATGCTGCTCTGCTACGTCGGGCATCATGACGCTGCGTACGGCTGGGCCGAGCGGCGCAAGTTGGAGGCTCATCCGACGACGGGAGCGGCGCAGCTCGTTGAGATCCGCGAGACGGTCGAAGAAATCAAGGTGCCGAAATTTATCGAAGTCGAGATGCCGGCACTTAAGAAACCGCTGTTTGCCAACGCTTCGGACGAGACACTCCTTGGGTTCGGCGTGCCCGCCGAATGGATCGCCGACGCGCGGTCCGCAACCGAAGATTCGCTCTTCGCGCTCGTCGAGCACCTGCCGAGTGAGGCCGCCGAGGCCCTGTTCGAGCTCGCTTCCGGAGGGAAGCCTCAGCCGAAGACCCGGCCGCAGCCCGCAGCGAATCCGTTTGAGCATCCGGATGCACAGCGACGTTTCCGCCTCATGCCGAGCATCGCGGAGCTTGAACGCGCCCTTGAGTTTCCATGGGACAAGTGGACGGTCTTCTTGCATCCGCTTCAGCGGTCGCTCGTGGAACGCGATTACAGTGGGCCGGCGAGGGTCGCCGGCTCGGCGGGCACGGGAAAGACCGTCGTCGCGGTGCACCGCGCGGTGTATCTTGCGCGGCGCGACACCGACGCGCGGGTTCTGCTCGCCACTTTCTCGGATCCGCTGGCCAGTGTTTTGCGGATGATGCTGCGGCGCTTGATCGGCAATGAGCCGCGCCTCGGTGAGCGCATCGACGTTCAGTCGATGGACGCGATCGGCCGGAGACTGTACGACCGTGTCATCGGACCCGCGAAAGTCGCCGACCGCGGACGGATCGCCGAGCTCCTACGCGCCGCCGCTGCCAAGAGCGGCAACGCGACATTCTCGGAGCGCTTCCTAATCGCCGAGTGGGAGCAGGTCGTCGACGCCTGGCAGGTGGCAACATGGGAGGCCTACCGCGACGTACCACGACTGGGCCGCAAGACCCGCCTGCCAGAGAAAATGCGCGCGGTCTTATGGTCGATTTTCGAGGCGGTTTGGCGCGAACTTGACCGCCGTGGCGAGATCACATATGCCGGGCTCTTCGCGCGGCTCGCGGAAAAGGTAGCGCTTAACGCTCATCCCCCGTTCGAGTACGCCGTCTTGGACGAGAGTCAAGACGCCAGCGTCGCTCAGCTCCGGTTTCTCGCCGCGCTCGGCGGCGCACGGCAGAACGCCCTGTTCTTTACCGGCGATATTGGACAACGGATTTTCCAACAGCCGTTTTCATGGAAGGCGCTCGGCGTCGACGTGCGCGGCCGGTCTTACACGTTGCGAATCAACTACCGAACATCCCACCAGATTCGCGCGCAAGCCGATCGGTTACTGGGGCCGGAGCTTGCTGACGTCGACGGAATTACCGAGGATCGCCGTGGAACGACCTCCACCTTCAACGGCCCGGCGCCGACGGTTATCGTGGCGCCAACCGTCGACGGCGAAGTAGACGCCGTCCGCGAGTGGCTCGCCATG
>JBOHTW010000398.1:0-9363 GCA_050733835.1 Vulcanimicrobiaceae bacterium | reverse complement strand
TCGTCTTCGGCGAGTTCGTGCAGCTCGGGATCGCTCCGGTCCGCCAGCAGCCGTTCGTTGCCCGCCGATTCATCGAGCACTTTGCGAAACGCGCGATAGGCTTGGACGGTCGGCTCGATCGACGAACGCTCGCGAACCAGCGCCGTGAACCGCGCCTGATCGAACGTGTCGCCCATGTGGGCGAGTTCGCCGTCGATTTCGTCGAAGCGTTTGGCGAGCGATTCGAGCCGTTCGAGGTTCAGCATCAGCATCGGGTCGGCACGGACAGCAAAACGGCGAGCCGCATTGCTGCCGCCCGCCGCCTGGAATCCGGCGCGGCGCTAAGCGCCGGCCGCCGTCTCCTCGGCTTTGCGCTGCTTGCGGGCCGCCGCTTCGGCCTGCTTTTTCTCGGCGGCGAGGACCCGCTGATTGAACTTGTCGACCCGACCGGCCGTATCGATCAGCTTCTGCTGTCCGGTAAAAAGCGGATGGCAGGCCGAGCAGATCTCAACGTTGATCTCTTTGAGGGTCGAACCGGTCGTAAAGACGTTGCCGCAGGCGCAGTGGACACGCGCTTCGCGGTGCCAGGTGGGGTGGATCTTCTGTTTCACAGCGGGTCTATCATAACACCGGTGGCAAGCCGCACCTCAAGCGGAGCGCTGCGCCTCGCTCTTTTCAGCCGATTGGACGATCTCGTCCTTGGCTACCTCAAGGAACGCCGTTAAGGCCGGCGACAGCCAGCGGTCGCGGTGGCGAACGAGCTGAATGTGGCGCCGGAAGGCGGCCATGCTGAACGCGAGTTCGACCAGGCTGCCTTGCTCGAGCTCGTGATCGATTGCGCTGCGCATCACCGCCGTCAGCCCCAGCCCGGCCGCTACGCAGCGCTTGACCGCTTCGAAACCGCCGAACTCGATGACCGGCCCGGGCGCCGCGCCCGCCTCGGCGATGATTTTGAAGAGCTTGTCGAGGGACGTCTCGCAGGTGACCCGCATGACCAACCACGGCTCACCGGCCAGGTCCACGGCGCGCACGCGCCGCTTGGCCGCCAACCGATGGCCGGGAGGCGCCACGATCGCCAGCGACTCGGCATCGCTCGCCTCGACGACCAACTCGGGTTCGCGGACCTTGGCGTCGGCGAGCAGCGCCACATCCATCGTTCCGTCGGCGACCGCCAACTTGAGGTCGATGCACGACCCCGGCTTGATCGTGAACTGCACCTTGGGAAACCGGCTGCGCAGGCGAAGCATCGTCCGCGGCAGCAGGCCGCTGCAGAGTTCCTCGCAGGCACCGATCGTGATCATGCCGGCCGGCTCGCCGCTCTCGGGGACCGCCGCCAACGCCTCGCGCTCGAGCGTCACCAGCTTCTCGGCGTACCGTACCAGCCGCCGGCCGCTCTCGGTCAAGCCGACCCGCTTGCCCAAGCGTTCGAACAGCGGCGCGCCGAGCTCGCGCTCGAGCGCCTGGATCTGCGCGGTGACCGTCGATTGCGAATAGTTCAGCGCCTGCGCCGCCCGCGTGAAGCTGAGCGTTTTGGCGACCGTCAAGAATGAGGTGAGGTTTCGAAGTTCCATCATTTGCCAATCGGTTTCATCGATGATTCGAATCGAATCAATCGTATGCACGAATCGTACCACGGTGCTACAATAGCGTCGAGAGGACACTCACGATCATGGACCTACTACCGATCATCTTCATTGCCGCGCTTGCGGCGCTCGCCTTTGCGAGCCTCCGCTGGGGAGCCGACTCGACCGAACCCATCGATAGCCGCGAATGGGCACGCCGGGCCGCCTGGCACGGCGTCGCCGGCGCCGCGCCGACGGCAGCGAATCGCCGGTCGGCGCAGGCTCGGCCAACCGCGGCCCGCACCGGGCGCATCCGCAACCCGGCCATCCGCTTCGTACTCGGCTGACGCCCGCTAACTAAACGCCGGCGATCGCTCGGATCAACGCCCGCGCGAACGGCACGCCGATTCCGGTTACCCGGTCGTAGCCGATCCCGGCCTGGAAGCCGCCGGGGACGAGCGTCGGGTTGGGCACCGGACACGGGGTCTCCCCGGTTTGTGCGGGCGAAGCGCACGGCGGCAGTTGCGAGTTGTCGCCAAACGTGATGTCGTAGAACGTCGCCGGATACTGGGTCGCGCTGGCGTAGATCTTGTAGAGCAGTCCGTTCGGGTTCCCGAGGCGATAACCCACCGGCCCGCTGCCGCCGCCGGGGCACTTACCGGGATTCAGCTTGCAGGCTTGGAGCACCAGCGCCCACTCGGCCGCCGCCTCGGGGGCCGCGATGCTGGTCCCGGCAACCGGGAAGATGCCCGCATCGGGGAACGGCGCGTTGAACAGCACGCCGACGCCGGTCGCGCCGTCGCCTTCCAGCGCGATGTCGGGTGAGTTGCGCAGGCCGCTGATCCCGGTCGCGCCCTGTTGATAGGCCGGTAGCGCGAAGTAGAGCGAGACGCCGCCGCCCGACGCACTTTGGAAACTGCCGAGTCCCGTCTGCAGGCCCCAAGCGGTCAGCGGCCCGACCAAACGGCCATCGTGATCGAGCGGCGTCGTGACGCCGCCGACGCCGACGACCAGCGGGTCGACTGCCGGATAGCCGACGCACGAATCGGTCGTCGTCGCCGGGTTGCCGTCGCGGAAACAGCCGAGGTTCCCGTTGTCGCCGGAACTCGCGAACGCGGCGATCCCCTCGGCCGCCAGCGACGCGAAGATGATCGGTCCGAGCGAGTTCGCCGGATCGACTTGATGGGTCGTCGAGTTGAGAACGAATAGGCCGCCCGCAAGCGCGGTCTGCTCGCCCTCGCCAAAGCTCATCGATACGATGTCGGCCCGGTTGTCGGAGATCGCCTGCTGCAACTCATAATAGGCGAGTTGAATCCCCTCGAACGCCGTGCCCGCATTGCCGGGTGCGGTCGGCGGACTGTATGCGAGGTAGAACAACACGTTCGCGTCGCGCGCGAGCCCCGCGACTTGCTCCGTGTCGAGCTGGGCTTCGATATCCTCGGGGTTGCAGGTCACGCTCGGGCCGGTCGCCGGAATCGTGCACGAGTCGGTCACCGGCGGGGCCGGCGTGAACGAGCCTGCCGGCGGAGCGCCGCCACCGGCCGCCGGGAAGCCGGCCGTCCCCCCATCGGTGACGTTCACTTGCGTGATCGTGCTCGCGCCGGCGATGTGGAACGTGCTCCGGTATGCCTGGAAGTCTTGCGGGGCGATCGGCCCCGTGCCGATGACGCCGACGTTGATGCCGGCGCCGGTGAACCCGGCGGCGTACGCGCCGTTGAAGTCGAACCCGGCCGCAATCTGCTGCGGCGAGAAACCCGATCCGGCTTGCGGCCCAACGCCTCCGTGGACGCGCACGAACTGCCGCGCGCGGTCGCCATAGTCGTTAGCGCCGACGAGCGCCGCGACCGGCAGCCCAGCCAGCGCCGTCGGTGGCGATTGCAGGGCGTAAAACGTCTGGCCGTTCCGGGCGTATAGCCCAAATGTTGCGCCGAGCGCCGACTCCAACTGCGCCTGCGTCCCCCGAACCATCAGCACTTGGCGCTGGCGCCAGCCGACGACCCCGAGACCGCGCGCGTGGAAGTACTGCGCTACCGTTTGATAGTCGGCGGCCGTTGCGCCGAAGCGATCCGCGAGCTGATCGGGCGTCAACCACTGCCGGTAGAGCGCCGATCCGGGCTGGTTCGATTGCTGCGCGTATTGCAACAGGCCGGCGGGGTCGCGCATCCGCACGAGCACCCCGACGGCAAGCGATCCGAGGCGGGCGGCGCCAAGCGGCGCCGCGCCGACAAGGGCCGGGGCACCGTAGGCGATCGGCTCGGAAGTCCCCGCGAGCGGTCCGGGTGCCGGCTGCGTCGGCAGCACCGCGTGGGTGCCGCCCCCGCCGCCGCACGAGACCAGTGCGAACAGGGCGGCCAACCCGATACTCCGACGATAGATCTGCAACATCAGCTAACGCCCCATCACGCGGAAAAGGATCGAGTTGTTCGAGCGCGCGGCGCCACGAAGCGCTCGGCGCTGCCGGTCGTAGATGCGCGCGATCGTTCGGTCGAAGACCGGCGCCACCAGTTGCAGGGCGGCCGCCGGGCCAAGCGAAGCGGCCCGGCGGTCCGAGAGCGTCCCGGCGGGCGATCCGCTGGTAAACCCGAGGGTCTCGACCGTCGTGGTCACTTGTTGCGGCGAGCCGGCAAAGAATGCCGGCGACTGGCCGGAGAAGTCATAGTAGGCATTGAGGACGTCGTTCATCTGCGCGCAGACTAGTCCGAACGGATAGACGTAATAGGCCGTCGTCGTCCGCGTTTCGGCGACCCCAAGCGCCGTATCGAGCCGCAGCAAGGTCTCAGCGACGGCCGTCGCCGGCGAACCGACGGACGGCGGCACGGCGCAAATGGCGGGAGTCGCTACGCCGGTCGACTTCACGAAACCGTCGCTGGCGATCGTCGGCGGCGCCGGGTACCAATCCGGCACCAGCAACTGTTGAGTCGTCGGCGTGCCGACCGGGACCGGAACGACGACGGTGAGCGGAATCTTCGCCGACGTTCCACTCCCCGTCGGTACGCCGAACGCGACGTTGAGGCCGGTCTGACCGCCCAAATTCGTAATGGCGGCGCTGAGGTCGGGCTTGGTGACGATTTGTTCTGGACTGAACTGTCCGGGAAACGTCGGAGTCGCGGCAAACGTATCGGTCTCGCGGTAGGTCCCGTCGGCGTTGACGATCCGCGCGATCGTCGTCGAATCCGGCTCGGTCTCGGCGTACGTCTCGGCGGCGTTGTTCTGCCAGCTCGCGGCATTCTTGTCCGGCTGGATGTCGAGCAAGCCATTCCCCGTCCCGAGTTTGGTGAGAAAGGTCGTGCCGTTCGAGTCGGTCGCGTTCGAGCCGTACGATAACAAGTTGAACGTCCCGCCGGTAATCGGAACGATCGCCGCGAACGTGTCGGTCGTCACCGTCAGGGTCTGCAGCCCGCCGGTGTCGGTCTCGACCGTGTTCGCATCGACTAAATTCGATTGCCCGTTGAACGATGCGGTCGTGCTCGCGATCTTCGCGACCACCGCGACCATCGTCGTCGTCGTCGCCGGCGGGATGGTCGCCGACGGCGCGGGGAACGGTCGAACCACGGTCTGAACGATCTGACCCGTTAAGTTCGCCGTCGCCCCGAGCAACGCGCCGGGCGTGGGCGTCGGCGTCGGGCTTGGCGTCCCCCCGCCGCCACCGCAGGCCGCGAGCGCACATGCCAATCCGGCCAGCGCAGAGAATGCTAGCGGTCGCGGCAACGGGAACCAACCTTTCACGACAACAACACGTGCGCAGGGCGCGACGAGGGTCATTACTTGGTTCAGTCGAGACTTCCTCGCCCTGGGAAGCGCAGCGACCGGGCGCGAACGCCAGCCTCGAAACCGGACATCGTACTTCAGGAAGAGAGCAGCGTGATTCGATTCGTGCGCGCCGCCGCGAGCGCGGCGCTGATCCTGGCGACATTCGCCGTTATCTTCGCGAGCGGCTACCGGCGCGTCGCGGCCCAAACGGCGCCGCCCGCGCCCGCGTCGAGTCAGGCGCCGACCGAGCCGCCGGCGGCGACACCGACGCCCGCGCCCCCGCGACGGCGCGGACTCTTCCATCGGAGAAGCAAAGCGCCGGCCGCGCCGAGCGCCGGAACCGAGACCGCCGCTCCAACGGCCGCACCCGAGCCGAACGCGACGCCGACATCGCCGGCGTTCTCAACCCTCGACGGTTCGTGGGAGGTCGAGCGCCAGTACTCAAATGCGACGTCGTACTCGTATTTTACCATTATACAAACGGGGACCGCGCTCGCCGGCAACTGGCGGATGGCGGGCAAAAGCTATCCGCTCGCCGGCTCGTACGACGGTCACAACATCCAGTTGGTCGCAACGCTTCCCGACGGCGACGTCAGCTTCACCGGTTACGTGCTCAACGGCGCCGATATGGTTGGCCTGCTCGTGCCGAAATCAAAGGGCGCCGACGCCGAAACGGCGTTCACCGCCGAGCACCGCACCAAAGACAAGGGCGTCCTCGACATCGGACCCGGCGGAGCCGGCGTCCCCGGCAGCGGTCTGCCGGGCGGCGGTCTGCCCGGCGGCGCTCTGCCCGGCGGCGGTCCGAGTGGCCGCGGATATTGATGGAGCACCAGGATCGCCGGTTCGGGCTGCGGACGCGCGCGCTGCACGCCGGGACGCCGCCCGATCCGACCTCGGGCGCGCGGGCGATGCCGATCTATCTGTCGTCGAGTTTCGTCTTCGACTCGACCGAGCACGCCGCCGAACTGTTCGCGTTACGAACCTACGGCAACATCTACAGCCGCATCGGTAATCCGACGGTCGCCGCATTCGAAGAGCGGATGGCAAGTCTCGAGGGCGGGCTCGGCGCGGTCGCGATGGCGAGCGGGCTCGCCGCGCAGCTCTCGACGGTTTTATGTTTGGCCGAAGCCGGCGATCACATCGTCGCATCGGCCAGCATCTACGGCGGTACCGTCACCCAGTTCACCGTCACCCTGCGGCGGATGGGGATCGACTGCACGCTGGTCGCCGGCGACGATCCCGCCGCGATTCGCCGCGCGATCCGGCCGAACACGCGCCTGATCTTCACCGAGACGATCGGCAACCCGCGCGGCAACGTCGCCGATCTGGCGGCGCTCAGCGCCATCGCGCACGGGGCCGGGGTTCCGCTGGTCGTCGACAACACGTTCGCGACCCCGGTGCTCTGCCGGCCGATCGAACACGGCGCCGACATCGTCGTCCACTCGGCGACCAAGTTCATCAGCGGTCATGGGACGGTGATCGCCGGCGTGATCGTCGAGTCGGGAACGTTCCCATGGGCGGCCGGTAAACATCCGTTGCTTGCGCAACCGAGTCCCGGCTACCACAATATGAACTTTGCCGAGACCTTCGGCGAGTACGCGTTTCTCATGCGCGCGCGAACCGAGGTGCTGCGCGACGTCGGCGCCTGCCTCTCGCCGATGAATGCGTGGCTCCTGCTCCAGGGCATCGAAACCTTGCCGCTCCGCATGCCGATGCACGTTGAAAACGCGCGCATCGTCGCGAACTTCCTGGCCGCCCGTGACGACGTCGCCTGGGTGAGCTACGCGGAACTGCCGGGCGATCCATATCGCGCGCTCGCCAAGCGGTATCTCCCCGACGGTGCCGGTGCGATCTTCACGTTCGGTTTGCGCGGCGGGCGTCAAGCCGGTCGCGCGTTCATCGAAGCGCTCGAACTGTGGAGCCATCTCGCCAACGTCGGCGATGCCAAGAGTCTGGTGATCCATCCGGCGTCGACGACGCACCAACAGCTCGGCGACGACGAGATGCGGGCGTCGGGCGTCACACCCGAGATGATCCGGCTTTCGGTCGGGCTCGAAGATCCTGCCGACCTGTTGTGGGACTTGGAGCGCGGGCTGGCCGCCGCCGCCAACGTTGCGAAAGTGACCGCATGATCGCCGGTCGGCAGTGATCTTACGCACGATCGCCGAGCGCCGCGACCTGCTCGACCGCTCGCACACGGTTGCAATGGTCGGCGCCTCGGCGAATCCGACCCGGCCGAGCTACTTCGTGTTCTCGTATCTGCGAACGCGCGGCCGGTTCGACGTGACGCCGATCAATCCGGCGGTCGCCGCAATCGACGGCGTGCGCGGCTATCCATCGCTCGCCGCCTACGCGGCCGACCGTGGTGCGCCCGATCTCGTCGACGTCTTCCGCCGGCCGGAGCACGCTGCGGACGTCGCGCGCGAGGCGATTGCCGTCGGCGCGACCGCGATCTGGTTTCAGTACGGCGTGATCGACGAGGAAGCGATTCGGTTGGCCGACGACGCCGGGCTCGCGGTCGTCGTCGATCGGTGCATCAAGGTCGAATCGGCACGGTTTGACGGCGGCCTCGCGGTCGGCGGACTCGACAGCGGGCTGATCACCTCACGGCGCCGGCTCGCGCTCCCCGGTACGGGCCAGCGCGTCGCGCGATGATCGAGCCGGCGCGGCCGCTCGCGCTCGATGAGCGGATCCTCGCCGTCATTCGAGCCTGGCATGCGACGGGTGAACCGCTCGCCGACGCGGCCTTCGAACGGCTTGCACTCGACGTCTGCTCGTATCAGTTGGCGGCGGTCGCGCCATACGCGCGGTTCGCTGCGACCCTCGGCGTGACGGCGGACCGGCCGCCGCAATCGTGGCGCGCGATCCCCGCCGTCCCGGCAAGCGCATTCAAAGACGCGACATTGACGAGTTTCGATCCGCTGCACGCCGAACTCGAGTTTCACACCAGCGGAACGACCGCCGAACGCACCGGTACGCACTACTTCGAGCGCGCGGCGCTCTACGATGCCGCGCTGCTCGCCGGCTTCGACCGGTTCATGGTGCCCGATCGAGTGAAGCTGCGGTTTTTCAACCTCGTGCCGAATGTGCGGACCGCGCCGCACTCGTCGCTCGGTTACATGATTGGCCACGTCAGCGTGTTGCGCGGCGACGGCAAAGCCGCGTGGTTTCTCGACGCGGACTCCGTCGACGTCACCCGCTTGGCTGCCGGCCTGCAGACCGCGGCCGCCGATCGTCAGGCGATCTGCCTTGCGGGAACGGCCTTCGCGTTCGTCACGGTACTGGACGCGTTCGCCGAACGCCGGCTGCAATTTACCATGCCCGACGGTTCGCGCATCATGGAGACCGGCGGCTTCAAGGGTCGTTCGCGGGTGGTCGAGCGCGCCGACCTGTACGCGCGGCTCACCGAAACTTTCCGCATTCCGCCGGCGCGGATCGTTGCCGAATACGGCATGACCGAGCTTGCGTCGCAGTATTATGACGCGCCCGAGGCGCGCAGCGCGACCGAACCGCGCATCAAGCGGGCGCCGCCGTGGCTGCGGACGCTGATCGTCGACGGCGCCGGCCAAGAAGTCGAGCCGGGCGTCACGGGGTTTTTGCGGCATGTCGATCTGGCCAACCGTTCGTCGGTCGCCGCGGTGCAAACCGAAGACCGCGGCTATTCCGCCGGCGGCGGCATCGTGTTGCTCGGTCGCGCGCTCGACGCGTCGCCGCGCGGGTGTTCGCTCGACGCCGAAGATCTGCGCGCGACCGCGCGCTAAAGCGCGCTTGCCGGCGGCATGAGCCTGCGTGAACTTTCGGTCCGCGAGATCATCGCGGCGATCGCGGCGGCGGCGGGCCGCTGGGCCGATCCCGGCTTCGCGCCACGCGCGCAAACGACCGACGCCGTCGCCGACCGGACCGGCTATTCCAAGCCGGTCGTCGCGTATGCATTCGACGCGCTCTTCGGCGCGATCACCGCCGACGCGATCGCCGCGACGATTGCCGGCGAACTCGGTTCGCTCGACGCGCTCGACGGATTCGTCGCGCGGCCGGGCCGGCCCGACGGGTTTGCCCGCGGCGTCGAGCGGGT
>JBOHTW010000397.1:0-2027 GCA_050733835.1 Vulcanimicrobiaceae bacterium | reverse complement strand
ACCTTGCCGGACGCCGAGCGCCGAGAGGGCCGATTCGAGCCGGCCTTGGTACCTGCCGGCGAGGTTCCACGTCGTCTCGCCGTGGCGGGCGAGGTAGATCACCGCGCCGACGGCATCGGCGGCAGCTCGATCGCTCGGACGCTGGCGATTCCGGGCACGGCCCGAATGCGCTTCAAGGCGTCGGCGTCGGCGCGGCGATCGGTTGCGAGGATCATGATCGCGTCGCCGCCGGCGCTTTCGCGCGAGACTTGCATCGCCGAGATATTGATCCGCGCCTCGCCGAGGATCGTGCCAACCTTGCCGACCATGCCCGGAACGTCGCGGTGTTTGGTGATCAGCATCGTTCCACCGGGGACCGCGTCGATCTCGTAGTCATCGATTGCGATGATGCGTGGCCCGCCGTAGGCGTGCGTCCCGACGATCGAGACGCCGTCGCCGACGATGCGAACCGCCGCCGCCGCCAACTCCGTCCGCGGTGCGCGGCGCGTCTCGACCCGTACCCCAAGCTCATCGGCGATTGCGCGCGCGTTGACGATCGAGACGCGCCGGTCGGTCGTCTGTTGCAACAGCCCGGTCAAGAACGCGGTAACCAATGAGTCGGCCGGCAGTTCGGCGATCGCGCCTTCGACGACGAGCTTGAACTCGGGCAGCGAGTCGGCGCGCGCCAACTGCGGGTAGAAGCGCCCGATGCGATACGCGACGTCAACGAACGGCCGCAACGCATCGGCGTCGGCGCCGTCGCCGATCGGCGCATTGACCGCCGCGTTTGCGGTTCCGCCGAGCAGCACGCTCGCGTTGTCCTGCGCCAGCTCGACGGCAATTCGTTCCAGCGCTTCGTGGGTCGAACCGCCGAGATGCGGAGTCGACACGACCTTGGCATGCCGGTGCAAGCGCGCGCCGGTGCCGCCGGCCGGCGGTGGTTCCTTCGCGACGACGTCGATTGCGGCGCCCGCGATCGTCCCCGCGTCGAGCGCTTCGAGCAGAGCGGCCTCGTCGATGACACCGCCCCGCGCGCAATTGATCAACCGCGCGTGCGGTTGCATGAGCGCGAGCTTCGACGCGTCGATCATTCCGAGCGTTTGCGGCGAGAGCGGGACGTGGAGGGTCACGATGTCGGCCCGGCGCAGCAGTTCGTCGAGCGGCATCAATTCGGTGTCGAGCGATTCGGCGCGCGTGCGCGAAACGAATGGATCGTGGGCAAGCAGCTTCATGCCGAAGGCAGCCGCTCGAACAGCGACCGATCCGCCGATCCGCCCGAGCCCGACGATGCCGAGCGTCTTTCCGTAGAGTTCGCTGCCGATGAACGGCTTGCGGTCCCAGATGCCGGCTCGCAGCGAGGCGTTCGCGGTGGCGGTATGCCGGACCAGCGAAAGCATCAGCGCGAACGTCTGCTCGGTTGCGGCTAGAGTGTTGGCGCCGGGCGTGTTGAGCACGACGATGCCGGCGTCGGTTGCCGCGCCAACGTCGATCGCATCGACGCCGACGCCGGCGCGCGCAACGACGGATAGCCGCGGACCGGCGGCGAGCAACTCGCGGTCGACGCGCGTCTCGGACCGGACGATCAATCCGTCGGCCTCGGCGAGTGCCGACCGCAGCGCCTCGCGCGGCTGGCCGACGCACGAGATGACTTCGATGCCGCGCTCCCGTAAGACGGAAAGGCCGGTCTCGGAGAACGGTTCGGCGACGATGACGCGCGTGGTGGAAGGGCGTTGCTGGCTCACCGCACTAATGTCGCGAACTTGGGAGCGCGGCTGCAAGCACTTTCATCGACTCTACCGGGGTGGTTGGCGTTCCTTGGACCGCTTGTCCTCTACGTGGCCTCGCTTTCGCCGGCCGTCGCCTTCTGGGATACCGGCGAGATGCAAACCGTCCCGTGGATACTCGGGATCGCGCATCCGACGGGTTTTCCGCTCTTTACGCTGCTCGGTTGGGCGTTCAGTCATGTCGTCGCGATCGATACGGTCGCCTGGCGGATCTCGCTGCTCTGCGCGCTGGCCACGGCAGCCGCCGCGTGGGCGGGCTACGCG
>JBOHTW010000396.1:0-4772 GCA_050733835.1 Vulcanimicrobiaceae bacterium | reverse complement strand
GCGGCGGGGCGAGCGCGGCCGAGCCCCGGCCGGCCGGTGCGCCGCCACCACGGCGTTCAAGTCATCCCGACCGGCAAAGCTCCGGCGCCGCCGCCGTCGACAATCGCGCCGCCCTCGACCGCGCCCGGCGCACCGGCGCCCGGCGGACGATCGTGACCCTCGTCGCCGCGTTCATCATCGCGCTCATCGCGGGCGTTGCGATCATCCGTCACGGCAACTTCACCATCGGCGGCTCGCGCTTCATCGAGGACTATGTCGGGACGCCCGCCGATCAAGCGGAATCTGCGCTGACGCACGACGGCTACTCGTATACGGTCACGTTGGCGCCGAGCGCGACCGCCACAAGCGGCACCGTTACCAGCCAGGATCCGATTGCGCACCTGCCGATCGGAGCGCACGGCACGGTTCATCTCGTGGTTAGTTCGGGGCCGGAGTTGGTCGGTCTGGTCGACCTGCGATCGTACTCGGTCGACGACGCGCTACGGTTTGTCAAAAACGTCGGGCTGGCCGCGAAGGTCACCGAGAAGTACGACAAGGCGGCTAAGGGCATGGTCATTTCGCAGAATCCCGCGCCGGGAACCCGACTGGCAGCCAAGAGCGTCGTGAAGATCGTCGTCAGCAAAGGAGCTGCCCCGGTTGCCGTTCCGTCGCTCGTGAGCTTGACGCTCGACGATGCGAAAAAACAGTTAGCCCAGCGGCACCTCAACATAGTCGTCGGCGATCGTCAGGCGACCGACACGATTGCCGAGAACGTCGTGATCTCGCAAGATCCCAAACCCGGCGCGACCGCGCCGGCCGGGTCGCCGGTCACCGTCGTCGTAAGCACGGGCCCGGCGCAAACCGGCGTGCCCGACGTCGGATCGCAGAGCGGCGCCGACGCGACGAATGCGCTCAACGCGCTTGGGTTTCGGGTTCGGTACAATTATGTCGTGCAGGCCGGCGGCATCGTCGGGAGCGTGATCGCACAATTTCCGGCGCCCGGCACGCCGCTGGCGAAAGGTGCGTCGGTGACGCTTTCGATCGTCGTGCCCGGCACGGTCCCCGACGTCGGTGGGCTCTCGCTCGATCGCGCGCGCGGGGCGCTGCAGAACTCGGGCTATCATGCCGGCCGTACGATCGTCGTTCGGCAGGCCGACGGGGCGCCGGGCAGCGTCGCGCGAACCGATCCGGCCGCCAACGTGCGGCTTGAACCCGGTGCGTCGGTCGACTTGTACGTCATCGCTGCGCCGAACGCGGCTCCGGCTGCGAGCGGACCATGATCGTCATCGGCGTCGATCCGGGCTTACGGGTCACGGGCTACGGCGCGATCGCCCTCGACGCGGCGGGCGCGCACCTCATCGAGGCCGGCACCATCGCACCGCCGACAACCGCACCGTTCGAAGCGCGGCTCGCTGCGCTCCATCGTGAACTGGGCAAAATCCTCGCCAGCGTCCGGCCGGATGTCCTCGTAATCGAAGAGCTTTGGAGCGGCTACAAGAATCCGACGACGGCCGTGTTGATGGGTCATGCGCGCGGCGTGCTGTGTTTGGCCGCGCACGACCACGGTGTCCCCGTCCGGCATTTGGTTCATTCGATGGTGAAGCGGGCATTGGCGGGGTCGGGGGCCGCGCGTAAAGAGCAAGTGAAACGAATGGTGATGGAGCAGCTGCACCTGCGGGTTCGGCCCGACCCCGACGACGTCTCGGATGCGCTCGCGCTGGCGCTCGCGTTCGCCAACATCGACGCCGGCGACCGCCGGCTCGCGCGCGCGAGCGCGATCTAACCGTGTTCGCGCGAGTCACCGGCACGATCGTCGAGCGGCGAGAAGAGAGCGTCCTCGTCGAGGTCGAGGGACTTGCGTACGAGATCGTGCTGCCGCCGTGCGTCGCTGAGAAACTGCCCGAACTCGCCGCGGGTAACGTGACCCTCGAGATCTATCCGAGCTTCGCGCTCGACGGAAACAGCGGGCGGTTCACGTTTTTCGGTTTCACCAACGCCGTCGAACGCGAGTTCTTCGAGTCGCTGATCACGGTTGCGAGCATCGGACCCAAGACCGCGGCCCGCGCGTTTTCGCAGCCGATGGCGCGGATTGCGCGGGCGATTGACGCCGGCGACCACGCGTTTCTCATTAAGCTGCCGGGCATCGGCAAGCAGAAGGCGCGCGATATCGTCGCAAAACTGCAAGGTAAGGTGACGAAGTTCTTGTTGATCCAAGAGCCACCGGAACGCCAGGCCGAATCGCCGGCATCGGCGCTGCCGGCGTTTGCCGACGAAGCGCTCGCGGTCTTGCTGCAGCTCGAGTACCGGCGTGCCGAGGCCGAAGCGATGATCGCGCGCACGCTCGAGGCTGCGCCGCACCTCGGCGACGCCGAAAGCTTGCTTGCCGAAGTCTATCGGCGTAAAAACGCTGGGGCTGGGGCACCCGCCTCATGAGCGACGAACCGGCGGACCGGCGGATCGTCCTGCGCGGGGAAGACCCCGCCGACCGCGTCGTCGCACCGCAAGCCTCGATGGCCGACGAGGTCATCGGCGCGTCGCTTCGCCCGCGTTCGTTTGAAGAATATGTCGGCCAGCAGCGGGTCGTCGAAAACTTGAAGATCGCGATCGCCGCCGCGACGCGCCGCGGCGAGCCGCTCGAACACGTGCTATTTTATGGGCCGCCGGGGCTCGGCAAGACGACCTTGGCTGCGCTGATCGCAAAGGAACTCGGCCACGCGTTTCGGCCAACCTCGGGACCGACGCTCGAGAAGCCGCGCGATCTCGTCGGCATTCTTACGTCGCTCGAAGTGTGCGACGTGCTGTTCATCGACGAGATCCACCGTCTCGGCGGCATCGTCGAAGAGTACCTCTACCCGGCGATGGAAGACTTTCGCATCGACATCGTGATGGATCGCGGCGCGTACGCGAAGACGTACAAGTTACCGTTGGCGCGGTTTACGTTAGTCGGCGCCACGACCCGCGCCGGGATGCTTTCCGCGCCGCTGCGCGACCGGTTCGGCATCACCTACCATCTCGACTACTACGACGATGCCGAACTCGAACTGATCGTAACGCGCAGCGCGGCGGTGCTGGGGATTCCGATCGATGTCGACGGGGCGCAAACGATCGCGCGGCGCAGCCGCGGCACGCCGCGGATAGCCAACCGGCTGTTGCGGCGGGTTCGCGACTACGCCGAGATCCGCGCGGACGGATCGATTACCCGCGCAGTCGCCGACGCGGCGCTCGCGCGCGAGGGGGTCGATGAGGCCGGCCTCGATCCGCTCGACCGCGCGTTCCTGCGAACGATCGCCGACCAGTATCGCGGCGGCCCGGTCGGGATCGCGGCGATCGCCGCCACCCTGACCGAGGACGCCGAGACGCTCGAGGACGTCGTCGAGCCGTATCTCTTGAAACGCGGATACGTTGAGCGGACCGCCGGCGGCCGCCGGGCGACCGCGCTTGCGTTCGCGCACCTCGGAATCGCCGACGGGCGCGGAATCGATCGGCAGGAGCGGTTGCTGTAGTGCGCCGGCACGCATTCGTCTGCGCGGCCGTAGCCGGCGCAGTGAGCGGCGCGCTTCGACCGCGCGCCGCGAGCGCAACCGGTGGCCTCGAAATTGCCCAGCCGAGCGCGCCGTCGCCGGCAATCCGGATTCTGCTCGCCGCGGGCGCCGCGTTCCCGGCCGCCACACCGATCGACGACGAGTCATTCGAGTTCGCCGGCCATCGATACCGTGGACGGTTCGCCGACGTCGACCTTGGCGACGGCCGGCATGGCCTCGTCGCCGAGGTCCCGATCGAGGCCTATCTCTACGGCGTCGTCGGTCGCGAGATGCCGCCGAGTTGGCCGGCCGCCGCCTTGCAAGCGCAGGCGATCATCTCCCGTAGCTACGCAATGTCGCGCATGCGCCCCGAGCGGCCATTCGACGTCGTCGGCAGCGACAGCGATCAGGCCTACGGCGACATTGCGGGCGAGTCGGTCGCCGCCCGAGCGGCCGTCGATGCGACCACGCGGACGATCCTCAGCTTCGAAGGGACGCTCGCCGAGGCAGTCTACTCCTCGTGTTGCGGCGGCCACACCGCGAGCGCTGCCGATGCCTGGAACCACGACATCCCGTACCTGCGTTCGTTCGTCGATCCAAACTGCGCCGGCACGCCGCGCTATCGCTGGCGATCCGAGGTCGCGTGGGCAACCTTTGCGCGAGCGTTTTCGCACGAACTCGACGGCATCGGTACGGTGCGGTCAATTGCGCTCGGCCAGCGCGATGACAGTGGCCGAGCGCGCACGATCGCGTTTACCGGCGAACGCTCCGTCGACGCCGTCGCCGCCGCTGCGTTTCGGCGCGCGCTCGGGACCCGCGTCGTTCGCAGCACGCTGCTGTTTGCGATCGGGATTGCGGGGAACGCTGCATCGTCGACGGTCACGATCGACGGCGGCGGCAACGGCCACGGCGTCGGCATGTGCCAGTGGGGCGCGCGCGGCCTGGCGCTCGCCGGCCGGCCGCCGGCCGCGATCCTCGCGTTTTATTTTCCCGGCGCCGCGCTCGATCGTGGCTGATCGCACGAGCGATCTCGGCGCAACCGAAGCCTATCGCTACGCGCTCGACCCCGAATTGATCGCCCGGAAACCGGCGACGCCGCGCGATTCGGCACGGCTGCTGGTCGTCGGCTCTGCCGGCGCCCTGGATCATCGTAAATTTCGCGATCTTCCGCAGATATTACGACCGGACGACCTTTTAGTCATAAATGAAACCCGGGTCTTGCGGGCGCGCCTCCACGGCCGGCGCGAACCGACCGGCGGGGCGGTCGAACTG
>JBOHTW010000395.1:0-14397 GCA_050733835.1 Vulcanimicrobiaceae bacterium | reverse complement strand
AGCCGGTCGCCCTCCAGCCGCGACGCGCTGCCCGGTACGGCGCCGGCGCCGTACCGGGCAGCGCGTCGCGGCTGGAGGGCGACCGGCTCGTGTTGCGTTCGGGCGAACTGGCGGCGACCTATGCGCGGTCCGGCGAGGCGCGGTACGTGACGCCCGACGGCGCCGCGGTCTACCGGACCGACGGCACGCTCGCGGTCGGCGACTTGGGAACGCTTCAGCGCGACCGGCGGCTGTGGCTATGGCTGTTGGCGTTGAGTTGCGCGGCGCTAGCGGCCAGCAAGTGGAACGGGCTGTACTTGATCGGCGGAATCTGGACGCTCGTCGTCCTCGTTGCCGCGCAGCGTTATGCGATTCCGCTGTTGCGCGGCCTTGGCATTCCAATTGCAGCCGGGCCGGCGCTGCTGGGGAATCCGCGCGGATTTTCGGCGGACCTCGTGATCGGAACGACCCTGTTGGTCGCGGCGAGCGGTTATACGCTCAGTTACATCCCGTATTTCACGCTCGGTCACAACCTCGCCGATCTCGTGAACCTGCAGTACCAGATGTATCACTACCATGCGACGTTGCGGGCGACGCACCCGTACTCGTCGGTTTGGTGGCAGTGGCCGCTGCTGCAGATTCCGATCTCGTACTACTGGAAAGATTTTCGGATCGGCGCAGCCACCCAGAATCCGCACGCGTGTTGCGTCGCCGAGATCTTGGCGCTGCCGAATCCGGTCGTCTTTTGGTTCGGCTTGGCGAGTGTGCCGCTGGTCGCGTGGCTGGCGTGGCGCGAATGGAAGAAGGGCTACGTTCTGCTGATTGCGGCGTACTTGTTCGAATGGTTGCCGTGGGCGGTCTCGCCGCGCGAACTGACCTTCGAGTATCATTTCTTTCCCAACCTCGCCGTGATCGCGATCTGCGATGCGATCGTGCTCGAACGGTTCGCGCGCTGGCTCACCGCGCAGCAGCGCGACAGCGGTCGCGCCGCGCACGTCTGCATCGGGCTGATCTGCGCGGTGGTGGTCGCCGCGTTCGTCTACTGGTACCCGGTTCTGGCAGGAGTGCCGATTCGCTGGGACGATTGGAATGCCCGAATGCTGACGCCGCTGATGCACAACCTCTGGATCAACCCGCACCCGGGCCAATAGCGATGTCCGGACACTCGAAATGGCATAATATCAAACTGCGCAAGGGGAAACTCGATGCCCAGCGCGGCGCGTTGTTCACCAAGCTCAGCAAGGAGATCATTCTGGCGGCCAAGAGCGGCTCGGCCGATCCCGAGGCCAACTACCGCTTGAAGATGGCCGTCGAGAAGGCCCGCGCGAACAACGTGCCTCACGACAACATCAAGCGGGCGATCGCGCGCGCGAACGGTACCGGCGAACGCGAGATCGAGGAGATCCGCTACGAGGGTTACGGCCCGGCGAGCATCGCGGTCGTCGTCGACGCCGCCACCGACAACCGCAACCGGACGGCTGCCGAGTTGCGGTTCTTGTTCACGCGCCACGGCGGGTCGCTCGGCGAGACGGGCTCGGTCGCCTGGGCGTTCGAACCGCGCGGCCTGATCGAGGTCGATCCGGCGGGCCGGTCGGACGAGGCGCTCACCGAGGTTGCGCTGGTCGACGGGGTCGTCGACGTGCATTTCGGCGAACCCAGCGAAATCGTCACCGAGCCGACCGCGCTCGGCGCGGTCCGCGAGGCGGTCAGTGGGCGCGGCCTCGTGGTGACCGGCATGGTGCTCGGGATGGAACCGAAGACGACGCTCGCGCCAGCCGGTGACGACCTCCGCGCCGTCGTGGCATTCCTCGATGCGCTCGAAGAGCACGAAGACGTCCAACGCGTCTATTCGAACGCCGAGTTCGACGAATCCCAGCTCGAGGCGTTGGCTTGACGCAGACACCCGCGCCGCGCGCGCGCGGCGTCGGCCCGGCGATCGCGCGCCAGGACTGGCTGCTGGCGATTGCTCTCGCGATCTTCGTCGGCGTGCTCACGTGGTTCGGGCGCTCGGTCGTCGACTTTCTGGCACCGTCGGATCAGACCGTTGCGACGCCGACGTTCATCGGACAAACGGAGTCGGATGCAATGGCCCAGGCCGAGCGCTTACACCTTCGCGCGGCGGTCATCACGCGCACCGCGAGCGACCGCTATCCCAAAGACGTCGTGATGGGTCAGGAGCCGGCATCCGGTGCGCGCGTTCGGCCCGGGCGGCAGATCTCGCTGATCGTCTCCAAGGGCGTCGAGATATTTCCGATGCCCGACTTGCGTTACGAGTCGATGCGCGAGGTGAACTTCGACTTGTCGCGGTTCAAACTGACGCTCGGGAAGACCAAGACGGTGAACAACGACGACGTCCCGACCGACCACGTCGTCATGCAGAATCCGCCGCCGTTGAGCAGCGTACGGGTCGGTTCGGCCGTCGATTTGGAACTCTCGAGCGGGCCGCCGCCGGGCGTGCGCGCGCCCAACTTTGAACGGATGGACATCGACCAGGCGCGCGAGCGCGCGCAGCACCAGCACATTCAACTCGGTCAGATCGTCTGGACGCCGTTCGGGTATTACGGACCCGCGCGCGGCGAGGTCGTTCGGCAAAGACCCGCGCCGGGCACGCGCTTGGCGCCGTTGGAGACGGTCTCGCTGCAAGTGAGTGCCGGACCACTCGAGAGCGGCTACATCATCCGCCAAGTTCGCGCCGTTGCTACCGTCCCGGCGAGCGTTGACAATGCGCGGGTCCGCGTCGAGGTCCGCGACGACACGGGGACGCGGACCGTCTTCAACGGATACGCGACCGGGCGCCAGAAGTTTGGGTTCGATTTGACAGTCGTTGGTACGGCGGCGCTCGATATGTACGTCAACGATGCGCTGGTGAGTTCGACGGTCCTCGGCACCGAACCGCCGAAACAAGAGCAACAGACGAAACGCGCGCCGCCGGCGGGCGGCGTGAAAGGGAAAAACCGATGATCAAGATCGCGCCGTCGTTGCTCGCCGCCGACTTCGGCGCGATCCGCGAAGCGATCGCGGCAGTCGAAGCCGCCAGAGCGGATTACCTCCACCTCGACGTCATGGATGGCCGATTCGTGCCGAATCTCACTTGGGGGCCCAAGATCGTCGGCGATCTGCGCAAGCTCTCACCGCTCATCTTCGACACGCATCTGATGATCGTCGAACCGGAGCGGTACGTCGAGGAGTTCCGCCACGCCGGCGCCGACATCATCACGATCCACTACGAAGCGACCGTTCACGCCCAGCGGTTACTCGGCCATATTCGCTCGCTCGGCGCACGCGCCGGCATCTCGATCAACCCCGGCACGCCGGTCGCGATGCTGCAAGATCTCATCGAAGACTGCGATCTCGTGCTCGTGATGAGCGTGAACCCGGGTTTCGGCGGACAAAGCTTCATTCCGCAATCGCTGCGCAAGCTGCGCGAGGCGCGTGCATTGATCGACGCGCGCAATCCGAATTGCGAACTCGAAGTCGACGGCGGAATCGGTCGTGATAACATCGCCGCCGTGGTGGCCGCCGGCGCGAGCGTCCTCGTGATGGGCTCGAGCATCTTTGGAGCGGCCGATCCGCCGGCCGAATTGCGGGCGCTGCGCGAACTCGCCGGCGGCGGTCCGATGGTGCCGCGCTGACCGAAGAACAACTCATTGCGGGGATCCGCGCAATCGTCGAATCGCCGGACCGAGTGGGTGCCGGTCGCATCGTTATCGGGATCGGCGACGATGGGGCCGTCTGGCGGCCTTCGCGGTCGCACCTGAGCGTCGTCACGACCGATGCGCTGGTCGACGGGGTGCACTTCGTGCGCGCGGCGATGGCGGCGGCGGATATCGGTTACCGGGCGATGGCGAGCAATCTCAGCGATGCCGCGGCGATGGGCGCGCGCCCGGTGCTAGCGACCGTCGCGCTCGGCGTGCCGCGCGACGCGACCGAGGCGTGGCTGCTCGAATGTTACCGCGGGCTCGACGCGGCGGCGAGCGAAGCGCGCTGCCGGATCGTCGGCGGCGACATCGTACGGGCGGACCAACTGTTTGTCGCGATCACGGTGATCGGCGAGGTTGCCGCGCCGCGGCTGCGCACGCGCGATGGCGTTCGGGTCGGCGACGTGTGGGCGCTGACCGGCCCGCTCGGCGCGAGCCGCGCTGGCTTAGCGACGTTCGAGTCCGAACCGGCGGTCGATTCCGCGACCAAAGTGGCCGTTCGGCGCGCCTACCTGCGGCCACGGGCGCGGGTCGCCGAGGGCCGATGGCTCGCCGCGTCGACCCACGTTCACGCAATGATGGACGTCTCGGACGGCTTGGCGATCGATCTCGCCCGGATGGCCCGGGCGAGCGGCTGCGGGGCGGTGCTCGAACGGGTTCCGATCGATCCGGCGGCGGCGGTGGTGGCCGCGGCGCTCGGCGCCGACCCTGCGGCCTTTGGGTTGGCCGGCGGCGAGGAGTTCGAGCTGCTCGTCGCCGTCGCCAATCGTTCGTTCGACTACCTGGCGGCTCGATTCGCTCAACGGTTCGGGCAACCGCTCATTCGGGTCGGAAGGGCCGTCGCCGGCAGCGAGCTGGCGCTATTGGACGCGGCCGGAGTTGCCCGGCCGCTCGAACCGGCCGGCTGGGACCACCTTCGCGACTAAACGACGCGCTTTACGCGCTTGGACCGCAGACAAGCGGTGCAGACGCGGGCGGTTTTGTGGGTCCCGCGATCATCGATTCGGACCGGCTGCAGGTTGGGTAGCCAGCGGCGCTTGGTCTTGTTCATTGCGTGGCTGACGTTGTTTCCCGCCATCGGGCCCTTGCCGCACACGTCGCATCGTTTTGCCAATTTCGCGATCCTCTAGAGCTGCGTAAAACCGTCGGTCGGGGACAACCAACGCAGTGTACCATGCCCCTGCCGCCGGTGCAACGCCGTATCGGGGCAATTTGCCGTTCGCGGACTCGGGCCGGCAAGGATTCGTCCTGCGGCGGCGGCAAGTCGGCGGACGAGGAAGGAGGCTTGGTGGGGGAACCGACGGGAGCTGGCGGGGGCGTACGTGCGCGAATCGCGATCGACGCGATGGGCGGCGATCATGCGCCCGAGGAGATCGTTGCCGGCGCCGTGCTCGCGCACCGTGCGGGCCTCGGTGAGATGTTGCTGGTGGGCGACCAGGCGCGGATCGATCCGCTGCTGGCGGCTCACGGCGCTCGCGAAATCGAGGTCGTGCACGCGCCCGAGGCCGTCGCGATGGACGCCGCGCCGGCGGCCGCCTTACGCAACGCCGCTGAAACCAGCCTCGGCCGATCGGTCGAACTCGTCCGCGACGGCCGGGCCGATGCGGCCGTCTCGGCCGGAAACAGCGGTGCGTTTCTCGCGATCGCATTGGTTCGTTTACGAACGATTCCGGGAATCGCGCGGCCGGCGATCGCGGCGGTCATGCCGGGGCTGACCGGCCCGGTCGTGCTGCTCGATGCCGGCGCCAACGTCGATTGCCGGCCCGAGTGGCTCGCGCAGTTCGGCGTGATGGGCAGCGCCTACGCGCGCGACGTGCTCGGCATCGCGCGACCGCGCGTCGGCATCGTCTCGGTCGGCGAGGAGCGTTCCAAAGGCAACGCCCAAGTGCTCGAAGCGGCGCGGTTGCTCGAATGCGCCCCAATCGAGTTCATCGGCAACGTCGAGGGCAAGGATCTGTTTGCCAACGTCGCCGACGTCTGCGTCGCCGACGGTTTCGTCGGCAACGTCATGCTCAAGCTGACCGAGGGCCTCGCGACCTTGATCGGCGAGATCGTCGCGTGCGAGTTGCGGCGCGGCAGCGTCGTCTCCCAACTTGGCGCGCTGCTCGTCAAGCCGTCGCTGGGCCGGGTGCGCAAGCGGATCAGCTATGACACCTACGGCGGCGCGCCGTTGCTCGGTTTGCGCGGCAACTGCATCGTCGCGCACGGCCGCGCAAAACGGGCGGCCGTCCACAGCGCGATTCGGGCCGCGGTCGCCGAAGTTCGCGAAGACGTCGTCAGCCGCATCGCCGAACTCGTCGCGCCGACCGATCTTCGCGAAGCGAAGTGAGTGGCGCGCGCGCCGGGATCTACGTTCACCTCCCGTTCTGCCCGTATCTGTGCCCATACTGCGACTTTGCGAAGTGGATCGCCGATGGCGCCGCGCAGACGCAGTACCTCGATGCGCTACACGCCGAGATCGCGGCGACGGCACCGCAACCGGCAGCGACCGCGTTTCTCGGCGGTGGGACGCCCAACGTCTATCCGCCGGCCGCAGTCGGCCGGCTGGTCGGCGCGTTGCGCGACCGCTTCGACTTACCCGACGGGGCCGAGATCACGATCGAACTCAATCCCGACCTCGCATTGTGCGAAGGCTTCGATGCCTACCGGGCCGCCGGAGTCTCGCGGCTTTCGATCGGCGCGCAGTCGTTCGACCCGCGGGCCCTGCGCGTCCTCGGCCGGCGCCACGCGCCCGAAGATGTTGCGACCGTCGTGCGCCGGGCGCGGGCGGCCGGCTTCGAAAACGTCTCGGTCGACCTGATCTTCGGCGTGCCCGGCCAGACCGCGGCGACCTGGTCGGCAACGCTCGACCGGGCCCTTGAACTCGAAGTCGAGCATATCTCCGCCTACGGGTTGACGATCGAGCCCGACACGCCGTATGCAACCTGGTTCGCGCGCGAACCGGCAGCGTTCGTTTCGAACGACCTCGAGGCCGAATTCTACGAACTCGCGATCGACCGGTTTGGCGAGCACGGTTACGAGCAGTACGAGATCAGTAACTTTGCGCGACCCGGCCGGCGCTGCGCCCATAACGCAAACTACTGGGCCGGCGGCGAGTACGTCGGCCTCGGCGTCGGCGCCGCCGGCTACCTCGGCGGCGAGCGTTCCATTCATACGCGCGATCGCGCCGCCTATGTTGCGGCGGCCCGAACCGGGCGGCCGATCCCCGGCGATGCCGAGCGGCTCGAGGGAGCAGCGCGGCTCGGCGAGGCAGTCATGCTGGCGCTCCGGACGTCCGAAGGGGTAGAACTGGCAGGCTTCGCGGAACGATATACGTTCGACGTACTCGACACCTACCGCGAGGAGTTGGCGGAGATGCAAGCCCTCGAACTCATGGAGGTATCCCCGACGCACGTGCGTCTCACGCGGCGCGGGCGGATGCTCGCAAACGACGTCGCCTGCCGATTCGTGCGATTGCCATGAAGGCAAACGGTGTGCCGATGACGCTGCTGCGGCTGATCTTCGCGGTCGTATTCGCGACGACCGGCTACCTGTTGGGCCGCGAACTGTTTTTGCATCTCATCTCGCTGCACGTCGCCAATCAAGCGTGGCTGATCGCGCTGACGATCGTCGTGCCGGTGGCCGGCGCCGTCGTCGGCGTCGTCGCGGCGCCGCCGGCGCAACTGTTCTTCGAATACGAGTTGCGCCAGGTCGAGTCGTTGGTCGACCGGCTCACGCCGAACGAAGTCTTCGGCGGCGCGGTCGGGTTGATCGCGGGGCTGCTGATCGCGTGGTTGGCCAAAAACGTTCTGCTCGAGTTTGTTCGCGTCGCCGGCGCTTCGGGCCAGTACCTTGCGACCGTCGCATACATTCTTGGCAGCATCTTCGCCGCGTACCTCGGGGCTCGCGTCGGTGCCAAGCAGCAACTCGGCGCGTTTGTTCGCCCGAGCGTTGCCGACAAACACGTCCCGCGCGCGACGGCCAAGATCATCGACACCTCGGTCATCATCGACGGCCGCGTGCTCGAGATCGTCCAGAGCGGATTCCTCGAGGAACCCGTCGTCGTGCCACGGTTCGTCTTGCGCGAGCTGCAGTTGATTGCCGACTCGCTCGATGCGATGAAACGCGCCCGCGGCCGTCGCGGCCTCGAAGTGCTGGCAAAACTTCAAGAGATCGTGCCGATCGAAATCGCCGAGCGCGACTACGACAACGTCGCCGGCGGCGTCGATGCGAAACTCGTCAAGCTGGCGCTCGAGCGCGGCGGCAAATTGGTCACCAACGACTACAACCTCAACCGGGTCGCGCACGTCGAGGGCGTTGCTGTTCTCAACATCAACGAACTGGCGGCGGCGGTGCGACCGGTCGTGCTGCCCGGCGAGGAGCTTCGGGTGGTCGTGGTGCGCGACGGCAAAGAGCCGCATCAAGGCGTCGCGTATCTTGAGGACGGAACGATGATCGTCGTCGAGAACGCGCGCCGGCTGGTCGGCGAGGAGACTGACGTCTTGGTGACCAGCGTGCTTCAGACGGTTGCCGGCCGGATGATCTTCGCGAAACTCAAACGAGCGCAGGTCGCACAATAACATGCGATGGGCGGCGATCGTGGTCGCTGCCGGTCGCGGCGTCCGGTTCGGTCAGCCAAAGCAACTGATTGAACTTGCCGGCCGGCCGCTGGTTGCATGGTCGATCGCCACGTTCGCCGAGATCGAATCGATCAGCGACCTGGTGGTGGTGACCGAACCGGAGCAGTGCAGCGACGTAGCCGAGCTTGCGCGAACGTTTGCGCCACGGCTGGCGGTCGCGGTGACGCCGGGCGGCGCGACGCGACAGCGGAGCGTAGCGTGCGGGCTGGCGCAGGTGCCGGCGGCGTGCGACGGAGTCCTGGTTCACGACGGCGCGCGGCCGCTGGTTCGGGTCGCCGACGTCCGGGCGGCGATGGCCCTGGTTGGCCCCGGCGTCGGGGCGTGTTTGGCGGCGCCGGTCGTCGACACGATCAAACTCGTCGGTGCCGACGGGCGGGTCGTCCGGACGCTCGATCGGGCACAGTTGTGGGCGGCGCAGACGCCCCAACTGGCGCTTACCGCCGACCTACGGTCGGCGCACGAGCGCGCGGCGCGGAGCGAGTTCGAGGCGACCGACGACGCGACCCTGCTCGAATCGGCCGGTAGCGTCGTGCGGATCGTCGCGGTTTCCGGCGAGAACTTCAAGGTGACGCTGCCGGGCGACCGCGAGCGCGCGGAGCAGATCCTGCGCGACCGCCGGCTCGCGCCCGCGCCGTGACCCGGGTCGGCCACGGGTTTGACGCGCACCGGCTGGTCGCCGGCCGGCGGTTCGTGCTCGGCGGCGTCGAGATTCCGTGCGATCGCGGTCCGTTCGGGCATTCCGATGCCGACGTGCTGGCTCATGCCGTCGCCGACGCGATCCTCGGCGCGGCTGCCCTCGGTGATTTGGGCGCGCACTTTCCCGACTCGGACCCAGCCTTCGCGGGCGCCGATTCGCTGATCTTGCTGGGCCGCTGCGTTGAACTGGCCGGTGCGGCCGGTTATGCGATCGGGAACGTCGACGCGACGGTTGTCCTCGAGGCGCCGCGGCTCGCCCCGCACGTCGCGGCGATGCGCGCGCGGCTCGCCGACGTGCTGCGCATCGCTTCGGACCGAGTCAGTGTTAAAGCGAAGACGAGCGAGGGAATGGGCTACACCGGCGACGGCACCGGAGTCGTCGCCTACGCGGTGGCCACTCTGGAACGCGCCTGACGCATTGACGATGGAACAGATCGAGTCGAATCAACCGACATCCGGCGCCGCCGGGCCGCCCGCCGTGGTGCGGCGCGAGCGGTTGGCGGCGGCAATGCTGCAAGCCGGGTTCTTCGCGCACGACGGCGGCGTCATTCCGGCGGCGGCCGACCGCTGGATCGCGAACTTTGTCGACGCCTTTGGGGCGCTCTGCGACCGGCCCGCCGATGCGCTCGTCGAGGTGGCGAAGTTGCGCGCCGAAGCGCCGCCGATCCCGGCGCTTGAACTGGAGCGGCTGCGAAATCGGCAAGTGTTGTTTTTTCTGGATACGATCGGCCAGTACGTCGATGCGCAGCCCGAACTGCTCGACCTGCCGCTGGCCCAGGATATTCCCGCGATGGCTCGTGAGTTTGGGATTGCCGAGCAGGATGCGCTCGCCGCGCTACGTATGGCTCTGACCGGCGAGCCGGACGGACCGCGGCTCGAACTGCTCTTCCCGCTGCTCGGACACGACCGCATCATGCTTCGGATTGGAGCGGTGGCCTCGCATCTGTTGCACGGCCGCGGCCTCGAACCGATCCGTTTTGGTCCCGACGGGCAGCCGTTCGCGCCGATCGAAGGTACTGCGCCACCCCGATGAAGATTTTCGAAACCGTGCTCGCCGACATCCGCGCCCCACTCGAACGGGATCCCGCCGCGCGGGGATATCTCGACGTCGTGTTGTCGTATCCCGGGTTCCATGCGGTCACCGCGCACCGCGCGATCCACGCGCTGCATCGCGCCGGCGTCCCGTTGCTGCCGCGCTTCCTGTCGCACCTGATGCGGTTTGCGACCGGTATCGAAATCCACCCGGGCGCGACGATCGGCAGCGGGTTCTTCATTGACCACGGCATGGGGGTCGTGATCGGCGAGACGGCCGAACTGGGCGAAAACGTCACCATCTACCAAGGGGTCACGCTCGGTGGGACGAGCCTGCAGCACGGAAAACGTCATCCAACCTTGGCCGACAACGTGACGGTCGGCGTTAACGCAGCCGTGCTGGGCGCGATCACGATCGGCGAAAACTCGCGCGTCGGCGCAGGCTCCGTCGTCGTCAAAGACGTGCCGCCGAATTCAACCGTCATCGGCGTGCCGGGACGCATCGTCATTCAAGACGGCAAACCGGTGCGCGCGGTTCCGTCCCGGCCGCAAGTCGAGATGCCCGACCCCACTGCCCAAGTGATGGCGCAGTTGTTGGAGCGCATCGAACAACTCGAAGCCAAGCTTGCGGAGTTGAGCGGCGCGCGCGGACCGTCGGCGTTTCGCGCGATCGATCCCGAGTGCAATCGTGACGACGACGGCGGTATCTCTGCGGCTGTATAACACGCGGACGCGGCGCAGCGAACCGTTTGGCCCGCTTCGCGACAACCACGTTCGGGTCTACGTTTGCGGTTTGACGCCGTCGGCCGAGGCGCATCTCGGCCACGCGCGGTCGTTTCTTTTTTTTGACGTCCTACGGCGCTATCTGGTTCATTTGGGGTACCGGGTGACGTTCGTGCAGAACGTGACCGATATCGACGATCGTAGCATTGCGCGCGCGCACGAGACGGGCGAACCGTGGGATGCCATCGTCGCGGGCCACTTCGCTTCGTTCAAGCGGTCGATGCAACGGCTCCGCGTTCTGGAACCGGATCACGAGCCGCGCGCGACCGCCTACGTTCCGCAGATCGTGGCGATGATCGGCGCCCTGATCGAAAACGGGCATGCCTACGCCGTCGGCGACGGCGTCTATTACGCGGTTGCGAGCTTTGCGCGGTACGGCGCATTGTCGGGACGGCGGACCGATGAATTGCTGGTCGGCGCGCGGATTGCGCCGGGCGAAGAGAAGCGTGACCCGCTCGACTTTGCGCTTTGGAAGTTTGCAAAAGCCGGTGAACCGTCGTGGCCGTCGCCGTGGGGCGCGGGCCGGCCCGGTTGGCACATCGAGTGCTCGGCGATGTCGCACGAACTACTCGGCGAACCGTTCGATATCCACGGTGGCGGCTACGACCTGGTCTTCCCGCATCACGAGAATGAAATCGCGCAGAGCGAGCCGCTGATGCCCGCGCCGCCGATGGTCAACGTGTGGATGCACGGCGGCCTGTTGATGTTCGACGGCCGTAAAATGTCGAAATCGCTCGGCAACTTCGAACCGCTGCATGAGCTGCTCGATCGGCATGACCCGCAGGCGATTCGGTTGTTGTTTTTGCAGACCGGCTATCGTAAACCGATGAACTTCACCGAGGCGTCGATCGGCGGCGCGACCACCGCGCTGCGCCGGCTCTACGAAGCCTACGATCGTATGCGTCAAGCTGCCGCAACCGCAGCGCTCGACCCGGGCGTGGTCGCAGCGGCCCGGGCGCGCTTCACGGCCGCGATGGACGACGACGTCAACACCGCGAGCGCGGTCTCGGTCCTGTTCGATTTGGCGCGCGATGCCGACCAACTGGTCGCGGCCGGTGCCGGCGCGCCGGCGGCCGCCTTCATTCACGAGTCGATGAGCGTGCTCGGCATCTCGCCGGCCGAACGCGCGACGCCGACGGCTCCTCCGGCCGCATCGGATGCGGGTTGGAGCCAAAACGGCGATCTGGCCGGCCGGGTCGCCCGCCTGCGGACCGAACTCGCCGACGTTCTCCATCTCAACGGCTCGGACGACGCGGCCGTCGAGGCGATCGTTGCGCGCCGGCGCGAAGCCAAACGCGCCCGCGATTTCGCGCTTGCGGATCGGTTGCGCGACGCATTGGCCGCGGTCGGGATCGTTTTGACGGACGACCGGGATGGAACGACGCAGTGGACCGCCCGCTAAATCGCCGACCGGCCGGTGGCGAGCGGCACCGGCCGCTCGAGGTGGGCGGCGACGATGCCGACCTCATCTACGGGATCCACGCGGTCGACGAAGCCGTGAATGCCGGCGAAAGCCTGCGCCGAATCCACATCGGCGAGGACCGCCGGCGCGATCCGGTCGTGCAGCGCATCGCATTCGCCGCCGAAACCGCCGGCATCACCGTTCGCTATGAGAGCCGGAGCTTTTTCGCCCGGTTTCCGTACCGCGCCCACCAGCAACTCGTCGCCGTCGGCGAGCCGTTCGACTATGCCTCGCTCGAACGGCTGATCGCCGGGTGTCGCGAGCGCCCCCCGGGGTTGCTCGTCGTCTTGGATCACCTGACCGACCCGCACAACCTGGGGGCGATCGTGCGCAGCGCGGAGTGCGCCGGCGCGAGCGGCGTCGTGCTGCCGGAGCGTCGCAGCGCCGGGGTCACCGCGGTGGTTCGCAAGGCTGCCGCCGGCGCGACCGCCCACCTTCCGATCGCCCGCGTCGGCAACCTGGCGGCAACCTTACGGTCGCTCAAGAAGGCCGGCTTTTTGATCGTCGGAACCGGCATTACGGACGGGGCGCAGGCCTACGACCGGGTCGACCTCGCCGGCGAAACGGTCCTCGTGATCGGGGCCGAAGGCCGGGGCGTCTCGCCAGTGATCCGCAAGGAGTGCGATGTCCTCGCGAAGATCCCGCTGGCCGGTAAGGTCGGCTCGCTCAACGCGTCGGTCGCCGCGGCGGTCGTGCTCTTCGAAGCCGTCCGCCAGCGCGCGGTCCGCGGGCCCGTCATGCCCCCGTTCTGTCCTTGACGACGAAGGAGGACCCTCCTATAATTACGCGGATACGGGTGGCTCGACGGGCCGCGGCCTGCGACATCGCCCGGATCGAACCCAAGGAAAAACCCAAACAATGGCAGTGACCGCCCCGAATGCGCTGGACTACCACGAGCGCCCCGACGAAGACCTCGTTTCGGCCGCCAAAGGCGGGGACAACCTTGCGATGGAGTTCTTGCTCAACAAGTACAAGAATTTCGTTCGCATCAAGGCCAAGAGCTACTTCCTCATCGGCGCGGACCGCGAGGACATCATCCAAGAGGGGATGATCGGGCTCTATAAGGCCGTACGCGACTTCAAGGCCGACAAGCTGTCGAGTTTCCGCGCGTTTGCCGAACTGTGCATCACCCGCCAGATCATCACCGCCATCAAGACCGCGACTCGGCAAAAGCACATCCCGCTTAACCAGTACATCTCGCTCAACAAACCGATCTACGACGAGGACAGCGAACGCACGCTGCTCGACGTGATGGCGGCACAGAAATCGTCCGACCCCGAAGAACTGGTGATCAACCAGGAGGTCTCGGACGACATCAAAGAGCGCATCCAGGAGAACCTCTCCGAGCTCGAGTCGCAGGTGCTGCTCTCGTATCTCGAAGGGAAGAGCTATCAGGAGATGGCCCGCGACCTCAACCGGCACGTGAAATCGATCGACAACGCGCTGCAGCGCGTCAAGCGCAAGATCGAAAAGAACCTCGCCGAGATCGAGTTGCCATAGGATCGAAAGCCAAACCGCGCCGACGTAGCTCAGTTGGTAGAGCAGCGGTTTTGTAAACCGCTGGCCGTCGGTTCGAGTCCGACCGTCGGCTTCGATCCCGACAAGGACCCGCGGCCGGAACATCGTACCCAACAGGGCTGCGGGTAGGTGGTCGAGTGGTTAAAGGCACCGGACTGTAAATTCGGCGCGCGAAAGCGCTACGCTGGTTCGAATCCAGCCCTGCCCACCAGCGAGCGGGCGTTGCATAATGGTAATGCCCCTGCCTTCCAAGCAGGAGTCGCGAGTTCGATTCTCGCCGCCCGCTCCAGCGATGCCCCTGTAGCTCAGTGGTAGAGCACGTCCTTGGTAAGGACGAGGCCATGGGTTCAATCCCCATCGGGGGCTTTCGTATCGGTTGGCAGCGGAAGGATCGCGGTCGCTTCGATCTCGACCGTCGCGAGCGCTTCGAGCAGACCGGCGACGACGACGACCGACATTGCCGGGTAGTGCCGGCCAACGATCTCGCGATACACCCGGCCGATCGCGGTCTGGCCGGCAAGATAGGCCGGCTTGTCGGTGATGTACCAGGTCAAGCGAACCAGGTGCTCGGGGCCGGCGTTCGCTTCGCGTAGGACGGTCATGACGTTGC
>JBOHTW010000394.1:0-2706 GCA_050733835.1 Vulcanimicrobiaceae bacterium | reverse complement strand
GTTCCAAGCGATGTCGGGGCCGTCGACGCCGGGTAATCTCGAGATCATCGCCGCCCAGGCCGGCCAGACGCAACTCGTCAAACATCCTGACGAAGCGTTCACCGGTAACGGCGCTGCGGGGCCGGGCGTGCCGGTGCTCAACGATCTCAACCCGCTTGCGGGCTCGCCGAAGGATCCGCTGACGTATGGCATCGTGCCGATCAATCCGGGCGATCTGCCGGAGACGGTCGTTCAGGACAACCTCACGTTCGCGACCTTGCCGCTGACGCTTGAAGGCAAACGCATCGGACAGGATACCCAAGCGGACGCCGATTCCAAGGTCGATCTCGCCGACGTCGGCCGGGACATCGCATCGCTGAGCCGCAGCGGCGGGCGTGCGATTCCGTGGGGCTGGTACGAGGAGGGTTACGACCGCGAGCCGACCGACGCCGCCAACGCGCCCGCGACCGGTAGCCACACGTCGTATGTCACCCACCATAACGGTCCCCAATATTTCGGCTACATCGCGCGCAACGCCGAACTGCGTGGGCATCTTCACGGCCTGCACGACCTGTACGCGGCTCTCGACCGCCGCGAGTTGCCGGCTGCCGGCGGCGTTTATTTCGTGAAGGGCGGCTTTACCAACATCCTCGGTCTCAAGCCGGCCGATCCCGATCCGGCGGTACAGAAGCACTTTCGCGGCGACGACGACCATCCGGCTTATTCCGACGCGGAGATCAGCGAGGCGATGGTCGCCGCGACGATCAACCGCATCGCGCGCAGTCCGTATTGGGCCCACAGCGCGATCGTCATCACCTACGACGACTCCGAAGGCGACTACGATCACGTGCCGCCGCCGATGCGCGCCGTCGGCCCCGACGGCGTCGAGATCAGCGACGGTCCGCGCGTGCCGCTCATCGTGCTGTCGCCGTATGCGAAGACGCACGTCATCTCGCACGAACTCGGCGACACCGCGTCGGTACCGAAGTTCATCGATCGGTTGTTCGACTTGACGCCGCTCGCCGAGCTACCCGACGAAAACAGCGCCCGCATCGCCGGTTTGGAGACGTTCGGCCAGCCGAATCTCGGGCCGACCGACGCCGAGACCGTCGGCATCGGCGATCTTACAAGCGCGTTCAGCCGGCAGCGGCTGACCGGCGCGGAACCGCCGCTGCCGCCCGCGTACGCCGAGATCCCCGACGCGTGGGTGATGGTGTTGCCGCAAACCAGCGGCTTCGGTTGCCGCACCCTCGGGCTCGTGCCGACCGACGCCTATCTGCCCAACCGGATCCCGCCGGACTTCAACCCGCGTCCACGAACCGACCCGAGCCGGTGACCCGGTGGGCTCCAAAGGCTTGGCTTTGGCAGCTTTGGCAACCTGTAGCCGTTGATGACCTGATGATTCAAGGAAATGGCGATGGGATAATAGTTTACACGATTTGGCAGGTTTGACATCTTCACGGGACGCCGTGGCATGGGCAAAACAGCTCTTCTTCGACGGTGCGTAAGTGAGGCGCGCAAAGCGGGTGCTGTGGCTCTTTATGCTGAGGCGTCGCACGAAACGTCACTCGCGACGCTAATGCGGCGGAGTCTCGAAACGAGCAAAAAGGAGTTTGCGTCAGTCTCCGACCGGATTAAAGGCACTCTCGACGACGCGCTGCGTGCAATTCCTCAAGCGAGCTTCGAGCTTCCAGAACATCTTGGGGACGTAAGGCTATCGCCGCGAAAGCGCGTCGCGAAACACGAAGCGTTTCGTGACGCCATTGAGGATCTTAATTCGGCCGTCAGGAAGAAGTCGCGGTTCCTCGTCATCGCGATCGACGAGATCCAGGAGACGCCTGCCGAAAGCATGAGAGCCTTGATTGAGCTGACACATCTCTCGGCGGGTACAGATCGCCCGATACTTCTGATGGGCGCTGGACTCACCAATAGCGCAGCGCACCTGCATGAGATTCGGACATACACCGAACGCTGGCGCTATCCGATTATCGGATTATTGAGCCCTGAGGAAACGATCGCGGCCATCCAGGGACCAGCAACCGAACTCGGAGTGACTTTCGAGCCTAAGGCGCTCGAGTTACTTGTTGAGGAGACAGCCGGTTATCCATTCTTCGTTCAAGAATATGCGTCGGCTTGCTGGATCATGCATAACGGCGACCGCATTACAAGAGCAGATGTGGAACGGGTCGCACCAGGAGTACGCAAGGACCTTGAACTCGGCTATTACGACAATCGCCTTCGCTCGCTTTCACCGCGCGAGACGCGATATATTTTGGCGCTCGCCAGACTTGGTCCCGGTCCACACAGTGTTGCCGAAATTGCTGCGCAATTGGGAATGCGAACGATCGACGTAAGTTCGATTCGCAGTCAACTCGTGAAAAAAGAGGTCCTATTCGTTCCGTGGAATGGCGTCGTTGAATTTCGCATGCCGCTTGCGGAGCGATACGTCGAGCGCCATCGTCCTGAGTTGGAGCAGCGGGCAACGATCTTTGGACAAGCGGACCCTAGCGCGACTTAGGAGTTCTCGGCCAGCGGGCACCATGCGTGGCTGAAGCCGTCTTCACAACTTCCGCGCTCACGTCGCAGCCGGGGCGTTGCTGGTGACGGTCGAGAGCGCGAGATAGACCGCGAGCAGCACGAGCGCGCCGCCGAGCACCGTTGTCGGCGTCAGCGATTCGTGGAAGATCGCGGCGGCGAGCAACGCGGCGAACACGGGTTCGAGCAACG
>JBOHTW010000393.1:0-3889 GCA_050733835.1 Vulcanimicrobiaceae bacterium | reverse complement strand
GGCGCGCAACAGCGTCGAGATATGGGAGAAGCTGCTCCACGCTTTCCACGTTGACGTAATCGGGGCAGCGCGGCGGGCGGCGCTCCATCAAGGGCGGACGGACAGACAAGGTATCCAACGCTGAGCTCTTCTCGAAGCGAAATGCAGAGGTACGCATTACGTACTTAAGGTCCACGATTGCTTCGGACCCGCATAGCGGGGATCGTAACATAACGTGCCGCCGTAGCGGAATAGGTGCAACAGAGCACGAGTACGTATATCGTACTTTATGAAAGAATCCCGAACCCGTCGTCACGCAGTTCTATGTCTCGAGAATCCGTAAAGTCCGTTGAAAAGGCGTTCTCGCTGTTACGCGAGCTGGCGTCCGGGGCGTCGCAACGGTCGGGCCCAGACTTAGCGCGGGCACTACGCTTTAGCAAGCCGACGGTCTACCGTCTACTCCGCGCGTTGGAGCGCAGCGGTGCCGTCTATCGCTCGCCCGAGGCGGCTACGTATACGCTGGGAATCGGATTGCGTGAGCTCGCGGCGGTCGACCACTGGCACTTTCAGTTGCGCTCCGCGGCGGCCGGGCCAATGCGGCGCCTGCGCGATGCTTCAACGGAAACAGTGACGCTTTACGTGTCGCTCAACCCGGCGGAGTTCGTCTGCATTGAGATGCTGCCCGGGCTCAATCACATCCGCCATTTCGAGCACGTCGGCGGCCCGATAGCGGTCGGGAAGGGTGCGACCAGCACGATCTTCGTCGCCGGGTTGGCGGAGGTTCACGGGTGGGACGCAGTGACGCGCCTGCTCAACGCCCTCGACGATCTGCCGCCGGGCGGGGCAGAAGAACAGAAGGCACGCGCACGTCGGCTCATAGATCAGGGATATTTTTCGAGCGCAGGCGGCGAGCGTTTTCAAGGAATCAAGTCTATTTCCGCGCCGATCCGCGGTGCTTCGGGACGCATCGTCGCCGCATTATCACTGTCGGGTCCGAGCGCGGATTTCGGCGAGGAGCCGTTGTGGGCGACCTGGGTCCGTGAGACCGCGACCGCAATCTTTCAGGCGCTCGCGGCGATGCCCGGCTCGCGCAGCGTGCACTGATACGCCAATTCGAAGCAAGCCGGTACCAGGCTGTCAGAGGCGGTTGCCGGCGCGATCGAGCTGGGCGAGTTCGCGCAAGCGGGACCGGTTGAGCTTGCCCTGAGCGTTGCGGGGGAGATCCGTCATACCGAGCCAGCGTTTGGGCAACTTGAACGGCGCCAGCCGCTCGCGAACGCGGGCCCGGAGTTCTGCCGCACCCGTCGCGGGATCGTTTGGAACATACAGCGCAACGACGACTGAGCCCCATTCCGGGTCGGGAACGCCGAGCACCGCTACGTCGCAGACCAATCCCGTCGCCCGAATCGCTCCCTCTACCTCACCCGGTGAAATTTTTTCGCCTCCACTGATGATGGCGTCATCGCGCCGGCGGAGCAACGTCAGATAGCCGGACGCATCGAGCCGGCCAAGATCGCCGGTTGGGAACTCTCGTTCCTCGGCGAACGATTCGGGATAGTATCCGCTCGCAAGTGAGCTCGCCGCGACGACAACTTCGCCGATGGTGCCGGCGCGTTCGTCTACTCCGCTACCACCGGCGATTCGCACCCGAGCGTGCGGCAGCGCCCGGCCAACCGAGTCGTTGCCGGCGGCGAACTCCGCCGGCAGCAGCGTTACAAACTGCGCTGCGGTTTCAGTCGTGCCGTAGCAGGGCGCCAGCGGAATCGCAGCGGCACGCGCCTTCGAAAGCAACGCAGGCCATGATGGCGCGCCGCCTAGCGGAATCGCGCGACACCGCCGCAGCCAGCTGACGTTTTCATCGGTTCGCAATGCGCGCGCGAGCTGGGTTGGTACCAGTGAGAGAAAGAATCCACTCGGATCGATCGCGGGCGGCGTCCCCGCAGCGAACGCTCGGGGCGTGAGCATCGCAACCCGTCCACCGGTGACCAGCGCCCGGACGACCTGCATCAGCCCGCTGACGTGATGCAACGGCAGCGCGCATAGTGAATCGATCCGGTCGACGCCGAATCGCTCGCGCAGCGCCTCGGCCGCCGCCGCCAGCGTACGCCACGAATGCATTGCGAACCGAATCGTTCCGGTCGAACCGCCGGTCGGGATCATGATTCGCGATTCGTCGAATTCCGGCGGCTCGCACTCGACGACCGACCCGGCGCGCGCGAGCTCGGCCGCCGTCCATTGCGGATCGCCGAGAAAGACGTCGCACTCCGCCGTCAGCGCCGCAAACAGGCCGGCGAGCAAAGTCGCCGGATCGCGCTCGACGATGAAGACGCGCCGCAATCGCGATCGCGCCAGCGCCGCGGCTTCGCGATCGATCCGGCGCCGCAGTTCGCCGCCGTCGATTCCGAGAATCCAGCGGTCGCCGGCGTCGCGCAGCAGGGCGGCGATTCGAGCCGAGCCTCGATCGGTCATGGTCCCGTCCGGTCGGTCGCTAACCCGCCGGCCAGGGGAACTTGCGGAAGTTCGGCTTGCGTTTTTCTAAGAATGCCTGCTTACCTTCGACCGCCTCGTCGGTCATGTAGAAGAGCCCGGTCGCGTGGCCGGCGAGTTCTTGAAGCCCGGCTTGGCCGTCGCAGTCGGCGTTGAACGCCGCCTTGAGAAACCGAATCGCCGTCGGGCTCTTCTCGACGATCTCTTGCGCCCACGCGATCCCTTCGGCTTCGAGCCGGTCGAGCGGCACGATCGTGTTGACCAAGCCCATCTCGAGCGCCGCCTTCGCGTCGTACTGACGGCACAGATACCAAATCTCACGCGCTTTCTTCTGACCGACGATGCGCGCCAGGTAGCTCGCGCCGTAGCCGCCGTCGAAGCTGCCGACGCGTGGGCCGGCTTGCCCGAAGATCGCGTTGTCGGCGGCGATCGTGAGATCGCACAGCACGTGCAAGACGTGGCCGCCGCCGACCGCGTACCCGGCGACCAGCGCGATGACGACCTTTGGCATCGAGCGAATCAACCGCTGCAGATCGAGGACGTTCAAGCGCGGCACGCCGTCGGCGCCGACGTAGCCACCCTCGCCGCGGACGCTCTGGTCGCCACCGGCGCAGAACGCGTACGCGCCGTCGGGGCAGGGACCGGCGCCGGTGAACAACACCACGCCGATCGACCGGTCTTCGCGCGCATCGGCGAACGCGTCGTACATCTCAAAGACGGTCTTGGGACGAAAAGCGTTGCGCACTTGCGGACGGTTGATCGTGACTTTCGCGATTCCGTCGGCTTTGTGATAGAGAATGTCTTCGTAGTTCTTAACCGGCTCCCAAACGAGCGCCGGGGAGGTTGCGTTTTTGCTGGTCAACGTAGCCTTTCTCGAATTGAAACGATCAAGAGGGATGCGGAACGACGGCCTGCGTGCCATCGGCAGACCGGACCTTCACGCTGCCGAACGCGCGCGTCGATCCGGGCGGAACGAGCTGGAATTCGTACGTCTTCACGCCGCTCGCCGGCATCGTGATGCTGACGCGATTCGGCGAGCACAGTCCATCGGCGCAGAACGATGCGATCCAACCGGATCGCAATCCGAGAGCGTGCAACTTGACGGTCGCGCTCGGACGGGCGGCGACGATCAACCGGTACTTCAAGGTCGACGGAAGGCTTCCCGGAAGATCGGGCCCGGTCCACGGCGCAACCGACAGCGCCGTCTTGCCGTCGGGTCGAACTAGCCGAACCGCGATCGCACCCTCTTGCGCGCGTTCGTGCGCGATCCGGCGGAAGCCACCGTACGTGCCCTTGGGATCGAGCCGATCGGCGAACGCGACCGCTTGCGCGAACGCGCGACCGGCGCCGGGCGCATCGCCCAGCGCAACGTAGACGTCGGCAAGATCGAGCGAGGCATCGGCAACGTTGGCCTCGTCATCCT
>JBOHTW010000392.1:0-11643 GCA_050733835.1 Vulcanimicrobiaceae bacterium | reverse complement strand
GCCGCGCACCTTGCGCTGGCGCAGCCGCAGCTCGCGCCGGCCGGTCCGCCGGCCGATGACTGGACGACCTTCGCGCACGATCAGATGCGAACCGGATTCCAGGCCCAGCCGACCGGGATCACCGTCGCCAACGTCGGACAACTCGCACCGCGCTGGGTCTTGCACACCGGAGAGCCGACGTCGGCGAGCCCGCTGGTCAGCGGCGGGCGGGTTTACATCGCGAGCCAGTCCGGCACCGTTCGCGCCCTCGACGTCCTCTCGGGCACCCTCATTTGGCAGACCAACGTTGGCGGTTCGATCGTCATGACCCCGACGTTGGCCGACGGCAAATTGTTCGTCGGGACGCACGACTCGCCCGCGACGTTTGCCGCGCTCGATGCGGCAACCGGCGCCGTCCAGTGGCGCGTCTCGCGACCCGGCGTCTTTCGCAGCGAACCGGCGGTCGAGGGTGGCCTCGTCGTCGAGGGCTTGGCAGGCGGCGACCCGCCGGATTGCGTCCAAGGCGGCGTGTTCGCGTTCGACGAGAACACCGGCGCCGTACGTTGGAGTTGGCAGACGTCGCCGAACGCCAACGACGGCGGCGCGGTCTGGAGCCCGATCAGTTTCGACGGAAACGCGCTCTACTTTGGAACCGGCAACACGTGCACGAAGCCAACGGCGAACGCCAACGCAATCGTCTCGGTCGATCTTGCGGGGAGCCTGCGTTGGGCGGTCACCGGCGCCGCCTCAATCTCCGACGACGACTTCGGCGGCGGCGTGTTGCTTGACGACGACGACGCGTTCGCGACCGGCAAGAACGCGCAGGTCTACGAACTCAACGCGGCCACCGGGAGCGTCGACTGGCAGGCGCCGCTAGGAGCGGTCGACGGCTACGGCGGCATCGGAACGCCGACGACCGATGGAACCATGCTCATCGCCAGTACCGGCGACCTCGCCGACCCGACCGTCAATCCGGTTCCCGGCGGCAAGTTGCTGGCCTACGACGATCTCGGCAACGTCCGGTGGTCGGTAGCGAGCCTCGTGCCGGTCGCCGGCTACGCGGCGCTCGCCGGCGGCATCGCATTCGCCGACCTCGACAACGCGGTCGTCGCGCTCGATGTCAACACCGGCGCAAAACTTTGGTCGGCCGCCGGCCCGTCGCCGTTCTACGCTTCGCCCGCGATCGTGCCGAGCGGGTTGTACGTCGTCGACACCGCCGGCAACGTCACCGCCTACGGTCTAACCGGCCAAAGTCAGTCGCTCCGGCGAACCGTCAAATAATCCCGCAGACCAGCTTGCCAGCTCGGCATCGGCGCCAGGCCCGCTCGGGCGATCCCTTCGTGGGCGAACGGCGAGTAACCGGGGCGCCGAACGGCCGACGCAAAGTCGCGCGCGCTCGTCCGCTCAATCGGCGCGGTCAAGCCGGCCGCCCGCAACCCTTCGACGGCGAAGTCGTACCACGAACACGCGCCCGCGTTGCTGATATGGTAGGTGCCGTACGCCTCGCGTTCGATCAGCCCGCGAACCGCGCGCGCGACGTCGACGGCATACGACGGCGAGAAGACGACGTCGTCGACGACCCGCAGCGGCTCGCCGGCGGCCGCCTGGCGCAGAATGCGGTCGATGAACGTGTAGCCTTTTACGGTGCTGACGACCGCGCCGTAGAGGCCGCTCGTGCGAATGACGAAATGGCGGTCGCCATGGCGCCGGGTCAGGTGTTCGCCGGCGAGTTTCGAGGCGCCGTAGGCGTTGAGCGGCGCGGTCGCGTCGGTCTCGGCGTATGGCGCCCGTTTGCGGCCGTCGAAGACGTAGTCCGAGCTGAAGGTCGCAAACGCCGCCCCAGCCGCCGCGCTGGCCGCGGCCAGCCGGTCGACCGCCAGCGCGTTCACCGCAAACGCCCGCTCGGGCTGCGCCTCGCAGGTCTCGACGTGATGGAACGCCGACGTATTGATCACCAAGGTCGGGCGGTGATCGCGCAAAGCCTGCGCGACGCGCGCCGGCTGCTCGACGTCAAGTTCGCTCCGCGCGGGGGCGGTGACCGGCGCATCGGCCAGAACGGCCCGCAACTCGCTGCCGAGCTGGCCGGTCCCGCCGATAAGGAGGACCCGCTGCAGCAAGGGTGCCAAAGCCATCGCGCCCCCATCTTAGTGACCGAAGGACCGGTGCCTGCGTGCAACTTTTCTCCGGGGGTCACAGTAACCACAAAACATCGATCGGGAAAGGCAGGATGACGATCGCCGAGCAGACCGACGAGGAGTTGGTCCGGCTAATCCTCGGCGGCGAACGCGAGTCGTTTGCCGTCTTGGTTGATCGTTACAAGCGAGGCATCACGAATTTCATAGGAGCCAGCGTACGCTCGTCAGCCGACGTAGCCGACCTCTCGCAGGAGACCTTCCTGCGGGCCTACGCGCATCTGGCAACCTTCAACCCGACGCTCGGCAAGTTTTCAACCTGGATATACCACATCGCACGCAACGTCGTCCGCACCCACCTCGGCAAGTCCCTCAAACGGCCGGCAACCTTGGAGCTGGGCGAGGAGCGAACCCTGGAGAACACGCTGCGCGACAGTTCGCGCGAGGCCGACCCGGTCGGCGGCGTCGTGCGCTCCGAGACCGAATCCGAGGTCCGAGCGGCGCTAGCTGAACTCCCCGAGCGCACGCGAACGGTGCTGGCGTTGCGCTACTACGACAATATGGATTATCAGACGATCGCGGAGACGACCGGGTTGACGCTCGGTAACGTCAAGACGCTGATTCACCGCGGTAAACTCGCGCTCGCGCAAAAGCTGCGTCAACGCGAGGCGGCATTGGTCGCCCAAGCCGCATCCGCCGTTCGTCAGCCTTCAGGAGGAACTCGTGCACTGCTCGTCTTGTGAACGCCGGTTCGCCGCGCATGTCGATGGAACGCTCGCGCCGGCCGAGCGGATCCGGGTCGCCGCGCATCTCGACGGCTGCAGACCCTGCCGCTCGCTCTACGAGCAGCTCGCGGCCGTCGAAGCGGCGCTCGTGCACCCGCGACCGTTCGAACCCGCACCCAACTTCACGTTCAAAACGATGGCCGAGGTCCGCGCGATCCCCGCACCGGCGGTTCGCCGCGAACCGCTGGTTGCGGTCGCCGGCGCGTATCTCGCATTCGCGTGGACGATCATCGCGCTAGCGTTTATGCTCGGCGGCGCCAATGCGCGGGCGATGCTGGCGTTTCTCGATCTGTCGGCCGCGCGAATGCATGCGGCGTTCGGGGGCTTGGCGCACGCCAGCGCCCACCTGTTCGGCGGCGCGACCTCGAGCGTGACGACGGCGGTTGCGATCATCCTGTTCGTCGACGGCGTCGCGCTAGCGGCGATGGCGGTGACGTTCGGCGTCGTCCGCCCGCGGCTCTCAACCCTGGTCGCCAACCCGCCGGAGGCACTGCGATGAGATCGATGCCGGCCCAACCGCTCGGCTCGCGCCTACTGCTGTTCCTGCTCGCGGTCGTCGCCGTCGGCTTCATCGGCATCTCGACACGCGCGGTCGCGGCGCACACGATTCCGGCGAAGACCGTCTGGTTCGGCAACGACACGATTGGTCCGAACGACGTCATCAACGGCGACCTCGACGTCATCTTCGCCAACGTCGTTTGTGACGGCGGCGCCGTCGCCGGCGACGTGCGCGTCTTTTGGGGCAGCTTCGATACGCCCGACTGCCAAGTCGGCGGCGACGTGACCTACGTTCCCGCCGATTCGATCGGTGGCATCGTGCCGTGGGTCGCGCCGCATTTCGGCGCACCGATCTTGGTCGCGGAGAACCGGCGGCTGTTGACCGGGCTCGCGTACAGCGCGCTCGTGCTGTTGGTCTTCCTGCTCTTCCCGCTGCGCGTGCGGGTGGCGCTTGACCGGGTCGAGCGTCACCCCGGGCTGTCGGCGGCCGTCGGAACGCTCGCGGCGGTCGCGGTCGTGCCGATCGCGATCTTGCTGGCCCTCTCGATCATCGGAATCCCGTTGATCGTGGTCGAGGTGGCGGCGCTCTTCGCGGGCATCTGGATCGGTCAAGGCGCGGTCGCGATTCTGATCGGCCGCCGCCTGTTCGAACTTGCGCGCCCACAAGCGGCGCCCTCGCCGCTGGCCGCGCTCGTGCTGGGTCTGGTCGTCGTGAGCGCCGCCGAGGCGATCCCGGTCTTCGGTTGGGCGGTGACGGCGCTGGTCGCGTTGATTGGCCTGGGCGCGGCGATCCTCGGCATCACCAGCGAGGCAAGTTTCCAACGGTCGGCGCCGAGACCGCCGATCGGAGGGACGCCGATGAAGACGTCGTAACGAGCGCCGGGTGGCACTGGTTATTACGGGGATCTCGCAGGACGGCCAAACCGACCGCCTCGAGGCCGCGTTGCGCGCGGCGGGTCTGGCACTCGATCCGATTCAGGTGATCGGCCCCGAAGAGTCGGTCGAAAACGTCGCTAGCGGAATCATCGGTGCGGACTTGCTCGTCGACGATCAAAGCACGGGCGTCCCCGGCTTGACCGGTGGAAACGCCGGGATGCGGTTCTTCCGCAACGAGTCGCTCGCGGACCGGCTCGGGGACCTCGAGATCCCCGACTCCGAGATGGACAACTATCTCGAAGCGCTCGAACGCGGCCGCTCGGTCGTCGCCTACTTCGCGAGGGCCGACAACATCGAAGCGATCGACAAGATATTCCGCGAAACCGGCCTCGCCAACGTTCGGCGGTTCTAGCCGAGCCGGCGGTTACGCGAGCGGGTGATCCGCCGGTAAGGTTCGACAGCGCGGGCACGTGCGCGAACCTTCGCCGATGCGCACCCCGCAGGCGCAGACCCAGCCGATGCGCCGCGCCGGCGATCCAACCACCAGCGCGAACGCTTCGACGTCGCGGGTGACGACCGCACCGGCGCCGATCATCGCCCAGCGGCCAATCCGCACGCCCGGCAGAATCGTGCTGTTCGCGCCGATCGCCGCGCCGTCGTCGACCGTCGTCACGCCGATCTCCCAGTCCCCATCCCGTAGCGGCGCGAACTCCGGCGTCGTCGCCCGTGGTCGCAGGTCGTTCGTAAAGACCGCATGCGGGCCGACGAAGACGCCGCGGCCGAGCGTGACGCCGTGATAGACGCACGCATAGTTTTGTAATTTACAATCGTCGCCGATGACGACGCCGAAGTCGACGAACGCGCCCTTGCCGACGATGCAGCGCGCACCGATTTGCGCCCGCGTACGGACGTGGGCGTGATGCCAAATACGGCTGGCTTCGCCGATCGTCGCGTCAGATTCGACCAGCGCCGTCGCATGGACGAACGCGGTCGCGGCAATCCCCATAGGAACTAGGCGCTTACGACGGCTTGAAGTTTGTGCTGGGCGATGTAGGCGGTCGCCTCTTCGGCGATTCGCAGCGAGGCCAGCGAGATTCGCGGATCGGGCAACGGCTCGCCGCGCACGCCGGCAACGAATACCTGCAGTTCGCGCGCCAGCGGCTCGCACTTGGCGACCGGCATCGCGACCGGTGTACCGTCGACGTACTGAGCGACCAGCGCTTCATATGTCGCCGTCGGTGCGAAGCTCTGACCCGGCACGAACCAAGCTTCCTGCGTGATGTAGTCGACGTTGGCATAACCGCGCGTGCCGGTGATCGAGAGGTTGCGGATCTTCACCGGCGTCGCCCAATTCGTGTCGATGTGCACCGAGGTCCCGTTGACCGAAAGGTACACGGTCGCGTAGTCGAGCCGGTCGGTGAGATGCGCCATGCCGCCCTGAGCGGAGACCAGATGCAGACGCGCGCCGGTGATGAACGCGACGATGTCGATGTCGTGGACGCCGATGTCGACCAGCACGTTGGCGTCGTTGATGCGCGGCGGCAAGCCGCCGACGCGCCGGGCGCTGATGCTCAACAGCGTACCGAGATTCCCTTCGGCGACGAAGTTTCGGACTTGCTCCATCGCGGGGTTGTAGCGCTCGACGTAGCCGACCATCAGCGGCACGCCGCGCAGTTTGGCGGCCTCGATCACGCGCTTGGCGGCGATCAAGTTGTGCGCGAGCGGCTTCTCGACCAGCACCGCGATCGACCGCTCGATCAGCGCGAGCGCAACCTCTTCGTGGTATGACGTCGGCACGGCGACGACGGCCGCGTCGATGCCGGCGGCGACCAGTTCGTTGACGCGGGCGAACGCGCGATGGCCCGCTTCGGCGGCCGACCGGCGAGCGACTTCACTTGGGTCGACGACGGCGACGAGATCGACGTCGGGCATCGCCGCCAGGTTGCGGGCATGATGCCGGCCGATCGAACCGAATCCGATGACCCCGACGCGCAGCCGCCTCATCGGTCGACCCCGAGCGCTTCGCGCAGGTTGGCGATGACGTAGTCGACTTGCTGGGAACTGAGCAGCGGATGAATCGGTAGCGCGAGGACGCGGCGGGCCGCCGCCTCGGCGTTGGGAAACGCGCCCGGACCGTCGCCGAACGCCGCGAACAGGCGGTTGAGGTGCAGCGGGGTCGGATAGTAGACCCCGGTCGACACCTCGCGCTCGGCGAGGAAGGCGCGGACGGCGTCGCGGTCGCGGCCGCTCGGGGCCCGGTCCGGGTCGATCAAGACCGAGTATTGGTGATAGGCGTGCTCGACGCCGGCCGGAACGAACGGCGGGGTCAGCCCCGGAACCCCCGCCAGCCCCGCGTCGTAGCGCCGGGCGTTTGCCCGGCGGGCGGCGGCGATCGCGTCGAGCCGCCCGAGCTGGACCCGTCCCAGCGCCGCCAGCACGTCGGTCATGCGATAGTTATACCCGAGCGCGACGTACTCGTACCGCTCGCTCATCCCGTGCTGGCGAAAGCGCCGGGCGCCGGCCGCGATTTGGTCATCGTCGGTGACGAGCATCCCGCCTTCGCCGGTCATGATGTTCTTGGTCGCATAGAACGAGAACGCGCCGGCGGCCCCAAGTGTCCCGGCGGTCCGCCCGTCGCGCCGCGCTCCGACCGCCTGGCAGGCGTCCTCGACGACGCGGATGCCGCGGCCGGCGAGTTCATCGATGCCGGTTCGATCGAACGGCAGCCCGAACAGATCGACTAAAATCGCGGCCTTGGTTCGCGGGCCGATCGCGGCGGTGAGATGCGCAACATCGACGTTGAACGTTCGCGGATCGATATCGACGAACCGCGGTCGCGCGCCGAGCATTAAGATCGGCGTCGACGTCGCCGCAAACGTGAACGGCGTCGTCAGCACTTCGTCATCGGCACCGACGCCAAGCGCCGCCAGCGCCGCATGGTTTGCAGCCGTGCCGGAGTTCATCGCGACCGCATGGCGCGCGCCGCAGCTATCGGCAAACTCTTGTTCGAACGCCGCAACTTCCGGGCCCTGCGCGAGCTGACCCGAACGCAGGACGCGCGAGACAGCGTCTATCTCCCGCTCATCGATAAGCGGCTGAACTAATGGGACGCGCATACGAATCGCAATCATTGCTGACGCTCTCTCTCCTGGCCGGTCTATTCGCGTCCGCCGGGGAGCGGGACCCTGGGCTAAAGGTCCTACCCGTCTGAGGAGTTGGTCAGCCTTGCGAGCGGACCTTCGGCCGGCGAATTTCTCGAAGCTGACGCGCGCCGGCGATCGCGTCGAGGGCCGCTGGCGTTTCGAGCGCGGCGCAGATCCGGCGGGCGGCGTCGCCCGAACCAAAGATCGGCGGTCGCGGGCCGGCGGTCCGCGGCGCTTCCGAAAACGTTGCGCGAATCGCGTCGACCGACGAGCCGACGAGCCGGTTCCAACCCGCATCGATCGTATTCGTCCACTCGGTTCGCTCGCGGAGCGTCACGCATTCGACGCCGCCGAAATAGGCCTCGCGCTGGACCCCGCCGGAGTCGGTGTAGATGCGGTGCGCATCGCGCTCCATCTGGATCATCTCACGATAGCCGAACGGCTCAACGCAGCGCAGCGCCGGCGGAACGACGATATCGAACTCGGCGATTCTTGCACGCGTGCGGGGGTGAACCGGAAAGACCACCGGCCGCGGCGCCTCGGCGAACGCCGAGATCAAACGCGTCAGCACGGCGCGCTCGTCGGTGTTCTCCTGCCGGTGAATCGTCAACAGATCGTAGGACCGCGGCGCGAGGCCGATTGCCGGCGCGGCCCCATCGAGGCCGGCGACCGTCTCGAGATACGTGTCGTACATCACGTCGCCGACGACGAAGACGCGATCGCGGATGCCTTCGTCCGCCAGCCGGTGCGCGGTCGCTTCATCGGTGACGAACAGCAAGTCGGCGAGATGGTCGGCGACGACCCGATTGGTCTCCTCCGGCATCGTCAAATCGAACGACCGCATCCCGGCCTCGATGTGCGCGAGCGGATAGTTCGTCTGGCGGGCAGCCAGCGCACCGGCGATCGTGCTGCTCGTGTCGCCGCGGACGACCACAAGGTCAGGATCGATGCGTTGCAACTCGTCGCCCAGGCGCGCGAGCAGCGAACCAACCGTGCCCCACAGGGTCGATGAGCCGATGCCGAGGTTGACGTCGGCTTCGGGGAGGCCGAGATCGCGAAAGAACACGTCCGACATGAGGTCGTCGTAGTGTTGACCCGTGTGGACGAGAATCTCGTGGTGGCGCTCGCGCAACGCACGCGAAAGCACGGCGGCCTGCACGAACTCGGGCCGCGCACCGACGATCGAGACGATTCTCACCGGCCGGCTCGCGTCATGATCGGCAACCGGTCAGGCAGTCGGAGTCGCGTCGACCCACGTATCGGGCGAGGCCGCCCACGTCCGCGTCCCACCCTGGAAGAACGCGAAGCTGGTCACCCCGCAGCCGGCCGCCGTCAGGGCTCGCGCGACGCGTTCGCGCCGCGTGAACGGCACGAAGAACAGCAGATAGCCGCCGCCGCCGGCACCCAGGATCTTGCCGCCGGTTGCGCCCGCCGCGCGGCCAGCGCTGTACAGCTCGTCGATTTGGCCGTTGCTGATCGAACTCGCCAGCTTGCGTTTGGCGAGCCACGCGTTGTGGAGCAGATCGCCGAAATCCATCAGCTTGCCGCGTAGGAGCGCGGCCTTCATGGCAACCGTCATCGCCTTGAGCGTGTGGAGGCTCTGCAGCGTGTCGCCGGTCCGCTGCACGACGTTGGCGGTCTGTTCCTTGAGAATGTTCGACGAGAGCCGCGTCTTGCCGGTGTCGCACAGCAAGAGATGGTAGTGCAGCTCGTCGATCGTCTCGTAGGGCAGCCGCAGCGGCGTGACTTCGACGCCGGCGCCCGAGAACTCGATGAAGTTGAAGCCCCCGAAGACGGCGGCGTATTGATCCTGGTAGCCGCCGACGATCTGCAGATCGTCGCGTTCGATCGCACAGGCGAGCCCGGCCAATTCATACGGCGAGTAGTGGATGTTTTTCCAGCGCGCGAGGCCGCCCGAGAGTGCGGCGATCATCGCCGACGACGAACCGAGGCCGCTGCCCGGCTGGGCGTCCGAGTGCATGAAGACGTCGAGCCCCGAGGCGCCAAACCGCCGAAAGATCGCGGTCGCGAGGTCGAGCTTGCCGTCGGCGGCGCCGTTGGCGTGGGGTTGGTAGGCGATGTCGACGTTGGCGTCGAGCGAGCGCACGTGGATCGAATCGTCGCTGCGCGGCCGCAGCGAGACGTAGGCGTATTTGTCGATCGTGCACGATAGCACGCAGCCGCCGAACTGCTCGGGGTACGGTGGCACGTCGGTGCCGCCGCCGCAGAAGCTGATCCGCAGCGGGGCCCGGCTCCGAATGACGATTTTGTGTGCCGCCGGAAGCGCTTGCTCGCTCCGGGGCTCTTCAACGTGCACCGACATGCATCTCCTCGATGATGGTTCGAGCGGCCTGCAGCGCCCCGGTTTTCGCGCTCGAGTCGATCAGTAGTCCGGTTGCGCCGACGTGCATCGCCGCCTCGATATCGCCGACGGAGTCGCCGATCACGAACGACCGCGCCAGGTCGATGCCGTGCTCTTGCGCGGCGATCTCCAGTAGCCGGGTTCCGGGTTTGCGGCAGGCGCAGCCGGCGGCGGGATCGTGCGGGCAGCAGTACCAGCCGGCGATCTCGGCACCGGCACGCCGCAATCGCGCGAGCAGTTCGTCCATGATCCGGTCGAGCTCGACAATCGTCAGGTAGCCGCGGCCGACGCAGCTTTGGTTGGTCACGATAATAAGCGGCAAGCCCGCTTTGGTTAGCATGGCAGCAGCGTGGAGCCCGTCGTCGCGAACGACGAGGTCCGACAACGAGAGCACGTACCCGTCGGCAATTTTGTCGTTTAAGACGCCGTCACGATCGAGCAGGACGGCGCTCCCCAACCCCCGCCGCACCGGCTCGATCTGACGCACGACAACCCCATCGCTCACGAAGGACCGCATGCCCATGGCCTCAGTTATACCGGGTTGGCCGTAGAGTGACTAGCAGCTTCGGTGGAAGCCGGCTGGCCCAAGGGTCCTATGCGCAGGGGCGTCTATCGACGGGATGAATCGGGAGGGACATGGCCCTTGCGGTTCGAGCGACCACGTTGAAAGATGCCCTGATCTTCGTCCCCGACGTACACGAAGACGACCGCGGCTTCTTCAAGGAGACGTACTCGACCCAAAAATATCGCGAACTAGGCCTGACCGACGAGTTCGTTCAGGATAGCGTCTCGTTCTCGTCGCGAAACGTGCTCCGCGGGCTGCATGGCGATCCCGAGATGAGCAAACTCGTGCAGGTGCTGCGGGGGAAGGTCTGGGACGCGATCGTCGACCTGCGCCCCGATTCGCCGACCTACCGCAAGTGGGAAGGTTTCGAACTATCGGACCGCAACCATCTCCAACTGTACATTCCACGTGGCTTTGCGCATGGCTTCTTGGCGCTGACCGACGACGTTGTCTTCTCATACAAGCAGGGCGCGTTGTACGATCCAGCCCGCGAGTTCACGGTAAGGTGGGACGATCCCACGCTCGCAATCGAGTGGCCGAGTGTCGGCATTCCGCAAGTCTCGACGAAGGATGCCGCCTCACCAACGCTCACGTCCACCGCGTCTTAGCAGGCAGCACCGACGTTGAGCGATTATCCGGCCAAGCAGAGTTGGTGGTTCAAGGTTGGAATCGGCTCTGTCACTTGCTTGCCGGTCGCGGCGATCATTACCGTTCTGCAACTTGCACCGCTTGCGTTTCATTCGGGCATACCCGCCTTTCAACACGACTGGCAGTGGCCGGCCGTCCACGCACAATGCGCTCCGTTTGCGGCCACGGGCATGCGGCCTTGGAACGGATCGGGTCACGGCTCACCGCAGGTTTACCCGGAAGCGTGGTGGCCATATTTGTTGGCTGGTGCGTTTTGTGCGTCGCTCGGACCCAAGCTCGCGCTACTGGCTACGCTTGCCGCCGGAACATTCGCATCTGCAATCGGCATCGGCCTCCTTTGCCAATGCCTTCGCATCAATCGCACCGGCACGCTCGTCGCCATTTTCGTATATTGCGCGAATCCACTCACGCTCAATGAGTTACAGGCCGGGCATGTGCCGTTTCTGTTGGCATACGCCATCCTACCGTGGATAGCAGCATTTAGCCTCGAGCTGAGTCGCACAACCTGGCTTCCGACCGGCGTGTTGATCGGTCTGGCCGCAGCGCAGCAACAGTTTCTAGCCTTTGGCTTGCTGATCGCCGTTGCGTGCGGCTGGCAATCCTCGCGCGCATTGGCGGTGCGGTATCTGCCACTCGTCACCGTCATCGCGTTGGT
>JBOHTW010000391.1:0-6099 GCA_050733835.1 Vulcanimicrobiaceae bacterium | reverse complement strand
CGAGCGGTGCGTCTGCTCGCGATCCCACGGGCACGAACTGCGCAGGCGCGCCATGATCTCGACGAGGTCGTCGAACGAGTGGTGCGTCGAGGCCGGCGGCAGCGGGACGAGCGGCATCGCCAGTGATGCTTGGAGTGTCGCGCGCGGGACGCCCGGCACCAGTTCGCAGGCATGACCGCGCTGTTCGAGTTCGCGCAACAGAATCGGCAGGCCCGGAAAGTCCGAGAGCGGATTGCCCAGCACGCCGATTGCGACCGGCGCGTCGCCGAGCCGGCCGGCGAATCGCTCGATCACGTCGCTCGAACCGCGGACGAAGAGCGACGCGTCGTCGACCAGGCCGCGAACAACCTGCACGCCTTCGCTTTCCAGGAAGAGCACGAGTTCCGGCGGCGCCAGGACCGGCACGACGCGCCCGACCGCGCGCAGCGACTCGAGGCTCCCCAAGGTCAGCAGGTGTGGGTCGCCGGGGCCGAGGCCGACGATGCGGATGGTCGACGGTGCGGACGGCACGGGAGCTAGCTTCGGAGCCCGGCGCGCGAGGCCCGCCGGGTTACTTCGTCGGCTGCGCCGGCGGGCTGGCGGCACTGGTCGCCGCCGGGGCAGGAGCAGGAGCGGCGCTCGCGGCCGACGCCGGCAGCGGCGCGGTCGGCGGGATTGCATCCTTGAGGCGGTCGTCGAAGATCTGGATGTTCGCCTTGCTCCGCAATTCGGCGAGGAAGACCGGAACCTGCTGCTGTTCGGCTTGTTGCGTCAGCAGCTGTTTGATCTTTTCTTTCGAGTTCGCAAGGGTCGCGGACTGCGCGGGCTTGCGCTCTTCGACTTGAATGATGTGGTAGCCGAACGGCGATTTCACCGGCGGACCGACCTTGCCGATCGGTTGCGCAAGCGCGGCCTGCTCGAACGACGGCACCATCTGACCTTTGTTGAAGAATCCAAGTTCACCACCGCGATCCTTGGTGCTCGGATCGGTCGAGAACTGCTTAGCGAGCGCGGCGAAGTCGCCACCGGCCTTGAGTTTGGCCTCGACCTGCTCGGCGGTCTTCATGTCGGGAACCAGGATATGGCGCGCGCGAATTTGCTCCGGCGTGTCGAGCACTTTGTGATTCTTGTCGTAGTATGCTTTGATCTCGGCGTCGCTGACGGTGACGCTCTTGCCGACGGCCTGTTGCAGGATCAACTGGCGGCGGATGAGGTGATCGAGATCGGCCGTCGAGAGCCCCTGCTGCTTGAGCAGTAGTTCGAACTGGCCCGGGGGATACTTGCTTTTGATCTCGTCGATCTTCTTTTGCACGTCGGCATCGCTCACCGCGATCTTGTTTTGTTTGGCGTACTGGTCGATCAAGTCGCCCTGCACCAACTGGAACAGCACCGCTTTGCCCTGCGGTCCGTTTTCGAGTTGTTTGTCGAACTCGGTGCGCGTGATGTTTTCGCCGTTGACCGAGGCGATGTTCCCACCGCCGCCGGAGGCTCCGGAGCAAGCGGCGAGGGCGACGCCGACCGTCAGAACGGCGGCGAGAGCAACGAGACGGCGCTGAGGCGACATCGATTTCTCCAGGGTGGGGCGGGGGGACACAACAAACGGGGCCCTGACGGCCCCCAAGCACCGCCCCTTCCCCGCCCGCGCCGCCAATCTCCTCTTATCAAAGTGCTTCGAGCAACGCGCCGAGCAGCGCCAGCGACGCGGCGATCGGCTGATCCGGCAGGTCGACCAAAATCTTCCCGTCGCCGAACCGGAAGCGGTTTTTGGTTAGCGACTGGAGCTTTGGAATCGAGTTCGGGGCGATCTCAAAGCCGCTGCCGACGCCGAGCGTCAGCCGCCGTTCGTCGACGACGACGCGGGTGACGCGTTTGGCGAGCGCGACGGTCCGCAATTTCGTGACTTCCGCGAGATTTTCCAACGGTGCGGGCACCGGCCCGAACCGATCGCGGACGCCGGCGAGGATCTCGTCGACCTCGGCGGCGCTGCGGGCGGCCGCGAGCTGCTGATAGACGGCGATCTTCTGCGAGACCTGCGGGATGTAGTCGTTGGGGACGAACGCATCGAGTTTGATGTCGATGACGGCTTCGCGCCGGTCGACGAGATCGGCCGCGCGGCCCTTGCGGCCGGCGATCGCCTGCGCGAGCAATTCGCAGTAGGTCTCGAAGCCGACCGCGCCGATAAAACCCGACTGAGCCGCCCCGAGCAGGTTGCCCGCGCCGCGAATCTCGAGATCGCGCATCGCGATCTGCAGCCCGCTGCCCAGGTGCGCGAACTCGCGGATCGCTTCCAGCCGCGCCTTGGCATCGTCGCTGAGAACTTTGTGGGCCTGGTAGAGCAGGTAGGCGTAGGCTTGATGGTTGGAGCGGCCGACCCGGCCGCGCAGTTGATAGAGTTGCGCGAGCCCGAATTTGTCGGCATCGTTGACGATCAGCGTGTTGACGTTGGGGATGTCGATTCCGTTTTCGATGATCGTGGTCGCGACCAAGATGTCGAGTTCGCCCTCGATGAACCGCGTCATGATCGGTTCGAGTTCGGTCTCGTGCATCTGGCCGTGGGCGACCGCGACGCGCGCCTTTGGCACAAGTTGCTCGAGCGCGCGCGCCACGCCGTAGATCGATTCGATCCGGTTGTGGAGATAGTACACCTGACCGCTGCGATCGAGTTCGCTGACGATCGCCTTCTGCACGATCGCGTCGGAGGCCGGAACGACGATCGTCTTGATCGCAAGCCGGTTCTTCGGCGGCGTCTGGATCAGCGAGAGATCGCGCACGCCGAGCAGCGACATCTGCAGAGTGCGCGGAATCGGGGTCGCCGACAGGGTCAACACATCGACGGTTGCGCGCATTTGCTTGAGGCGTTCCTTGTGCATGACCCCGAAGCGCTGCTCTTCGTCGATGACGATCAACCCGAGGTCGGCGAACACGACGTCCTTTTGCAGTAGCCGGTGGGTCCCGACGACCAGGTCGACCTTGCCGTCGGCGAGATCGCGCAAAATCAGCTGCTGTTCCTTGCGCGTCTTGAAGCGCGAAAGTTCCTCGATGCGAATCGGAAAGCCGGCAAACCGCTGCGCGAACGTTCGATGGTGTTGTGCGGCGAGCAGGGTCGTCGGAACGAGGATGGCGACTTGGCGCTTGTCGGCGATTGCTTTGAATGCGGCGCGGACCGCCACTTCGGTCTTCCCGTAGCCGACGTCGCCACAGACCAGCCGATCCATCGGCCGTGCTCGCTCCATATCGCCCTTCGCTTCGTCGATCGCCGTTTGCTGGTCGACGGTCGTGTCGTACGGAAACGCCTCTTCGAGTTCGGCCTGCCACGGCGTGTCAGGCGGGAACCCGTGGCCCTGCGCGACCTCGCGCTCGGCGTATAACTCGACGAGGCCATCGGCAATCTTGGCGAGTTGCTCGGAGACGCGCGTCTTGGTGCGCGCCCAATCGCCGCCGCCCATCTTCGAGAGCCGCGGCGGGCTGCCGTCGCTGGCGCTGAACTTTGTAACCTGGTGCATCTGGGTGACCGGCACGAGCATCCGGTCGGTGCCGGCATACTTTAGGTCCAAATAATCGCTCGTCGCGCCGAGGATCGTCTCGGTGCGCAGGCCGAGATACTGTCCGATGCCGTGGACCGCGTGGACGACGTGGTCGCCGACCTTGAGGTCGGCCAAGGTAACCGGAACGCCTTCCTTGACCGCGCGCAGCTTGACGCGCTTGGGCGGCTGGCCGAAGATCTCGCGGTCGCCGAGGACGCGCAGGCGCATGCCGGGGATGGCGAAGCCGGCATCGATGTTGCCGTGGTCGACGAACACGATCCGGCCGCGGGCCGTCTGGGCGCCTTGCGCGCGCAGGTGCAGCAAGGTCGCGGACCGTTCGACCGACAGGCCCGCACCGCGCAGCATTTCGGTGATGCGCGTCGTCCCCGCCGAGACGACGGCGACCGTCTCGCCGGCGGCGACCCAGCCGCTGACCGCCTCCAAGAACAGCGTCGTCTGCCGGTTAAAATGCTCGACGGGTCGCGTCTCGAGCGCGAACGTTTCGCGAATTGCCGGCAACCACGCGAGTTCCCCCGGCGGCTCGATCGCACCGGGCAAGCACACGACCGCGTGCTGCGCGAGCGGCGCGGCGAGCGCCGCCAACGTCGGATGCGGCGCGGCGACTTCGGCGAGCAATGCCTCGCCGACGAGCCGCTCGTCGACCGAGAGTTCGCCGGCGCCGACGGCGGCCAGCAGGGTCTGCTCTTCGTGCGAGCGCTCGTCTTCGAGCCCGCGTTCGATCGTCGCGAGCAGCGCCGGTTCTTCGAGCACGACGATCGCATCGGCGGCCAGATGGTCGAGCAGCGTTTCGCGCGCGTCGTAGGCCAGCGACAGCCACGCCTCGGGCAGATCGGCGCCGCTTTCGAGGAAGGCCCGCGCGGCGCTTTGCACCGCCGGCGAGCCGCCGATTCGGTCGAGGACGGCGGCGCGGTGGCGCGGCGCGCGCGAGATCTCGCTCCATGGCGCAATCGCGATCTCGGCGCGTTCGCCGTCGGGTAAACTGCGCTGCGTGTTCAGATCAAACGCGCGAATCGACTCGATCTCATCGCCGAAGAACTCGATGCGCACCGGCGCATCGGCGGTTGCCGGAAACGAGTCGACGATGCCGCCGCGGACTGCGAACTCACCGGCGGCCGAGACGACGTCGGCGCGCCGGTAGCCGAGTTCGAACAACCGCTGCTGCAAATCTTCGAATCCGCAGTCGCCGCCGCGTCGCACGGTGAACCGCAGCGCAGCGAAGACGGCGCGCGGAATCACGTATTGGCGCAGCGCAGCGACCGGCGCGACCGCGATCAGCGGCACGCCGTCGGCCAGATCGGCAAGCAGGCTGATTCGGGCGCTGCGTTCGGTCGGGCTCTCGAGCGCGCCGACGCTCTCCTCGCGCGGCCGCACGAGGGCGAGGCTCGGCGGCGGCGTGCCGTTCCCCGGCTGACCGGCGCCGAGATAGTACGAAAGGTCGGCGAACGTCCGCTCGGCGACGTCGGCGGTCGGCACGACGATCAAGATCGGCCGGCGCAACGCCGCCGCCAGCGCCGCGAGCAGATAGGGGCGAGCGGCCGCGACGGTTTCGCGCAACGCGAACGCGGCCGAGGTCGAGCGCAACCGGTCGATCAAGGTCGCCAGCGAACGGCTCGAGCTCGGCAGGGCGCGGACGAGCGATGGGGCGAGGGTAGCGATGGGCGGTGCCTTCGGCTATCGGAGCAAGATGGGAATCTCGACGGAATCGTGGCGGCCGTCGGCCATGGTGGCGACGACGGCGATGCGGTAAGTTCGATTGCGCCAGGACGCCGGGGGTTGCGGAACCTGCTCCTCCGCCGAGAATTGGCCGGGCGCGACCTGCGGTAGCGGAATCGTCCGCCCGAGCGCCGACAGGACGACGGTCGTGACCTCGGGCGTAGTCAGCACCCGCAGCCGCACGAGTTCCGGCGTGACGATCGTCTGGTCGCTGAGGTCGACCTCGAGGATTCGGGGCAACGCCGAGTCCGGCAACGGGCTTGGGGCGGGGGGCGGGGTGTAGATGAAGCGGTAGGCCGGCGTCGGCCCGAGAGCCGCCGGAGCCGCCGCCGATGGTGCGGGGCTGGCCGCGGCCGGCGACGGCACGGGCTGTGGTGCGGCCGGCGGGGGCGCCGATTGCGGGCTCTCGAGTGCCGATGGCGCCGTCGTCGGCGCGGGCGCCGGTGGGGTCTGAGCTCGCGCGCTCTGCGGGCCGGCGAACGCGACGGCTAATCCGGCGAACGCCAGCAGCCCGGCCTGAACCGTCGTCACGGGCTCACGGCGGCGCGCCGACGCCGGCCGGCGCGGCCGACAAGCGGCAATCCGGCCGCCAGCAGTAACGGCGCAAGTTCGACCAGAGTGACAAAAAAACGAAGCATAGGTCCAAGCGTACCCACCATATCGGGGATGTAACGTGCGGCGCTCGCAAAGGTTCCGCCCAGCAGGGCCGACCCCTGGCCCCGTCCGAGGGTGACGGCAAGTGGTAAGAACCATAGGCCATACCATGGATAGGGATACGGAATCGCCAGCCACGCTGCGACCGCCAGCCGGCCGAGCCCGCGCCCGGCGTCGCCCGCGTCGATCCGGCGCAACCCGTCCGCCG
>JBOHTW010000390.1:0-3331 GCA_050733835.1 Vulcanimicrobiaceae bacterium | reverse complement strand
GGCTTGCGCCGTAGAGGGTCGGCACGGCTTAATACTCCCAGAGCATTGCGCGCGCCCAAGCGCCGCTGCACCCTTGTAACAACACCGGCGCCGCGCAGAACAACCGCTTGCGGCCGTCCATGACTTCGTCGGGATAGTTCAGCGCCTCAACGATGAACTTCCCGGCGCCGAGCATCGTCCGGTGCGGCGGCGTCGCTTTCGACGGATCGTCGTAGCCGCCAAGGCTGACCGCGTCGATGCCGACGCCCTTGACTTTTCGCTCGACCAAGTACTGCGCGCCCGACCCGCCGAGATAAACGTACTGCGTCAGAAACTCCTTGCTGTTAGCGCGCTTCTTGCACCAACCCGTGTTCAGTAAGACGATATCGCTCTCGGCGATCTTGTCGGCCTGCAATTCGAGATCGGCACGCTCGATCGCCGAGCCCGGCGGCTTGCCGCGCAGGTCGAGAATCGTCGCCACCCCGACGTAGGTTTCCAGCGGAACCTGGTCGATCGTCGCGCCATCCTCGAAAAAATGGTACGGTGCATCGCAATGGGTGCCCGTATGGGTGCTCATCTCGACGACTTCTTTGTTCACGCCTTGAACGCCGAGCATGTAAAACAGCCGCACCTGCACCGGCCGCGGATTTTCGTCGGGATACTGCGGACAGTTCGAATAGACCGGCTGGCTTAGATCGTAGATCTTAGTGGGCAACATGTAACATTGCCTCACTCGCCTGCCAGATCTGCGCGAACGCCGCCGCATTCTTCGCCAGGACCGCGTCGAGATCGGCGCGCCAGATCGAGTTCGGCAGCGATTCCCCTGAAAATATTTCCAGGACATACGGTCGCCGGTAGCCGGCCACCCGTACCGCCGCGATGATCCCCGCGTTATCGATCGCGCCGTCGCCAAGGCTGATCCGGTCGGCGCCCGACCGCGGGCGGTGCCAGTCGCTCACCTGAACCAGAAAGATGCGATCGCCCGCCTGCCGGATCACCGCGGGCAGATCGGGCGTCTGAAAGATGTTCCAGGTATCGACGCACAGACCCAGTGCCGGGTGATCGACTCGCTGCACGAGTTCGAGCGCCTGATCGAGACCAAACAGCGCCGTGTCCGTGTTGAACAGCACCGGATTGAGGACTTCGTATGCGATCCGAACGTCGTGCCGGGCCGCGTATTCGGCCAACCGTTTGAGCGACTCGAGCGCGGCATCGTAGACGCGGCTGGCGTCTTCGCCGGGTGCCGCGCCAGTGATGACGACAAATGGCGTGTCCTTCGGAACGTACGGCGCGATTCGATCGATCGCCGATTCGATGTGCCGCATCCGGTCCTCGAGGGCGGTCGGCGCCGGTGCGAGGCTGTCGGGGAACAGCGAATGGACGGTCGACTGCACCGAGCTAACCGTCAAGCTCAGCGACGCAATGCGGGCGAGCTGCGGCGCGTAGTCGTTTCGGTTGAGCTTGAACTCGCATATCTCGATCGCGTCGACTCCGTGGACGGGAAACCGTTCCACGTCCCGTTCGAACGACCACGGCCACGTCGTGAACTCGCTGACGCCGAACTCATAGGGTTGTTCCATCATTTATATCTCCTGACGAAGTTCGAGCACGCAAAACCCCTTGGCATCCAACTCGATCGCGATGCCATTCGCCAACACGGAGGTGTCGGCCAGGTGGCTTTCAATCCAGTCGCCGCGCAAGCTGTTGAACGTCCTCACCGCATACGACCCGCGCATTTTCGCGAGCAGCCGAACCGCCGTGATGATCGTCCGATCGGTGGTGTTTCCGATCAAGATCGTCACGTGTTCGCCTTTTCGCAATGCGATCGCCGCGGCTCGGTCGCCGCTCAACTGGAGTTGCGAGCTAATGTCGGCGTCGTACGCGTCGTACGCCATCGCTTGATCGAAGTGAAAGTTTGCGTACATCTTCAGCTCGGGGACCCGGACGACGAACCATGTCAGGTCCTCGCCGGCCAGCGGCAGATTGCGGACGCCGAGCCACTTCCAATCCGGCGCCAACCGCGGGGTGACGCTCGGCGAACCGCCGGAGAGGTCGAGGCCCGCAACGCCCTCGATCGCCGCCCACAGATACCGCGGCGGCAACCACGGTGACAGCATCATGCCTTGGTTGACGAGCGTTTCTCCGTGCAGCCACTCCGAAAACTGCCCCGGGACGGTGTTGCTGCGCCGCGGATCGCTCGAGTAGTGCCGGAAGCTGGTCTTCAGCGCATAGGTCATGAACGACTGATTGAATCGCGCGGCCGCGAACGCGTACCAATAGCTGACGCCGACCCAGACCCCGCCGAGCAACCCGTAACCGTGGATCGGCCCGTAACCGATGGCGTTCCGCGGCACGGTTCGGATGCCGGCGCCGCTCCAAAACTCGGGGACGCTCAACCGGCTCACGATATTGGCGGCCGTCTCGTCGTCAGCCACCCCAAACATGACCGGGAAGACGAGATCCGCCGTGACGTCGGTTCGCGGATGGCCGCTCAGGTCGATGTTCAAGTAATACAACCCGGTCGCCGGGTTGAGCAGATGCTCGTTGATCGCCGTGCGCAGGTTTTCGGCATGGGTTTTGAACTCAACGGCCTCGTCGTGCCGTTTCAGCACGCGGGCCATGTGACCGATCGTCGCGAACGCGGCGTAGCACTCGGAGTTGAGTTCGGTCGTCGCCCCCGAGAGGCGATAGTTCGCAATCACATTGCGCCAACCGACGATCCCCCAGTCGGATTTGCCGGTAGCCGTACACCAGACCAGCCCCTGCTTGTTGCGCTGCGTAAGGATGTACCGCGCCGCCTTGAGCGCGAACGGATAGACCTTCTTGAGAAAGCCGAGGTCGCCGGTCGTATTGAAATGGTGCCAGAGACCGAGGATCAACAGCGGCGTGTTGTCGTTGATGTTTAGATCGTAGTCGGCGCTTTTCCCGTTGCGGATGTCGTAGTATTCGACGACCATCCCCGTCTTTTCGAGATGGGTTGCATACCAGAGCAGCGATTCGCGGGCAAACTCCGGGGTGATGTAGTCGGCGCCGAACGCAAACCAGGCGGTGTCGCGGCCAACGCTGTTGTTCGACCGGGTCGGATCGTTGACGAAGCTCCAACCGGTCGGCGAGAGCACCTCGGTCCGGAGCATGTTCGCCTTCGCCCAGAGCACGCCGCGATTCACGTCGAAGTCGGGCGTGAGCACGACCGCCCGGTTGAGAACCTCGTCGTAGTGCGCGTTCGTCCGCGCGAGCGCTTCATCCGCGGTCGGACAGGACCGGAAGACCCGCTCGGCCGCGACGCGGCCGGCGAGCCCGACCGAGAGCATGAAATAGAACGACGCGATTTCACCCGGCCGGAGCCGGTGGC
>JBOHTW010000389.1:0-4260 GCA_050733835.1 Vulcanimicrobiaceae bacterium | reverse complement strand
GCCCCGACGGCTCCTTCCCCGTTACCCGCACCGTGTGCTTCGTCGCCTGCAGCGGCGACGGCGGCGCGTAGATGATGCCCGTCTCCGAGCGGGTCGCGGCCGACGTGACATCGAGTCCGTCGAGCGTCACGCGCACCGAGTTCGGGTCCACGTGAGCGGTGAAATCGGCTGAAATGGTCGGCTGCTTAGCCGCGACGACGGCCCCGGCCGCCGGTTCCTCGCCCTTGAGCTGGACGACGCTTTGCGCGGGTGCCGCCGGCGCGGCCGGGACTTGGCCGTTGGTCGTGATGGCAACGATTCGATTTGCGCCGTCGTAGTTGACCGACGCACCGAGGGCCTGCGAGACGAACCGCAGTGGCACGAAGGTACTCGCACCGACGATGAAGGGCGCGACGTCGAGCGCTTGCGGCTGTCCGTTGACGGTGGCACTCGTCGAACCGATACGCAGCGCGATCGTGCGCGTGCCGCTCGTCGCGTTGATCGTTCCGCTCTGATAGACGACGCTTGCGCCGAGCCGCTCGAAGACGCCGCGCAACGGGACGAAAACGCGCCCCGCTCGCTCGATCGGCGCGGGCGAAAACGAGACCGGCGAGCCGTTGACTTCTACGGACAAGCCGGCGGCCTGGACCGCCGAAGACCGCGCTGAAACCATGACCCCAACGGCCAGGGCGGCGGCCAGTACCAGCAACGCACCCGGGCGAACAGCGATGAGCTTCACAAGCAGCCTCCTGGTTTGCCTCGTACCCCGTGGACGGCTGCCCCAATCTTCGCGGCGTCCGGCGACCGGGCGAAACGGCGCCGGTTTGATCCGATGCGTCCCAAAACTGCTAAGGTCTCGCGAGAGAGACGCCGATAGCTTTGTCAAGAGGGCTTCATCGCTCTCGTTGATTCTCGCGGTCTATCCCTGTAAGCAAAGGAGCTTCGGCGCCGCATGCCTCTTCCGCATCGCACGACGACGCAGAACCGAACCACCAAGAATACGGCGCTCTCGCTGCTTTTGGTCGTCGGCGTTCTGTTCTTTTTGGCCGGCCTGTTTGGCCTGGTCCTCCAAAACGCGGCCGTAAACACGCGCACGGCCAAAGCGCTCTCGGTAATCGACGTCGCCGGACGCCAACGCACCCTCGTCCAGCGCATGACCAAGGACGCGTTCGCGATCGAGGCCGGGCTGCAAGCACATCATTCGATCGCCGATGACCAGCGCGATCTCGCCGACAGCGCCAAGAGCTTCAATCAAACGTTGCTCGCGTTGATGAGCGGCGGCACGACGGCCGACACCAAGGGCGCACCGCTCCAAGTCGAACGGGCGTCGAGCTCCGCCGAGGTCGATTCGCTCCGGCAGGTCCAGGGGCTGTGGGTCCCGGTCTTTCAGAAGATCAAGGCCCTCTCCGCAAACGCGCAATCGCCCGACGCGCTGCGCGCCGCAGCCGGGGCGGTCGCGACGGCAAGCAACGATCTGCTCAACGCCTCCAACGCCGTTACGACGCACGTGTCCGAAGCGCAGACCGCTTCGATCGATAGCGCAGGGTCGCTACGATTCACGTTCATCACGCTGGCGGTGCTCGGAATCGTGCTGCTCGTCTCAAGCCTGTTCAGCCGTTTACAGGACGGCAGTCGCCGCGTGGCCGGATACGCCGGCAGCCTCGAAAAGGCCGTCGCCGAACAACAAGCAGTATCGCGCGAATTGGCTGAAGCCAAGCGCGGCTCCGACTTGATCATGCAGACGGTGAATCAAGGCTTGCTGCTGGTCGACGATAAATACCGCGTTCAACCGCAATACTCGACCGAACTCGAAAAAATCTTCCAAACCGAAGAACTTGCCGGCCGCGATCTGATGCTCTTGCTCCAGAGCCTGCTCACCGAGCGTCTCTTCAACACGACGCGCGACTACATGGGCCTATTGTTTGACCCCAAAAAGAAAGAGCGCGCCGTCCTCAAGGTCAACCCGCTTGACGAGGTCGAGTGCAGTTTCTCGAATCAGACCAGCGGTGGCTTCACGTCGAAGTTCCTGAGCTTCAACTTCCGTCGGATCGTCGAGGACGGCCGCGTCGCACGCGTGTTCGTCGCCGTCAACGACATCACCGACCGCGTCCAGCTCGAACGGCAGTTGCGCGAGGCGGAGCAGAAGAAAGAGCGTCAGTTCGAGTTGCTGCTGTGCATTCTGCACATCGAACCGCTCGCGCTCGACGAGTTCATCGCGACTGCCAAGGAGCAGATCCATACGATGAACGACACGCTGCGGGCGCAGGATTTCGCCGCCGCCAGCGCCGGCCATCTGGATCTTCTGCGCAAGCGGCTCGACACGATCTTCCGCTGCGTCCACAACATCAAAGGCAACGCGGCGCTCATCAAATTCGAATACTTCGAAAAACGGGCTGAAGAGTTCGAGAGCAAACTCAGCGAGCTGCGCAACCGGACCGCCCTTGGCGGCGACGACTTCCTGTCGGTCGTCATCGCTCAGTCCGAGATGCGTTCCGACCTCGAAGAACTCGAGGATCTGCGCAGCAAGTTCTCCAGCGCTCCGCAGCACCCCGAGATCAATCCGCGCTATGCGGAGCTGCGGCCGGCGGATGAAGTCGTCGTTGCCATCGGCGACCTGGCAAACTCGATCGCGTCAAAGCTTGGTAAGGAAGTCCGCGTGGATGCCGCCGGCTTCGAGACCCATAACTTGAACGACGCCCAGCGGCGGGCAGTCAAAGACGTGCTGATCCAGTTGACGCGCAACAGCCTGACGCACGGTGTCGAGGTTCCCGACCTGCGCGAGCTGACCGGCAAGCAACGTCACGCCACGCTCACGATCCGACCGGTGACCGACAATCCAAACCAGTTCGGGTTTGTCTTCCGCGACGACGGCCGTGGTTTCGATACCGACCGAATCCGTAACCGCGCAATCGAGCAAGGCATGATTGCCAGCCACGATCCGCGGGCCTACGACGACTCGACGATCGTTGGTCTCATCTTCGAACCCGGCTTTTCGACCACCGATGAGGCAACGTCCGAAGCCGGCCGTGGAATGGGCATGAACATCGTCAAGCAGCGAATCATCGACGAATTCAACGGCGACATCTCCGTTCTGTCCGAGCCCGGTCGCTTCTGCGAATTCAAAATCACGCTGCCGACTGCCGAACTGGCTCACGCCTAAACGATGCGTGTGCTCATAGTCGACGATTCGAATATAATTCGTCGATCGATCCAGCGCACCATGGGAACCGGAGATTACGAGATCCGGACGGCCGGCAACGGCCGCGAAGCGCTCCGCGTCTTCGACGAGTTTCACCCCGAAGTCGTCACGATGGACATCACCATGCCGGAGATGGACGGCATCTCCTGCGTCGATGCGATTCTGACCAAGAAACCGACCACGCGAATCCTCGTCATCTCGGCGCTTGCGGACAAGGCGACTGCCGTCGAAGCGATTAAGCGCGGCGCCCAAGGGTTCTTGCTCAAACCATTCACCCCGGAAGGTCTCACGCGAGAGCTTGCGGAGCTGTTCGAGGATTAAATTGGATGACCGATAGTGACCTAAAAGTCTTTGTTGATGGAACGGCAAAATTCTTTACGCAGGTAGCCACCTCACCGGCCGAGGTCAGCACGCCGTACGTCCGGGAAGACTCGGACCGCGTGACGTTCGACTTCTCCGCGGTGATCGGGGTGTCGGGCACGCAGCGCGGTTGCGTCTATTACTCGGCGCCTCGTAAGATGGTCGAGGAGTTGATGACGATGGTCGGGGAGTCCGATCACTCCGATGAGAACTGCGCCGATTTTGTTGGCGAAATTGCGAACACGATCTCCGGCAACGCCCGCGAATTTCTCGGTTCGGGATTCATGATCTCGGTGCCGGTCGTCTTTTACGGGCCGTCCGGCGACGTACGCTTCCCGCAGGAGATGGCCTCGTTCGTCATTCCGATCATTTGGAACCGGCAGCGTTCGTCACTGATCATCTGCCTGCGCGATCAACCCAAGGCGAAAGATGCCGTCAATCTCGAGCTCGACGTAGTGGAGGTCTAACCGTGGAAATGCAATCGTTTCAAAGCCGCGATGTGCTGGTTCGTGTAGCCGACTTTCGCGATCGCGGCGGGGATGTTCGGCTGCGGTCGAGCGAGTGGGGTCTGTTGTTTGCGATTGACGGCAGCACGCCGCTCGGCGATTTGGCGGACCGCTTGCAGCTCGACCTAGATACGGCTTGCGAGTTGGCGCAGAAGTTCGAGTTGGCCGGACTCATCGTCCCGGTTCAGATGTCGCTCGGCGATTATCTGACCTACT
>JBOHTW010000388.1:0-8520 GCA_050733835.1 Vulcanimicrobiaceae bacterium | reverse complement strand
GTTCTATCTCGATCTCGTGCGGGCGCACACGTTCGCCAGGGACGGCGGGACGCCGTGGACTCCGCCGCTCTCGATCTTGTTCGCGCTCGACGTCGCGCTCGATCGGTACCACGCCGAAGGGGCACCGCACGCTTGGGCACGCCACGCGCGCAACGCCGAAGCCATTCGTGCGTTCGCGCAGGCGGCCGGACTGCGCGTTTTCTCGCAGCCGAACGCGCACTCGGTGACCGTCGTTGCGATTGCGGCACCCGACGGCATCGATGCGAGCACGGTTATCAAAGAATTGCGCGAACGCCACGGCGTCGTGCTGGGCGGCGGTCAGGCGGACCTCAAAGGGAAGATCTTCCGCATGGGCACGATGGGCGACATCACTGCCGACGACGTGCTCGCGGCGCTCGCCGCCTTCGAGCAAGCGCTGGCGGCGCAGGGTTTTCCGGCGCGCGACGGCGCGTTCGCGGCGGCCCGCAGCCGGCTGACCGAGGGCCGGCGACCGGCGGGCGTCGCATAGTTCGCACGGCGACTACACGTGGTCGCGCTTGAAGTAGTCTTTGGCGAACGGCTGCGCGAACCACGGGAACGATTTACGGATGCCATCGTCGATCGATTGATTCGATTGAGTGATGAAGGCCGCCAACGTCGACCCGTGCAGGTCGCGCCGCAGGTCGGGCGAGAGCGGGAAGAACAGCGCGACGAACAGCACGAACCAAACCAGCAGTAGCGCTTTCGCCAGGCCGACGACCCCCCCGAGCGCACCGTTGACGATGTTGAGAAGCGGGAGTTTCGCGACTCGGCTCAGCGCAGCGCCGATGGCATACGTGATCAGATAAAACACGGCCGCGAACGCAATTAGCGCGACCGCGTGCGCCGAACCCGGCGAGAGTTGCGTGTAGTTCACGACGGTCGCGTCCCACGTTCCGGGATAGTGGAATGCCGCGACGACCGCGACGAACAGCGCAACTGCGCCGCTCAGTTCGTTGATGAACCCGCGCCGCCAGCCGTGAAAGATCCCGAACGCGAGGACCGCGCCGATGATGAGATCGGGCCAATCAATACCAAGGATCATGTCCGGATCGTCGCTCCCAACCGTTCGTGCAGTGCGCCGAGGATCGTTTGAACGTGCGCGTCAGCCTCGGCATCGGTCAAGGTCGCATCGGCGCGTTGTAAGACGATGCGGACGGCGATGCTCTTTTTGTCGGTCGGAACCTGCGGCCCGCGGTAATCGTCGAAGACGCGCGCTTCGCGCAACACGCCGTCGATGCTCTGGGCGATCGTCGAAGCGACGAGCGCGGCCGGGGTGTCGCGCCCGACGACGACGGCAAGGTCTCGGATAAGCGCCGGAAACCGCGACGGGGCGGCGTAGCCCGGCAACCGGTACGCCGGTAGCACGTCGAGGTCGAGCGTGCCCGCGTAGACCGCGCGCTTGATCTCGTATGCGGCCAGCAGCCGCGGGTCGAGGGCGCCGATCGCGCCGATGCGGACGCCGTCGACGATCAGGGTCGCGGTCTTACCGGGATGCAGGCCGAATTCACCGCCGGCGGCGATTCCGGCGACGCGACCGATCAGGTTACGCACGAGTGCGAGCGCATCGCCCTTGGCGGCGAGAAACCCGTCGTCACGCCAACTCGACGTGTCGGCGGGCGATTGCGCGAGCACCCAGGTCACCAGCGACCGCTCGTGCGGATCGCGATCGGTCGCAGCGAAGACGTGCCCGATCTCGAAAACGCCGTAGACAGTCTCGCCGGCGTACTTGGCCGCCAGGGCCAACAGGTTCGGCAGTAGCGAGAACCGCAGGTAGCGCTGGTCTTCCGAGAGCGGATTGCTGATCTCGACGGGCGTCGGCGGTGCCAGGCCGGCGCGTTCGAAGCGCTCGTGAACGGTTGCGGGTTCGAGCGCGAGCGTCACTGCTTCACGATAGCCCAACGCGGCGAGCGCGTGCGCAGCCGCCCGGTCACGAACGTACGCGTGTGATTCGATCGACTGCTCGACGATTGCCGGATGCTCGGCGCCGATGCGGTCGTAGCCGACCATCCGCCCCACTTCTTCGATCACGTCGGCGGCGATCGTGACGTCGCCACGCCACGCCGGTGGGGTCACCGCGAAGCTTGCGCCGCGATCGGTCGCGGTCGCGTCGGTCGCAACCGTGAACCCAAGACCCCGGAGCGCCCCGGCGATCTCGCCGGCGTTCAAGTCGAGCCCAAGGATGCGTTTGATCTCGGCGCTGGTCAGCGCGATCGGGACCGGGGCGACGACTTCGCCGGCGGCGAGCGGCGCGTGCGCGGTCGCGCCCTCGGCGACCAGCAAAACGGCCGCGCGGGCGGCGCCGATTGCATTGAGTGCTCGCGGGATCGTCTTCTCGTGGCGGCTCGACGCATCGGTGCGCAACCCGACGGCGACGCTCATCCGCCGCACGCGCGCCCCGGCGAACGTCGCGGCTTCGAGGACGAGTTCACGGGTCGCCGGAGTAACCTCGCTATACGCGCCGCCTTTGAGCCCGGCGAGGCCCTGCGCGCGCGCTTCGTCGGCGATCACAAGCGCGGTCGCGGTGACCGTATGGTCCGCGCCGTCGAGCGTGCGAACGACTTCGCCGTCGCGGGCATCGCGGGCGATCAAGTGGCGGCCGGCGAGCTTCTCAAAATCGTAGAAGTGCAGCGGTTGGCCGAGCTCGAGCATCACGAAGTTCGAGATATCGACCAGGTTGTTGATCGGGCGCTGACCCGCGAGGGCGAGCCGGATTCGCATCCACGCCGGGGCCGGCCGGACGGTGAGATTCGAGAACCGCTGCGCGACGAAGTGCGGGCAGTCGGGCGATTCGAGCGTCACCCGCAGGTCGGCGCTCGTCGGCGTCAGCGAATCGGTTGCGACGTCGAGCGTCGTGCGTGGCTCGCGCAACCCAATGCCGTACGACGCGGCGAGCTCGCGCGCGATTCCGACGACGCACATCGCGTCGACGCGGTTGGACGTCACCTCGACGTCGAGCACCGGATCGTTCAATCCGAACAGCGCGACGACGTCGGTGCCGAGAGCGGTCGTCGCGTCGAGTTGCATGATGCCGTCTTCGAACCACTCACCTTCGAAACCGAACTCGGCGGCGGAAGCGAGCATGCCCTGCGACTCGAAGCCGCGCATCTGGCGCGGTTCGATGCGCAGCGGCCGGCCCTGTAGGTCGAGCAGGTGCGCACCGAGAGTCGCAACCGGAACGATTTGGCCGGCCGCGACATTAGTTGCGCCGGTCGCGATGCTCAGTAGCGCCGGGCCGCGGACGTCGACGGTGCAGATCTGCAGCCGGTCGGCGTTGGGATGGCGGTCGAGTTTGACGATGCGACCGGCGACGACGCCGCTTACCCTCGGGCGCCGTTCGATGCCGGCGACCGGAAAGCCGAGCGCTGCCAACCGCTCGACCAGTTCGTCGGTAGTTGGCGTCAGATCGAGATAGTCGCGTAACCAGACGATTGGAAGCTTCATGCGAGTTGCGCTAACACCTCGGGATCGTTTTCGAAGAACGTGCGGATGTCGTCGATTCCGTAACGCACCATCGCGATGCGTTCGATGCCGATGCCGAACGCCCAGCCCGCGACGGCGCCGGGGTCGTAGCCGACGCTCCGCAACACGTTTGGATGAATCATGCCCGAGCCGCCGATCTCGATCCAGCCCGACCCGCCGCAGGTGCGGCAACCGCCCCTGCTGCCCCGTTCGGCACACCCGGGGCAGGTCGTGTCGACTTCGGCGCTCGGTTCGGTGAACGGAAAGAACGAGGGCCGAAAGCGCACCTCTTGCCGTGGACCGAACAACTCGCGGCACATTCCGGTGAGCATCCCTTTGAGATGCCCCATGTGGATGCCGGGGCCGACGAGCAGACCTTCCATCTGATGGAACATGTACGAGTGCCGCGCATCGACGGAGTCGCGACGAAACGCCTTGCCCGGGGTGACGATTGCAATCGGCGGCGGGTTCGCTTGCATCGCCCGAATCTGCATCGGCGAGGTGTGCGGCCGCAGCAACAGATCCGGCCGTAGATAGAATGAATCGAACCCTTCGCGCGCGGGATGATCGGGCGGGATGTTCAGCGCGTCGAAATTGTTGAACGCCGTGTCGATCTCGGGGCCGACGAGGACGGCGAAACCGCGCCGTTCGAAGTAGGCGGCGGCGTCCTCGAGCGTTCGGCGCAGCGGGTGGATCGAGCCCAGCCGCGGCATCGTCGCCGGAAAGGTGACGTCGATCGACTCAGCCAGTTCGGCGCCGAGTTCCTCGCGTTGCAGCGCGCGCTCGCGCGCGGCGATCAGCGCTTCACAGCTCGCCACCGCATCGTTGATCGCCTTCCCGGCCAACGGCCGCTCCGCCGGCGGCAAACCGCCGATGCTGCGCCGCACCTGGGTAATTTCGCCGCTGCGACCGAGGAACTGGACGCGCACCGCTTCGAGCGCGGTTCGCTCGGTGGTTTGCGCCAGCGCTGCACGCAGCCGGTCGGTGAACTCTTGGAGCTGCTGTTCGAGAATCGGCGTGTCCTCGTTGTGGCCGGAAAAAGAAGAACGCCCGACCATTCGGCCAGGCGCTCCAGAAACTTGCTTCCGCTTCGGGCCTCACCCCGTCGCCGGGCTGCGGTAGAGGTGTCGGTACATCAGATAGGCGCTGATCGATCCCGTGCTCGTGAACAGTTTCCAAAAGAGGTCGGTAGTGCGCATTGCGAAGCGTGTACCCTTCTTTATTATGTTGTCAGAGCGCCCCGAAGGACTGGCGACGAACCGATGATACCACAGCGCCAAACGCCGGCCAAGTCTTGACAAACCGGGCGTTTGCGCTTGTTTGTCAAGACTAGCGGCGGCGCGCATATTGCGAAAATTCGTAAAATATGATAGCGCCGGCGATCGCCGCGTTCAGACTCTCGCCGGCGCCGAACTGCTCGACGGCGACCCGCCGGCGGCAGGCGCCGATGGACCCAGCGACCCCGTGCCGTTCGCTGCCGATTGCGATCGCGAGCGGCTGCGGAAACGCGAAGCCTTGCAGCGGTTCGCCGTCGGCCGCGGCGGCGACGACTTCCACCCCGGCAGCGGCGGCGGCGGACCGGATCCGCGATCCGTCGACGACCGCTATCGATTGCCGGAAAATCGCGCCCATCGAAGCGCGGATGACCTTGGGATTATACGGTTCAACCGCGTCTGGGGTGAAAATGACTCTCGAAATCCCGAAGATCTCAGCCGACCGCAGCAGGGTCCCGGCGTTGCCGGGGTCGCCGACCCCAGCCAAGATCAGGACCGGCCCCGAGCCGTCGAGGACCGATTCGAGCGAAGACGATACGACGGCGACCACGCCGAGCAAACCGGGCGGGCTCGTAACGGTCGATAGACGCTCCATCGCGCGATCGGGGATTGCGAAGACCGGGCTCTCAACCGCGAGGTCGCGGTCGCGGAGGACGGCCAATCCCCGCTCGGTCGCGTAGAGCGCTTCGATTTGCCGGCCCGCGGCCAGCGCCTCGGCGAGCATCGTCGGCCCTTCGACGAGAAATCGGCCCTGCTCGTCCCGGCCGGCCCTGGTTCGAAGGGTTCGGACGGCGTCCAGGCGCGGCGAGTGCAGGCCCAACGTCTGCGGCGATCGATCGGTGGCCACGCCGTCTGGTTCGTTCAGGTAGGTGCAGCCTCCGCGCGTGCCGAGTGCGCAGGGAAAGGTCGTCGTCGTCGTTGAGATTGGGGCAATGGGTCGGATCGTCGAACTCGTCTCGATCGTCGTGATCGCGGTTGCCGTCGGCGTGGGCGGCCGCGCGCTGCTCGAACACATCGCCCACTTTCGATTGATCGCGCTGGTCGTGTTGGTTGCGTGGTCGATTCTGCAGATCGGCGCATTGCGCCGCAACTACGGCGCGGGTGGGCCGAATCTCGGGCTGCGGGCGACCCGCGACGTCGTCTTCTTGGTAGCCGCCTTGCTGGCGGTTGCCTACGTGTTCGCGCCGGCGCGCTGGTCGCTCGGCGCGTGCATCGTCTCGATCGAGTTCGGCCTGATCATCGAGCTGCTCGAGAAGCTCACGCCCGGTCAACCGGCTTGAGGGTCCACGGCACTCACCGCATCCATGAGGGCCGGGTCGTCAACCTGCGGATCGACGAGATCGACAACTACGCCGGCGGCAAGCGACGCGTCGAAGTCGTCGAACATGTCGGCGGCGTTGCGATCATCGCGCAGCCGGCGCCCGACACGATCGTTTTGGTGCGTCAATATCGACATGCGGTCGGCGGCGAACTGTGGGAGGTTCCGGCCGGCATGATCGAGCGCGGCGAGGAGCCGCGGGTGACCGCCGAGCGCGAACTGATCGAGGAGACCGGCTATCGCGCAACCGAATTGCGGCCGCTCTGGTCGATCTTCACGACCCCGGGCTTTTGTACGGAACGAATATTTTTCTTTGTCGCCGAGGGGCTTTCGCCGGGCGAGCCGGCGCCCGAAGACGACGAGCGCTTCGAACTCCGAATCTGGCGGGTCGAAGACGCTTGGGCATTGGTCGAACGCGACGAGTTGCGCGACGCCAAGACGCAGATTGCGCTGGCCTGGGCCCGCGGCCGCCGCATGTGAGCACAACCAACTACGAGCACGTCGTCGCGCTTCAAGCTTTTCTGATGAACGGTGCGCGTCGCTATGCGCCGGCGCCGCCGACCGGCGAGCCCAATCCGTATTTGGTTGCGGCGGCGTCGCTCGACTATGCGGTGCTGGTCGCTTCCGGCGTCGCCGACGATCGGCTCGACCGCGATGCCGCGCTCGCGAGCATGCGCATCATTTTGGCCAAAGCGGCGCGGGTGGCGATCGAACTGGCCCGGGTCGCCCTCGAGCGGTCGCCGGCGATTCGTGCGGAATTTTTCACGCTCGACGGCGGCCCCGGTGGGATACTAACGACGCTCGACGCGCTGGCGCGCGACGCGATGCTTGCCGATCCCGATTTAAGTTTCGAGATCATCGCGCTGCGCGCGGACGTTCGCGCTTAAACCGGTTGCCGGCGCCGCCGGCTGACGGACATGCGTTCGAGCATTTCGGGCGTCGGCAGCTTGACGTCGCGTGCGATTCGCAGCGCCCGAAGCACGCGGATCGTCAACCAGGTCATGTCGAACTCGAACCACCGCATCCCGTGACGGGCCGAGAATGGAAACGCATGGTGATTGTTGTGCCAGCCTTCGCCGAATGCGACGAGCGCCACCCACCAGCAATTCGTCGACCGATCGCCGGTGCGAAAGCTTTGATAGCCGGTCGCATGCGCGGCGCTGTTGACGAGCCAGGTGCAGTGGTACAGGACCGCAAGCCGGAAGAAGATGCCCCACACGACGAACGGCCAGCCGCCGATCGCAAACAACAGCGCGCCGAACGCCACCTGGATCCAGGCCGAGTGCTTGTTTAAAAACCGATAGTAGGGGTCGCGCGTCAAATCCGGCGCCCAGCGCGCCCATTCGTCGGGCGCGAGCCGATCTTTGTTCGTGCGGTACAACCATTCGACGTGAGCCCAACCCATGCCGCGATGCGAGTCGTGCGGATCGCCGTCACGGTCGGTGTGCGCGTGATGTTTGCGATGGGTCGCGACCCATTCGATCGGACCGCCTTGGAGCGCCAGCGTCCCGCACAGCGCGATCGCGTATTCGACCGGCCGCGGCATCGCCAAGCTGCGATGGGTGAGCATGCGATGGTAGCCCAGCGTAATGCCGATGCCGCCGCAGAGCCAAAAAAGAAAGATCGCAAGCGCGACCGCCGGCCATGAAAAGAGCGCCGGCGCAAACGCAGCCAGCGCTCCAACGTGGACGATTGTCAGGCCGATCGCCGTCGGGTAGTCGCGTTGCGCACGGCGTACGTGGTCCATGGCGCCTCCGTCAACCTGACGCGTGAGAAGAAGAACCGTCGAGCTGCTCTTTCGCAGTCGCCAATAGCGACTCGAAGGCGATTCGATCGGTGACCGCGAGGTCGGCGAGCGCCTTGCGGTTCAAGGTCACGCCGCTGAGTTTAAGCCCGTGCATGAGCCGTGAGTACGAAAGCCCCTCGCGGCGCGCGGCCGCATTGATCCGGCTGATCCACAGCGAGCGGAAATCGCGCTTGCGCACGCGCCGGTCGCGATAGGCATAGGCGAGCGAGTGCAGGAGCGCCTCGTTCGCGACCCGATAGTTGCGGCGCCGCGCCGCCCGGAAGCCCTTGACGAGCTTCATCACCTTGCGCCGGTGCTTGATCTTGTTGAGACCGCGTTTAATGCGTGCCATCGGTGTTCGCTCCTACAGAAGGTACGGGATCTGCGGCGCAAAGCGCTTCAGATCGCCGGCGAAGACGGGTTGATCCTTACGGAAGTTCCGCTTGCGCTTGCGCGTCTTCTTGCTCAGGATGTGGCCGCAGCCGCTGAACTGATGGCGGTGCATGACCTTACCATTCGCGCTGACTTTGACGCGCTTGGCCGTTCCGCGGTGAGTTCTGATCTTAGGCACGAGAGGCTCCTTGGGTAAGCGCTTCGACCGGCTCCGGGATATCGGCCGGCGCTGAAGTTTCGGCGGGCGGTGTGGATTCGACGGGCATTGA
>JBOHTW010000387.1:0-14857 GCA_050733835.1 Vulcanimicrobiaceae bacterium | reverse complement strand
CCTGGTGCTTCCAAGCTTTCCCGGCGCGACGACCTTCCCACTCATTCTCGGCGCGATCTCGATCGTTGCGTCGATCATCGGAACGCTGTTCGTGCGCATGAGCAACGACGCGCGCGGCTCGATCATGGGCGCGCTGTATCGCGGATTGATCGTCGCAGCGGTCGTCGCCGCGATCGTCTTCGGAATCGCCTCGTACGACGAGTTCGGCGCCGGTGCGACGCTTTCGAACGGAACGGCGATCACCTGGGGCGGCGTTTTCGTCTGCTCGCTCGTCGGCCTGATCATCACCGGCTTATTGACTTACATCACCGAGTATTATACCGGCACGCAGTTTTCGCCGGTCCAGCGAATCGCCCAGGCTTCGACGACCGGCCATGGGACCAACATCATCGCCGGGCTCGCGGTCTCGATGCAGGCGACCGCCCTCCCGGCGCTCGTGATCGTTGCCGGAATCCTCATCTCATTCGGGGTCGCGGGCCTTTACGGCGTCGGGATCGCCGTCATGTCGATGCTCTCGATGGCCGGCATCATCGTTGCGATCGACTCGTTCGGTCCGATCACCGACAACGCGGGCGGCATCGCCGAGATGGCCGATCTCCCCGAGTCGGTCCGCGGCGTCACCGATCCGCTCGACGCCGTCGGGAACACGACCAAAGCCGTCACCAAAGGCTACGCGATCGGCTCGGCGGCCCTCGCGGCGGTCGTGTTGTTCGCATCGTTCCTGCAAGAACTCAACGACAAGTGTAAGGCGACGACGGGCGCAGCCTGCGCCACGACGCCGGTCACGTTTAGTCTTGGCGATCCGTTCGTGCTTGCCGGATTGATCATCGGCGGGCTCGCGCCATACCTGTTCGCCTCACTCTCGATGGAGTCGGTCGGGCGAGCCGCCGGTTCGGTCGTCGAAGAAGTTCGCCGCCAGTTTCGCGAGATGCCCGGCATCATGGCCGGCACCCAGAAGCCGAACTACGGGACGACCGTCGACATCGTGACTCAGGCGGCGCTAAAAGAGATGATCCTGCCGGCGATGATCCCGGTCGGCATTCCGATCCTCATCGTCGTCCTGTCGGTCTTCAACATTCTGCCCGGCGCGGCGGGCGCGCAGATGATGGGCGGAGTGCTCATCGGCTCGATCGTCACCGGCTTCTTCCTCGCGGTCGCCATGACCAGCGGCGGCGGCGCGTGGGACAATGCCAAAAAATACATCGAGGACGGGCACCACGGCGGAAAGGGTTCATCCGCCCACGCCGCCGCCGTCACCGGCGACACCGTCGGCGACCCCTACAAAGACACCGCCGGCCCCGCGATTAACCCGATGATCAAGGTCCTCAATATCGTCGCACTCCTGCTCGTCGGCTTCTTAGTGCACTAACGCTCAACGTTTGACGGCGAGCGGGCCGAAGGCTTGGCACTCCGGCATCATCTGCAGCGAGTTGATGTTGACGTGCGGCGGGCGGGTTGCGACCCAGTGGACCGCGTCGGCGACGTCGTCGGGCGTGAGGGCTTCGACCCCGTCGTAGACTTTGGCGGCGCGTTCGGCGTCGCCGTGGAAGCGGGTCTGCGAAAACTCCGTCCCGGAAACCATCCCCGGCTGGATATCGGTCACCCGCACGCCTAAGCCGACCAGGTCGGCGCGTAGATTCAAGCTAAACTGGTGAACGAACGCCTTGGTTGCCCCGTAGACGTTACCGCCGGGGTAAGGGAACGTGCCGGCAACCGAACCGAGGTTCACGATGTGCCCGCGGTGACGCTCGACCATCCCGGGCAGAACCGCGCGCGTGCAGTAGAGCAGCCCATTGATGTTGGTTTCGACCATGGTTTGCCAGTCGTCGAGCTTGGCCGCCTGGGCCGGCTCGAGGCCAAGCGCCAGACCGGCGTTGTTCACCAGCACGTCGACCGCGGCGAACGCGGCCGGCAGGGTTGCGAACGCGCGCTCCACCACAGCCCGGTCGCGAACGTCGAACGGCAACGGGAGGCAGGCGTCGCCAAGCTCTTCGCACAGCGCGGATAGCCGGTCGGCGCGGCGGCCCGTTACGATGACATGCGCCCCGTCGCGCGAAAAACGCCGCGCGATGGCGGCGCCGAATCCGGCAGTCGCGCCGGTGACACAGACGATCATAGCGGACCCTTTCGCGTTCGGCCGGGCGAACCCGGCCAAAGGCGCCGCGCGGCCGCCGGATTGAACTCGCCGCCGGGGCCCTGCGTTCACTAGGATGGAAATGTCTCGCACTCCGGAGGAAGGACCCCGCCAGCCCATGCGCCTGCTCGCTCTGTTGTTAACCACCCTGCTCGCCGGCGCGAACGTGACCCCGGCGCTCGCCGCCGGCCAAGAGGCGCAGATCGGCCAGCAAGTCTACGCCCAACTCCAACAGAAAGGCGAGATTATCACCTCGTCGCCGCTGTATGGGACCCTCAACCCGATCGCAATGCGCATCAAGCGCGTCGCCGATTCGCAATACCAGTATCCGTTTCACTTCATTCTCGTCCACGAGAAACAACCCAACGCCTTTGCGGTTCCCGGCGGCAACGTTTACGTGACCGACTCGCTGATGCACTTCGTGCAAAACACCGAAGAGTTGGCCGGTGTTCTCTGCCACGAGACGTCACACGACATCCACCACGACGTCGTCAACAACATGCGCAAGGACCAAAATCTCGCGATCGGTGCGACCGTTCTCTCGCTGTTGCTCGGCGCCCACAGTGGGATCGCGAACTCCGGGATCAATCTGCTCGCGAACCTCCAGGCGCAATCGTACTCGCGCGAGGTCGAAACGGCGGCCGATCAAAAGGGCTCGGACACCTGCGCGGCGGCGGGCTACAACCCGTGGGGCATGATCTGGCTGTTTGAGAACTTCGAAAAATCCCAGACCGGCGGGCAGATGGAGATGCTGTCGGACCATCCGACCGACAGCCACCGTATCGCGGACCTCAAGGTGCACTTTCGGGACAATCCAGCGCGCTTCGGCCGATTCTCGTCGCACATCGCGACGGGGACGCCGCTGCGCGACTCCAGCGGCGACACGCGGGCGCTCGCCGATCGACCCTACAGCGTGCTCGCGACCCGCGGCGCACGCTAGCGGGTTCGTTCGCACGCGCGTTACTTGATCTCGACCTTGGCGCCGACTTCTTCGAGCTTGGTCTTGATCTGCGCGGCCTCATCTTTGGTGACGCCGCTCTTGACGGCCTTGGGCGCGCTTTCGACAAACGCTTTGGCTTCGGTTAACCCGAGGCTCGTCAGTTCGCGCACGACTTTGATGACCTTGATCTTCTCGGCTCCGACCTCGGTGAGAACCGCGTCGAACTCGGTCTTCTCGGCCGGTGCGGCCGCCGCGCCGGCGGCCGGTGCCGCGGCGACCGCGACCGGCGCGGCGGCGCTGACGCCCCATTTGTCTTCCAGCGACTTCACGAGCTCGTTGAGCTCGAGAACGCTAAGCTTTTCGATTTGTTCGATGAGTTCGACAACGGCCATGATCGCGATGCTCCTTATGCAGAGGGGGACTCGGCGAGTTGTTTCTCCCGAGCGCTGAGGACGCGGACGAATCCGCTGGGGTTGGCGGCCAACACGCCGACGAGGCCGCGCATCGGGCTCGTGAACAGTCCGAGCAGTTTCGCCTGTAGCTCGGCCTTCGGCGGGAGGTTCGCCAACACGGCGACTTGAGCGGCGTCGCACAGCAGCCCGTCGATGACGGCGACCTTGACGTCGACTTTCTTGGTCTCTTCAAAATCTTTGATCGCTTTGGCGGGAGCGACCGGGTCGGCGCCCGCAAACACGATGCCGGTTGGGCCGCTCAGGTAGGCCTCGAGCAGCTTTGCCAGCTCTTCGCCGGCCGCGATCGAGAACAGCGAGTTTTTCACGACTGAATAGGTCGTGCCGTCCTTGCGCAAGTGTCCGCGAAGCTTGCTGATCTCCGCAACGGTCAGGCCGGTCGGATCGGTGATGATCAAATTGGGCGCGGCCTTGATGCGCTTGCGGAGCGACTCGACGGTCTCGGCCTTTTTCGCAGTCGGCATGCGGTTCTTTCGTGAGCGAGCAAAATGAAAACGGCGCTCCGACATCGTCGAGGAGCGCCGAATACGCGCCCGAGCCGGCGGCTCGGGGCGGGAGATTCGATTGCGCATCCTCGGTAGGCGCTTGCGCTTTACCCGCCGTTGGGCGGACCTACGGTCTTCGGAGCCTCAATGGTTATACCGTCGCGGCAACCCCGCCGTCAAGGGGAATCGGGGCAAGGAACACGTGCACTGCAGGTCGAGGGGTCGGGGAAGCGCCGATCGCAATCGCCGGAACCGGTCTCAAACGCACGAGGGCCGGCGCATCCAACCTATGCGCCGGCCTCGACCGCGAGGCGCGCCCATAGCGCTCGCCGCTCGATCGCATCGGCGCGGCGATCCGTCGGCACGACGAGAACCCGCACGCCGTGGGCCGGTAACGTTCGCAGTTCGATTTCCAACTCGGTCCAGCTACCGATTTGACGGTGCGCGACGCCGTGCGCCCGGCAGAGCAATCCGAGATCGACGGCTTGGGGGGTCGCGAAGAACCGCTCGAACGGCGGGTCGAGCTCGGCGATCGGCAGGTTCTGGAAGATTCCCCCGCCGTTGTTATCGACGACGACGATCGTCAGGTGACCCGCCAGCGACGGCGCGATCAGCAGGCCGGTCTGGTCGTGCAAAAACGCGAGGTCGCCAATGAGCAGCACCGACGGCGCGCCGCGATGCGCGACCCCGAGCGCGGTCGATACGATCCCGTCGATCCCGTTCGCGCCGCGATTGGCGTATGGGATCGTGCGCGCGTTCGACGGCAGCCAAAACGACTCAACGTCGCGGACCGGCATGCTGTTCGAAATGAAGACCGGGGTCTGCGCGGGGACCGAGCGCGCGATAAGCCACGCGACCTTCGGTTCAAACAACCGCGCGCAGGCAGTCATCTCGCGGTCGATCGCCCGGCGGACGCGGGTTTCGGCGTCGAGCCAAGCGGTCCGATACGCCGAGTCGCGCACCGGCCGCGCCGGAATCCGTTCGGCGAGCGCGCCGGGATCAATCCGCAACGCGCGCGTTCGCAAGTGCAGCGGATCGACGTTGCGGACGACCGGATCGGCGACGATCGCGCGCGGCCCGGCGCGTTCGAGCCACGTGCGCAACTCTTTGCTGGTCGGCAGCTCGCCGAACCGGAGCACGTGCTCGGGCGCAAGTGCGCTTGCCAGTCGTTCGTTTCGAAGAATGGCGGCATAGCCGGCGACCAACTGCGGATTGCACGATGCAACGTTGCGCACCGGCGAGAGCCCGTCGGCAAGGACCGGCCAACCGAGTCGTTCGGCGATCACGCCGATCGCGCAAGCGTACGCGCCGGGATCGGCCGGTCGCGCCGGACCACAGATGATGATTCCGCGTTCGCAATCGAGCAGGTCGGCGACGACGGCGTCGGCCGACGCGTCGAGCTGCCAGCTCGACGGCACGGCACCGAGATTCGCAAAGAATCCGTCGGCGGCAAGGGTCGCGACGAACCGGCTCGCGTCGGTCCGGTCAGTCGGCACGAGCGGGTCGCGAAACGGAACGTTGAGGTGAACGGGACCCGGCGCCGGCATGCCGGCACGCTCCCAGAACGTCGCCGCGGTCTGCCGAAGATAGGCGAGCATCGCGGGTTCGAGTGACGGGAGCGCAAGTTCGGCCTGCCAGTTCGGATAGCTGCCGTAGAGCTTCACTTGATCGATCGTTTGGCCGGCGTTGCAGTCGCGCAATTCGGGCGGCCGATCGGCGGTCAGCACGAGCAGCGGCGTGCGGCTCTCGTGCGCTTCGACGATCGCCGGCAGAAAATTGGCGGCGGCGGTTCCCGAGCTACAGACGACGGCAACCGGTCGATGTGAACGCTTGGCGATGCCGAGTGCAAAGAACGCCGCCGACCGTTCGTCCAAGACGGGCACGGCTTCGACTGCCTCGATCTCCGCCAGCGCAAGCGTCAGCGGCGTCGAGCGCGACCCCGGCGCAATGACGGCGTCGCGCAATCCAAGCCGTGCCAGGCTCTCGACAAGCACGCGCGCCCAGCGCGCGTTGCGCTCACTCGATGCTACCACTGCAGGGCATCGAACATCGCGCGAAACTTGCGCTCGACCTCGTCGACCTCGCGGTCGGGATCGGACTCCACGACGATGCCGTTGCCAGCGAACAGCCGCGCCGACGCACCGTCGACCAGCGCCGATCGAATCGCGACGACGAACTCGCCGCGACCGCCGGAATCGATCCAGCCGACCGGCGCGGCATACGCGCCGCGCGCGAACCGTTCGTAGCGGCGCAGCTCGGCGCGGGCGACCTCGCGTGGTTCGCTACCGACCGCCGGGGTCGGATGCAGTGCGGCGACGGCGTCGAGCACGTGCAGCCCGGGTGGTCGAGCCGCCGAGATCGGCGTGTGCAAGTGCTGAATGTTCCGCAGCCGTTTGGTTCGCGGAATCGACGGCGCGCCGGGCCGCATCCCGAGGTCGCCGAAGCGCCGCCGAATCGCATCGACGACGATCTGGTGTTCGTGGCGATACGTCTCGCTCGCGAGCAACGCCCGAGCCAGATCGTCGTCCTCGCGAGCATCGCCGCCGCGCGCGATCGACCCGGCCAGTGCGTCGGAGTCGACATCGGTGCTCCCGACGCGCACCAATCGCTCGGGGCTCGCGCCGACGAAACAGACGCCGCGCGCATTGGTACTGGCAAACGTGGTGCACTCGGGATAATTGGACTGCAGCCGCGCGACGGTTCGCATCAGATCGAACGGGCGTGGCGCACGCAGGTCGCGGTGGGCGGCGAGCACGAGCTTTTCGAACTCCCCGCGTTCCATCGCTTCGACCGCGGCGGCGACGCCGGCCCGATAGCCGTCGATCGACGACACGAACAGCGACTCGCGATCGGGCGACGATCGATCCACGGCCGGTGGCTGCGCGGCGGCCGCGAACCCGGCCAACAGCGCGAGGTCCGCCCGCAAACGCTCGACGAGCGGATCGATATCGGCGTGCGGATCGATGCCGACGTTGACGGCGAGCACGCCGAGTTCGCCGTGCCGAATCAACTGCAGCCGCGGCAGGTAGACGGTCGCCGGCGGAAATGGCTCCTCCGGCACCGGATCCTCGAAAAACGTGAACCGCGCAAACGCCCGCGGGACGGCGAACGCGGCGGGAACGCTTCCGATGACGGTCAGCTCGGCGAAGAAACCTTCGACCGCCGACTTCGCCGCCGAAAATCGGGCAGCGCCTTGGGCGGTCGCTAATAGCTCGGTCCCAACCCCGGCGACGACTTCGCCGGCTTCCGGCCGTTCGATCAGAAAATACGGTCGCCCCAGCGCTAGCGCGGCGACGAACGCAAGCGGGTCGCAGCCGCGTTGGCGCAGCGCAACCGAGAGCACTCGCGGCGCGCCGGCGCGCACGGCTAGCGCCTGCACGCGAGCCAGCGCCGCTCGCACGGCGTCCGGTGCCCGAATCACGCTCACCTTAGACGGCCCGCAGCGCGCGGTCGCGTCAGCTGCCGCTACCGACCTTGACGCGGTTGGGATCGATGCGCACGCCGGGGCCCATCGTGCTGGTTAGGGTCACGCTCTTGAGGTACGTGCCCTTGGCAGCCGATGGTTTGGCGCGGAGAATCGCGTCGAGCAGGGTCGCCACGTTTTCCGCCAAGTGGCCGTCGTCGAAGCTCGCCTTCCCGACGATCGTGTGGACGATCGCCGCTTTGTCGAGCCGGTACTCGACCTTGCCGGCCTTGATGTCGCGGATCGCGCCGCCGATATTCGCAGTCACCGTACCGGACTTTGGGTTGGGCATCTTTTGCGCCAGAATGCGTCCCAGATTGGAGCCGACCGCGCCCATCATGTCCGGCGTCGCGACCGCGACGTCGAACTCGCTGAAGCCCGCCTTCACCCGATCGATCAGATCTTGCTCGCCGACGATATCGGCGCCGGCGGCTTGCGCCTCTTTGGCTTTGTCGCCCTTGGCGAACGCGATCACGCGGACCTTACGGCCGGTACCGTGCGGCAACAGGACCGTGCCACGAACGTTCTGATCGCTCTTTTTCGGGTCGACGCCCAAACGGACGTGGATCTCGACGGTCTCATCGAATTTCGCTCGCGCATTGTGTTTCACGAGCGTCGCCGCTTCGGCGGCGTCGTATAGTTTGTCGCGATCGAACGCCGCAGCGATCTCGCGATACTTCTTGCCGTGCTGCTTCACGATGCAACCTCGACGCCCATCGAACGCGCCGTTCCGGCGATAATGTTCATCGCCATCTCGACGTCGTTGGCATTGAGGTCGGGCATCTTCGTCTGCGCGATCTCGCGAAGTTGCGCTTGGGTCAACTTGCCGACTTTGGTCCGGTTCGGAATCGCCGAACCCGACTCAATGCCCAGCGCCCGCTTGATCAGGAACGACGCGGGCGGCGTCTTCGTGATGAACGTGAAGGTCCGGTCTTCGTAGACGGTGATCTCGACCGGGATGATCATGCCGGCCTGGCTGGCCGTGCGATCGTTGTACTCTTTGCAGAACGCCATGATGTTCAGCGAGTACGGGCCGAGCGCCGGACCGACCGGCGGTGCCGGCGTCGCCTTGCCCGCTTGCAGCGCAAGGCCGATTTTGCCGACGACTTTCTTCGCCATAAGTTGCTCCTTAACGACGGCTGACGAGCAGCCTCTGCCCCGATGAACGCGCCGGGCTGGGGTCGGGCCTCCGGCGCAACCACGCGAGCATAACATACTACTGGTATGGTTTGCCAGCGCAAAATTCGCCGGCGGACGCTCCCGCTCGCGGGAGGGCTTGGGGACTTCGCGGGCGACTGAACCCCTATGGGAGCGATGATCGATTTCAGCCGGCCGGACGGTCAAACCGCGCCCGGCTACCTCGCCACTCCGGCGGCCGGCGACCGAGCCCCGGCACTAGTCGTGATCGAGGAGTGGTGGGGCGTGAACGACCAGATCAAACGGGTCGCCGACCAGTACGCCGCCGCCGGTTACCGGGCGCTCGTGCCGGATCTCTTTCGCGGCCGGGTGGCCGCCGACGACGCCGAGGCCAACCATTTGATGTCCGGTCTCGACTTCAGCGACGCCGCGACCCAAGACGTCGCCGGCGCGCTGGCTCATCTCAAGAAAGCCGGCGGCAAGGCCGGCGTCGCCGGCTATTGCATGGGTGGCGCCTTGGCGCTCCTGGCGGCGATGCACGGAGCCCCAGCCGATGCCGTCGTCTCGTTCTACGGCTACCCGCCGGCCGAAGCCGGCGACCCGGCAGCGATCGCGGTCCCCGTGCTCTGCCATGCAGCCGAGCGGGACGGCTTCTTCACGCTCCCGGGCTACGAGGCGATCGAGCGCAAAATGAAGGCTGCCGAACGGTCGATCGAACTCTACCGATACGCCGCAGAGCACGCGTTTTGCAATCCCGACGCCCCCCCGAAGGGTCTCGGTCATTACAAACCCGAGCTCGCCAAGCTCGCCTGGGATCGCACGATCGCGTTTCTAAAAAGGCATCTCTGAGCCACGCATGGCCGAACAACCGCCGCGTCTACCCACCGATCAACTGCACGACGCACTCGAGGGCGATCACGCCGCCCACGCCGAGATCGACGCACTTCACGCCGAACTCGGCCGCGACCAGCCGTCAACCGACGAGATCCACGCGCGAGTCGAGCGCCTGCGCGGACTCCCCCAAGTTACCAGCATCCTGGCAAACTGGTGGGACGATCCGCGGACGCAGCTTTTCATTCACGAGTTAACGACCGCCGGGCTCTAAACCCGCCGCCGCGCGGGCGGCTCGACTACATCTTCTTCATCTTCATCGCGCCGCTTTTCATCTTCGCACCCATCTTATCGGCCTGCGATTTGCAGATGAATTTGTCGTGACCCATCATGCCCTTCATCGCGCTGCGGTTCGCCTTTGTGTCGAGCTCATACGTCATCTTCGTCGTATTGACGATCACGGCCGGGTCGTTGGCCGAGCACTTTGCCATCTTCATCTCACCGCCCATCGACGGCTTCATGCTGTCGGCGGCAAAGACGCCGTGAGCACCGGCGAACGCAAAGCCAATGGTTAGGGCGCAGACTGCTAAAATTCGCATCGTAATCTCCCTGTGGGTAAGGTCGCCGTTAGACCTTCTCGATCTGGTAGAACTCCAACTCGACGGGTGTTTCGCGGCCGAAGATCGAGATCAGCGCACGGACCTTTTCCTTTTCCGGCTGGATCTCGTCGACGATGCCGGTGAAGTCGAAGAACGGGCCCGACGTGACTTTGACGCGGTCGCCCTTGGCGAAGTCGATCTTGAGTTTGGGCGTCTCGATGCCCATTTGCTTCAGGATCGTCTTGACTTCTTTTTCTTGCAGCGGCACCGGCTTCTCGCCGCTGCCGGGACTGCCGACAAAACCGGTCACGCCCGATGTGTTGCGGACGACGAACCACGACCCGTCGTCCATATCCATCTCGACGAGCACGTAGCCCGGAAAGACTTTTTTCGGGGTGATCTTGCGCTTGCCGTCCTTGAATTCGACCTGGTCTTCCATCGGAACGAGCACGCGAAAGATCTTCTCCTGCATGTTCATCGAATGGATCCGGCGTTCGAGGTTGGCCTTGACCTTGTTCTCGTAGCCCGAGTACGTATGGATCACGTACCATTTGCGGCGGTCGGACTTCGACCCAGGGGCACTCGATGCGACCAGCGATTCGTTCATCATCTTCCGATCCTACTTGTGAACCAAGCTGAAGAGCGCGCCGAAGCCTTCGTCGAGCACATACGTGTAGATCGCGATTGCGACCACGAGGCCGACGGTCAGCAGGGTCGCCGCGATCCACTCTTCGCGCGCAGGCCAGGTGACGCGACGCATCTCGGAGACGAGCCCGCGGAAAAACTCCTGCGTGCGCGCCGACCGCGCGGCGCGCTCGGCATCGCGCGGACCGGGTCGCGTCGGCGGATTGCTACGCGTGGTGGTACTGCCTGTGGTGACTCGACTCATCGCTTACTCACCTTGACGGAAATCTGGCAGGGCGGACAGGACTCGAACCTGCAACCGACGGTTTTGGAGACCGCAACTCTACCAATTGAGCTACCGCCCTAAATGGGTTGGTTGCGCTACTTCGTCTCGCGGTGCGGACGATGGCAGCGGCAGTACCGGCAGTACTTTTTGACCTCGAGCCGTTCGCTCGTGTGTTGCTTATTCTTGAACGTGTTGTAGTTCCGCCGCTTGCATTCGGTGCACGCGAGGACCAACATCACGCGATTCTCTTTCTTCGCCATCTCGCTCGCTACTCCGGGACAGAAAGAGAACGGACCCGCCGTCCGTTCTTCGCGTCGAGCATACCACAGGAGCCCGGGGCTGTAAATCGGGTCGCCGCCTCGGCCGGTTGCTCGTCTCGGCGCCGGTTCGCGGGCCGTCGCGGCGTTGGTGCGCCCGACTGGAATCGAACCAGCAGCCTAGGGCTTAGGAGTCCCTCGCTCTATCCAATTGAGCTACGGGCGCGCGCCGCCGCGTGATATTCGGCGCGCGGCGGCCGATAGCCCTAGAAAGCGATGAACCCATCCAACTCTGGCGTAAACCGGCAATGGATCCTGGCAGGCGCCGTCGTCGCCTGCTGCCTGCTTTTGCTCGCGCTGCGGCCGGCGCTCGGGCCGAAGAGCCTGTTCATCAACTTCGACGCGTTCTATTGCGGCGGCGCCGCGCTCGACCACGGGGCCGATCCGTACCGCGCCGAGCCGTTGGGTAGCTGCGAGCGGGCGCCAAAACCGCTTGGGCTGTACGCGAACCCGTGGCCGAGCCTCGCGCTGCCGGCGCCGCTGCCGCCGTATGCGCTGGCGCTCTTTGGGCTGCTCGCGCGGCTGCCATACGGGCCGGCTGCCGCGATCTGGGCACTCGCCGGCTTGACGGCGCTCGGGCTGGCCGCGGTCGGCCTGACGCGGCTAACCGGGCTCTCGCCCGGGGTCAGCGTGGCCGCGGTTGCACTCTCGGTCGGCTACGCCGCGTTTCCGGTGGGCCAAGTCATGCCCGTGGTCTTTGCGGCGGTCGTGCTATCGGCCCAAGCGATGGCCCGCGGTGACGACCGCCGGGCCGCATTGCTGGCGCCGCTCGCGATGCTCGAACCGCACGTTGGCCTACCCTGCTGCCTCGGGCTCTTCATGTGGCGCCCCCGGACCCGGCCGATTTTGCTGGCCGCGGCCGGCGTCTGCCTCGCGATCGGGATCGCCGCCGCCGGTCCGGCGCTGAGCTTCGAGTACCTGGCGGCCGTGCTGCCGGCCCACGCGCTCGCCGAGGCCGGCAACGTCGCTCAGCTCAGCACGACTTACGTCGCGCAACGGTTCGGCGCTTCGCCGCAAGCGGCGGTCTACGCCGGCGAACTGTGGTACGCGGCAATGGTTGCTCTGGGCGTGTGGCTTGGACCCAAGCTTGCGCGGCGAACGAACCGGCCGGCGTTCATCGGTTTGATTCCACCCGCGTTTGCCGTCATCGGCGGCCCGTTCATTCACGTCGTCCAAGTCGCGGTCGCGCTGCCGGCGGCGCTTCTCCTCTGGCAAGCCGCACCGGCTCGCCGCCGTGTGCTCGGAATCGCGATCATTCTGCTGGCGATCCCCTGGGTTCGATTTGAAACCCTCGGCGCGTTGTTCCCCGTGCTGGCGGCAATCGTCATCGCAGTGCTCGTAGTCGAACTTGTTGCGAAGTCACCGATTAGTCTAGCCGTCGGCTGCATCGGTGGCATCGGATTCATCGTGCTGCTCTGGAGTTGGCAGTTGCACAACCCGTTCATCGACCCGACGCCGGCGCTCGACGCGCACAATGCGCCGGCCGCGTTTGCCGATGCCGGCTGGGCGATCTACATTCGCGCCGCAAGCTTCGGAAACGCTGCGCTCTACGAGCTGGCGAAGCTCCCGACGTGGCTCGGCGTCGCGTTGTTTGCGCAATGCGCAATCGCCGACATCGTAACGGCGAACCAACCGCAACGCAAACGCGCGCGAGCGCCGCGAATTTCCTTTCGCGAAACGCCGTAGCCAGGAGCAGTATTGCTCCGAGCCAAGATACGCGCTCGGAGGACGAATACCGTGAGTACGATGCCGGCGACGCTGGTTCCGATGAGTTCCGCCCCGAGCGGCTTTTCAATCGAGCGCGACCTGCCCGCAGGATTCGCCGCGTTCTATCGCCCTTTGCACGAAGCATTTACGCCGCGCCAGTCTGAACTTGCCGAGCATCGCAAGCTGGTGCTCGCAAAGGCGCAGACCGGCGATCTGCCGACCTATCGTCCGCCTTCCGCTGCGACGACGTCCGACTGGACGATCGCCCTCCCGGCGTGGTGTTCCGACCAGCGCAATCAAATGACCGGCCCCTCCGACGAGGCCGATCTGTGCGTCAAGATGCTGAACTCGGGCGCTCCCGGCGTCATGCTCGATCTCGAAGATTCGATGGCAAACGACTGGCCGCACATGCTGGTCGGCGTCGAGAACTCGATCGCGGCGCTCTATGGCGAGTTGGGTTACGACGACAAAAAACGCGGGCGCACGGTCGGAATCGAGCCGTCGCAGACGGTGACGTTCGTGCGCGTGCGCGGCTTGCATCTCAGTCAGGCCGGCATCTATCCGGAGCTAACCTCGGCATCGCTGTTCGACCTGGCGCTCCTGACGTACCAACTCGATTTCGGCAAGCTCAAACACCCACTGTGCATCTACATTCCAAAATCAGAAGCTGCCGACGAAGGGCTTTGGTGGCGCGACGTCTTTGCGGCGATCGCCACGGCCAAAGGCGCGCCCCGCGACTACGTCAAGTGCATGGCGTTGGTCGAAGCCCACCCGCTGGCGTTCCAGTTCGAGGAGTTCGCCTACAACCTACGCGAGCATATCTTGGGCTTGAATCTCGGGCGCTGGGACTATATGGCGAGCCTCATCCACTTCATGCTCGGCGACGCGGGCTGGATATTACCCGACCGCAACACGATCCCGCACGACGTCGCATTCTTTCAAAATCTGCGGACGCTCATTCCGTCGATATGCCACAAGCACGGAATGTTGGCGATCGGTGGAATGACGGCGCTCTACCCAAGCCGCGAAGACGCCGAATTGAACGAGCGCGCGCTTCGCGTGCTCGCGCAGGACAAGAAAAACGAAGCGACCTGCTTCATGGACGGCGCATGGACCGGTCACCCCGACCAAAACGAGATCGCGGTCGCGCAGTTCCCTGCGCCAAATCAACTGCCGAGCTACCGGGCCGGCTACGACCCGCGACCGGATTTGCGGCCATCGGTGAAGGGCGTTGGAACGACGAGCGAGGCGGGGACTCGAGCGGCCGTACGCACGGTTATCCGCTATCGCAACGGCTACCTCAACGGTAAGGGTGCGAGCCTGCTCGACGGCTATATGGAAGACCTCGCGACCGATCGAATCTATCGCCTCATGATCGCTCAGCGCATCAAGCACGGCATCCATTCGGCAGCCGGCGTCAGCCGGTTCTTCGACGAGGAGCTCGCGCGGCTGATCGCCGACCCTCCGAAGAACGAAGCCGGCGACGAGTATACATTACGCGAGGCGCGGCGCATCGGCGAAGCGATGATCGCTCGCGGGGAGTTCAATCCAGTGTAGCCACCTCGCACCCGCACTGGAGCCAACCATGAGGCTAGCCCCGCTACCCCGCCGACCGCGGCTCCTCAATCGTCTGGTTAACACCGCGCCGCTCTCGGCGGCCGCCTCCAACGTCGCGCTGTTCGTTCTGCGGCTCGTCGTCGGCATCGCATTCATCCATCACGGATGGCCGAAGATTCAGCATCCACTCACGTGGAGCACCGGCTATCTTCCACTTCCGGCGGTCTTGCAGCTTCTCTCCGCGATCGCCGAGTTCATCGGCGCAATCGCCCTCATCTTCGGCCTGCTCACGCGGCTGTTCGCGTTC
>JBOHTW010000386.1:0-1701 GCA_050733835.1 Vulcanimicrobiaceae bacterium | reverse complement strand
GCGACGGCGTCGGCGGGTTGATGGCGATCGCGTGCGAACGCGGCCGCAGCGCGCGGCCCGACTTGACGATCGGCATCTGCGGCGAGCACGGCGGTGAACCATCGAGCATCGCCTTCTGCCACAGCCTCGGCCTCGACTACGTCTCGTGCTCCCCCTACCGCGTCCCAATCGCCCGGCTGGCGGCGGCGCAGGCGAATCTCACGTAACGGGTCACTGCCGAAGTTGTGGCTCCGTTGGTTGTGAGATCGGACACTTTCGGTTCGGTATCGTCATCGCGGCGACACCGGCGACGACGCAGGCGAGACCTGCCCAGGCGGTTGAGGTCAGCGACTCGCCGAGGAAGAGGACGGCTATCGCCACACCGATCGGCACGCGCAGATAGGCCTGGGCGGTCGTGCCGATCGAGCCGAGCGTATGAACGAGACGAAAATAGATGATGAACGCGAGTGCGGTGGAGAACACGGAGAGACTCAATAAGGCAACGATCGATGCAAGGGATGGCGTGAGCGTCCAAGGACGATCGACCACCAGGGCAATGGGAACGAGAATTGCTGCAGCGCAAGTCAGCGAGCCTGCTGCCGGCATGATGGGATCGAGCTCGTTGAATCCCCGCCCGAAGATGGCGGCACCCGCGTAACAGATCGTCGCCGTTACAAGGGTCGCGAGGGCGAGAAGTAGCGCCGGTTCGATTGTTGTGCTAGTTTTTGCTGCCACCCCGATCAGTGCGCGGAGTCGCAGATCGGCGCGTAATATCGTTTGACCGTTTTCCTTTGGCATCGTACGAAATCATATCGTGTCGATATTTCATGTGCGCATGAAGTGTCTCTGGGCGGTTCAACTGCGCCCCGAACCACGTGGCTCGCCGAGGCGGTGAAATCGCCGATCCGCTTCCCGGTCGCGCGCGCGGTTTATCCGGCGGCCGTCAGTTGCCGGATGCGTTTATTCGGCCGATTGCGCCGCCGGTGTATTCGGTGAACCAGACGCGGCCGTCGCGGCCGCTGGCGATGCCGGTCGGACCCGAGCCGGGGTTCGTGAGCGGTGACTCGGCGATCCGGCCATGCGCGTCGATGCGGCCGACGCGAGCCGGGTCGTATTCGGTGAACCACAGCGAGCCGTTCGGTCCGCGCGCGACCGCCTTCGGCATGCCGTCGGCGCTCGGGAGCCGGAAGTCGGTGATCGCGCCGCGCGGCGTGATGCGGCCGATGCGATGGCCGTCGTATTCGGTGAACCACAGCGCGCCGCCGGCGGCCGTTATTCCCGTCGGGAACGCACCGGCGGTCGGCACCGGATATTCGGTCACGGCGCCGTGAATCGTCATCCGGCCGATCTGACCCGCCGACGCCTCGGTGAACCACAGCGCGCCGTCGGGACCGGCCGTGATATCGACCGGCCACGACCCTTCGGTCGGGATCGCAAACTCGCTGATTGCTCCGCGCGTGGTGATCCGGGCGATCCGGTTCGCGTGCGGCTCGGTGAACCAGAGCGCGCCGTCGGGTCCAGCGGCGATCCCTTCGGGCAGCACGCCCGGGGCTTTCAGCACAAACTCGCGCACCGCGCCGTCGAGCGCAATCCGTCCAACCTTATTTGCAGCCTGCTCGGTAAACCACAGCGCACCGTCGGGCCCGGCGGCGATTCCGGCCGGCGCCGCGTTCGCGGTCGGGAGCGCAAATGCGGTGATCGCACCGGCCGCCGAGATGCGGC
>JBOHTW010000385.1:0-3537 GCA_050733835.1 Vulcanimicrobiaceae bacterium | reverse complement strand
CCGGCGCACGAACCGCGCGCCGCGGCCGGTCGCGCGCTCGCGCCTCGCGATCCGCGCTTCGGTCGCACGGTACAGCTCCGCGAGCAACTCCTCGTTCGCGAAAAACGCCGAACCGACCGCGAGGGCGGCAGCGCATGCCACGGCGGCCGCGAGCGTGGGCGCAGCGTGCAGCACGTTCGTCGAATCGACCGTCAGGAACGTCCAGCGCGCGAGCATGCTCGGCGCGACCTGCGCGGCAAAACCCGCTACGGCCAGCAGCGCGCCGCATGCCGCGCTGGCTGCTCCGATTGCGAACAGGGGAATCGACGCGACGTTCCGCGCGAGGTGAACGGGAAGCCGGATGACGGCGAGCAACGCGACGACGAGCGCAAGCGCGACAACCGAACCGAGGTAGCCCCGCGCCGTCGTGCCGCGCGGCGCAAAGATGATGATGAGGTACAAAAGACGGCCGACGACCAAGCCCACGCTACCCGCGAGCGCACGCAGTTGTAGCCAGGTGCAGATCGTGCGAACGTTCAGGCCGGCGACCGCGAAGACGAAAGGCTCGGCGCGGTTGCGATAGGTAAACGGGGCGTTTCGCAGACCGGCGATGATCGACATACCGAGCGTCGCCAACAACAGCCCGCCGACCAGCACGACTTGCGAGGCGCCGAATGCGTGGGCGAGCACGGGGCCCGCCTCCGCGCGCTGGAACGCGAAGAGAACCGCAAGCAAGAGGTACGGCGCCCACAGCAGCAGACGCGAGGGCGAGCGCGCGAGCGCGGCGAGCGACGCGCGCGCGTTCGCGAGTTCGAGACCGACGAGCGCGCTCACCACAGGCCCGTCCCGGCTGAACGCAGCTCGCCGATCGTTCCGCTCAAGCCCGACCTCAGCCGGGAACGCCGATCGTCACAGTGATCACTCCTTAGAGACTGCCTATTGTACGGTGACCGTGCCGATCATCCCGGTTGGGCCGTCGTGGAACAAGCAATAATACGTGAAGGTCCCGCTCTTCGTAAACGTCAAGCTGTAGCTCTTGCCGGGCGCGATGACGCCGGAATTTGCAAGCGCGGTCCCGTCATAGGTCGGACCTCCCGTCGGCGGAATTGCATCGGGTGGGCCCGCCGGCGGCGGCTGGCCGGCGGGCGGAAACGTTACCGTGTGCGGTACGTTATTGGATTCGTTCGTCCACGTAACCGTAGTACCGATGGAAACGGTGATGTTCGCGCTGGTATTGCTATCGTCGAGGAATCGCATGACCGTCACCTGCGCCGGCGGTGAGTCCGGCAAGCCTGGCGCGATTCCTGCCGCAACATGCGTTCCACCGGGCGTGTACGGAAAGCTCTGGATCGACGTCACCCCCGCTTGGAGGTCGGTCGCCAGATCGGCGCTCGCGGCTGCCGCGTATTGCGACGCCGACATCGGCAGAGGCATGCCGTCCGGAATCACGACGATTTTGCCCGTCATCTCCGGGAGATGCACAAGGCAGTAATATGCGTACGAACCCGGCGTGGTAAACCGCACGGAATACGGCTTTCCTTCCGTGAGGAATCCCGAACTGATGTAGGTGCTGCCGTCGAAGACGTTGCCTCCGACTTGCGCCGGGTTCGGTGGGCCGGGCGGCGGCGTCTGTCCCGCCGGTGGAATGGAGACGGTGTGCGGGATGGTGTTCGGGTTGCTCCAAGCGACCGTATCGCCGGAGTGGATCGTGATGCTGTTCGGATAAAAGTCAAGGGCCTGGATCGCCCCGGATTGTTCGGATCCGCCGGTACTAACGTTCCAAAGCTGCGCCGCTTCGACCGCGGATATGGCAGCGCCGCCGCCGCATCCGGTAGCGCCGAAGAGCGCGACTCCGACAAGCACTAAGTAGGAGGGCGACGCAAGCGTCGTCACAATGTGTTTCACGGCACGGCTCCCGGGTTGAGGTAGTCTTATGAGACTATAGTCTCATAAGAGGTATGATCGCGATACTAGAGTATCATGATGAGAATGTCAAGGGCCTACGAAGAACAAGGCCGGGTGGGCCAGAAACGGCGAACGCGCCGAGCCCTCGTCGAAGCCGCTCGCGAGCTGCTCGCCGAGGGCCTGACACCGACGGTCGAGCAGGCGGCAGCCAGCGCCGCGGTCTCGCGGCCAACGGCGTACCGCTATTTCCGGAACCAACATGCGTTGCTCGTCGCGACGAATCCCGAGCTGGCGATGGACTCGCTCTTGCCCGAAGATGCGCCGCAGGATCCCTTGAAGCGATTGGACTTCGTATCCAAGGCCCTCGTTCAATTGATCTTGCAAAATGAAGTTGCGCTGCGCGCGATGCTGCGAATCTCACTCGAACGAACTGGGGGCAAGCACCCCGCGCTCGCAATTCGCACGGGTCGGCGTATCGGCTGGATAGAGGATGCGCTGGCTCCGCTAAAAAGCGAACTGACGCCCACCCGCTATCGCAGGCTGCTGCTGCAGATCTCGGCAACGCTCGGCATCGAGCCTCTCGTGTGGCTCGTCGACATCGCGTCCGTCGAGCGCAATGAAGCCGGCGAGATTCTCCGTGCATCTGCACGCGAGTTGCTCATGGGAGCGCTATAGAGTGATGAACGAGCTGGCGCCTGTCGATCGACGGGCGGTGGATGCAATCGTTGCGGGACTGACGGAGGCCTGGAATGCCGGCGACGGGGAGCGCTTTGCTGCGGTTTTCGCAGAGGACGGCGAGCAAGTCAACATCTTCGGGGCGGCGCTCGTCGGCCGCGCGGAGATCCGAGATCGCCACGTTCGCATCTTCACGACGATCTTTCGCGAAAGTACGAATACGCTGCATGTCGTTCGCCTTCGCTATGCAGCGGCGGATATTGCGCTGGCGCGCGTCGCGTCGATCGTCGAGGTACCGCATGGGCCGCTTCAGGGCGAGCTGCGGACGCTCGTTTCGCTTGTTTTGCGTCGGGTGGACGTGAGCTGGGAGATCGTGTTGTTTCACAACACGCGGGTAACGTCCGCATCGGCGCCGCCGTGAGCACCGGGCTCGGCATCCCGGCGAGCGCGTTCAGCGCGAACCGGTCAGCTCGAGAAAGATATCCTCGAGCGAGTGTCCGGTCGCGGCGGCGCGCAACTCCTCGATCGTTCCGTTGGCGACGGCCGTCCCGTTGCAGAGGATTACCAGACGATCGCAGAGCGACTCGGCCTGTTCGATCAGGTGCGTACTCATCACGATCGCAACCCCGGATGCGCGCAACTCGAGAAACAGTTCGCGCAGTTCGCGTTGGCCGAGCGGATCGAGCCCGACCATCGGCTCGTCGATCAGCAGCACCGGCGTCTCGGCGATCACGGTCGCTGCGATCAGCGTCTTCTGGCGCAAGCCCTTCGAGAGCGTCTCGCCGAGCGCGTCGCGCCGCCCTGCGAGCCCGAAGCGCGCCAGCAGCGCATCGGCGCGCGCTTCCCAGCCGGCCGGCCGGCGCGTCGCTCGGGCGACGAAGGCGAGGTGTTCCCAAACCGTCAGCGTGGGATACACCTCAGGGGTCTCGGGGATCAACGCGATCGTGCGGCCGCGCTCGGGACCGAGCGGCTTACCTT
>JBOHTW010000384.1:0-17475 GCA_050733835.1 Vulcanimicrobiaceae bacterium | reverse complement strand
ATCTGTTCGTTCAAGGCCCACCCGGAACGGGCAAGACCTACACCGGCGCACGCGTCATCGCGAAGCTCATCGCCGCGGGTAAGACGGTCGGCGTCATGGCCAACAGCCACAAGGCGATTCACAACCTGATGCACGAGATCGAAGCGGTCGCCGGCGACACCGGCCTCGGGCTGACCGGCCTCCACAAGCACAGCAAGCAGAATGTCGATTCGCCGTACGTGTCGTGCAGGGCGCAGGCCCTGATCGCGAGCGCCGACGACAACCGCGCCGCTGAAGCCGGCGACTACAACTTGATCTCCGGCAACGCTTGGCTGTTCGCCCGCGAAGGTATGGTCGATCGCGTTGACTACCTGTTCATCGACGAGGCCGGGCAGACGTCGCTCGCCGATGCGCTGGCCGTCTCCCCGAGCGCGAAGAACATCGTCTTGCTCGGCGACCCGATGCAGCTCGCCCAAGTTAGCCAAGGTGCACACGCGGAAGGCGCCGCCGCCTCCGTGCTTGGCCACTTGCTCGGCGACGCTTCGACCGTGCCGCGGGATCGCGGCGTTCTGCTCGATATGTCATATCGCATGCACCCGGCGATCTGCGACTTCATCTCCTCAGCGATCTACGATGGCCGGCTGAAAGCCGATCGGCTAACGGCCAACAATCGCGTTTCATCACCGGGACTGTCGGGCAGCGGGTTACGCTACCTGCCCGTCGAGCACGTTGGCAGTGGCCGCAGTTCATTCGAAGAAGCCGAACGCATCGTTCGGGAGGTCGAGCTTCTGCTCCGCGGCGCCGTCACGCGCAAAGCCGAGCCCGAACGACGATTGAGCGAACGCGATATCCTGGTCGTCACGCCGTACAACGCACAGCGCAAGAAGATCGCGGGAATGCTCGCGGCTGCCGGGCACGGTGAGGTGCCGGTCGGAACCGTCGACAAATTCCAAGGGCAGGAGGCGCCAGTCGTCTTCTACTCGATGGCGACATCGAGCGGCGAGGACGTTCCGCGCAACCTCGAGTTCCTGTTCGAAAAGAACCGCTTCAACGTCGCGGTGTCGCGAGCCCAGTGCCTGAGCGTGCTGGTTTGCTCGCCGCGACTGCTCGATGTTCGCTGCAGCCATCCCGCGCAGATGGCGCTCGTCAACCTGCTGTGTCGCTATGTGGAGCAGGCAGTCGAGGCGCCGGCCGTTCCCTACGAGTCGCGCTTGGCGATCTGATCTTTCAGGTAACCGAGGGCGGTCCGCAACTGCGGGTCGGTCGTCGGGTCGCCGAACCGCGCGTTCTTGGGCTCGGCCTCGGTGATGTCGGGTTTGATGCCGACCGAGTTGATGTCGCGGCCCAACGGCGTCAGGTAGCGCGCAGTCGTAATCTTGACCGCCGAACCGTCCGGCAGCGGATGGATCGTCTGCACGACGCCCTTGCCGAAGGTCCGCTCACCGACCAGCGTGCCGACGCCGTCATCTTGCAGTGCGCCCGAGGTGATCTCCGACGCCGACGCCGTGTACTTGTTGACCAGGACGGCGAGCGGATGCGGCGGCAGCGCGGTCGCGTCGGCGTCGTACTCGGTCCGGCCGCTGGCGCGCGAGACGACGGTGACGATCGGGCCGGCGTCGATGAACTTCGAACTGACGCCGATCGCAGCGTTCAAATACCCGCCGCCATTGTCGCGCAGGTCGAGGATATAGGCCTTGGCGCCTTCGGTGTCGAGCTTGTGCAGCGCGTCGCCGAGTTCGGTCGAGGTGGTCGCGCCGAAGACCGAGAGCCGGACATAGCCGACGTCGCCGTTCATCATGTGCGCGAAGACGCTGGGTTCATGAATCGTCGCCCGAACGACCGAGATCGGTGCCGGCAAGACTTTGCCGTCGCGCCGGATCGTCAGCCGGACCGTGCTGCCCGGTTTGCCGCGCAGCAGGTGCGAATCTTCGTCGACCTTGAGCCCCTTGGCCGGCTTGCCGTCGATCGCCATGATCGTGTCGCCCGACTGCAGGCCGGCTTTTTCGCCCGGCGTGCCGGGAATCACGTCGATGACGGTCAGTTCGTGCGTGTCCTGATCGACCCGGATCGAGATTCCGACGCCGCCGAAGTTCCCGCCATCAAGGCCTTGGTTGAGCGCACCGTATTCTTTGGGATCGAGGAAGACGGTGTATTTATCGTGGACCGAGCCGAGCATTCCCGCGATCGCCGCCCACGTGATCGGCTTGCTGCCGACTTTCGCGCCGTACTTGGTGATCGCCGTGCTGACTTCGCTCTGCAGTCGCGTGACGTTGGCGTGCTCGTTGTCGGTCGCAAACAGCTTGGGAAGCGCCGGCGAAGCCACACCGCCCTTTTTCAGGTACGCAAGCAAGTTGTCGTGCACGCCATCGAACAGCGTCTGCGGCGCAACTGATTTGTAGAACTCCGACGCCATCAGCGAATAGCTGAGCGCAAGTTCGCTGCGTTGTTCGGCCGAGATCTCGACGGCGGCCCGCGCCGGTGCGCCGGCGTTGATGACGGTCGTCGATGCGACCCCGAGGATGAGAGCGAGCGGAAGAGCGCGATTCATGTTATCTCCGGGCAAGCCGTCGCAGATAGTCTTTGGCGGCGACGAGCTGCGTATCTTTGGGTGTGTCGATCAACGCAACGGCGTCGGCCGGCTGGTCGACGATGATGTCGGGCTCGATGCCACGATGGTTGATCGAACGTCCCTTCGGGGTGACGTAGCGCGCCGTCGTAATCTTCAACGCGCCGCCGTCGTCGGTATCGTAGATGCTTTGAACGACCCCTTTACCGAACGAACGCGTCCCGATGATCGTTCCGGCATGATAGTCTTGGATCGCGCCCGCGGTGATCTCCGAAGCGCTGGCGGTGTACTTGTTCACCAGCACGACCAGCGGCGCCGCCCCGATCGACTCGTGGGTGGCGGAGTCGGACCGGCGTGTGCCCGCCCGGTCGATCTGGGTCACGATCGTTCCCTGCGGAATGAACAGGCTGGATATCTGAACGGCCGCGTCGAGCAGACCGCCGCCGTTATCGCGCAAGTCGAGGATGTAGCCTTGGGCGTGATGCTGCTTGCCTTCGAGCAACGCTTTGCGAACTTCATCGTATGAGGTCTGACCGAAATCGGAGAGCCGCACGTACTCAAAGCCGTTTTCAAACTTCGAATGAACCGACGGCACGTAGATTCGATCGCGAACGATCGAAACGGCGTGGGACGCGGTCGCGCCGTGCGACCGCACGACGAGCACGACGACCGTTCCAATCTTGCCGCGAATCGCGCGCTCGATGTCGTCGAGTTTGAGACCGTGAACGCTTTCGCCGTTGACGCTTACGATCACGTCGCCGGGCTTGATTCCGGCCTTCGCCGCCGGCGTACCCTCGATCGGGTCGACGAGCACGTCCTTGGTCTTGGCGTCCTCGACGATGTAGACGCCGATCCCGCCGAAGTCGCCGCCTTTGAGCGACTCCTCGAGGGCGCTGATCTCGCGCTTGGTGAGATAGACGGTGTAGGGATCGTGCAGTTCGGCGAGCATCCCGCGGACGCCGGCCTGGGTGACTTCACTTGGATCGGCGTGAGCGCCGGGCGTCTTCTCGATGCGGGCCACCGCGAGTTCCAGTTCCCCGCGGAGCTGGCCGATGTCGTGCGCCTCGTCGCCGGTCGCATGGATCGCCGGCAGGGTCGCCGGGCTGACTTTGAAGTGGGTCAGCGTCGCCTGAAGGGCGCTGCGCTCGCCGTTGAAGAGTTGCTGTGGATCGACCGGCTGATAGTAGAACTGTTCGACCCGCGCGAACGCCGTGTCGATCAAGGACTCATCGTTCGGATCGCTCGCCAGCGCCACGTCCGATCCCCGAACGTGCCCGATGTAGAGCGTGCCGGCAACCGAGGCGGCGACGACGATTGAGGCGGCTGCGATGGCGCGAAGTTTTCTCACGTACGACCCGCGGGGCGAAGAGCGGGGCCGCGGTGCGCCGCCCCAAGTGATAGTTGAACGTTTGCGGGCTACGCTCCGGTTGCGTGACCTATGCGGTTAGCGCAGCCAGCCGAGTGGATCGACCGGCGTCCCGTTCAGCCGAACCTCGAAGTGAAGATGCGGCCCGGTCGACTCGCCTGTCGAACCAACCGCCCCGATGGCTTGACCCTGCTGAACTTCTTGCCCCTCGGCCACGAAGACCTGTGAGAGATGGCCGTAGAGGGTCGCGATCCCGCCGCCGTGATCGATCACGATGTGGTTCCCGTACCCTCCACCGTACCCCAACTGAACGACGATTATGCGCCCGGCCGCGGCCGCCGTCACCGTCGCGCCCATGGCAGCAGCGATATCGATGCCGTCGTGGTGGTGAATGGCGCCGGTGAACGGGTCGGGCCGGAAACCGAACGGGGAGCTGATCGGCCCCGACGCCGGCCACGCCAGCGCCCGTGGCGCCTGATCGAATCCCGGCGGCAATTCGTGGCCCGACAACAGGGCGGCCCGGCGCTGAGCGGCTCGGCGGGCCTCCTCTTCCTGCTGGCGCTCGCGAATGAGGGCGGTCACTTGAGCTTCTTCTTGGGCCGAGATCTCTTCGAGTTGCGCGACCTGGGTCGCGACGTGGTGCTCCTGGACATCGGCCACAGCCACCAGATTGCGCTTCTCGGCGGCCAGCGCGGCGAGCTGGGCCCGGGCCTGCGCCTGGCGATCGGTCGCTGATTGCAGTGCGACCTGTTGCGTATCGAGGGTCGCACGCGCGCCGGCGACGCGCCGTTCGGCGGCGCGGCGCTCGCGCACGACGTGTTCGTTTGACGCGATCAACAGCCGAATATCTTCCCACCGCTCGACGAAATCGGTGAACGACGCCGACGCCAACAGGACGTTGATGTAGCCGAGGTTACCGTGTTCGTACGCGTCGACCAACCGCCGGCGCAGAGCTCGATCGTGCAGGTCGAGCGAGTTCTGGGCCGCGTCGAGTTGCCGTTTGTTCCAGGCGAGCCGCCGCTCATTCCACCGCACTTCGCCGGCCAGTACCGCCAGCTCGCGGTCGACCCGCGCGATGTTGCCGAAGGTTGCGAGCAGTTCGGAATGCAGCGCTTGGGAATGACCCTTGGCCGTCGAGAGCTGCCCTTTCTTCGCTTGAAGGCGCATGTGGGCCGCGTGGGCCCTTGCCTGGTGCTGCAGAATCCGGTCGTGCAGTTTGTCCGCGCTCGCAAACGACGGCACGAACGCCACCAGTGCAAGCAAGGCGACGCGGGTGCGCAGCGATCGCATGCCGCTCAAGCGCGCAGGTAACGTCCGACCGAGAACCACGAGGCGACCAGGCCGACTGCGACCCCGACGCCCAGCAGTTCCAGGACGAGTTGCACTTGATCGATCGCCGCCGGATTGATCGGAACGAACGGCACGGCAATCGCGAATCGCGGCAACAGGACGTGCTCGGCAATCGCCAGCGCGACCAGCGCTAAGACCGCGCCGACGATCCCGTCGAGCAAACCTTCGAAGATGAACGGGCCGCGAATGTAGGCCGACGACGCGCCGACCAACTGCATGATCGCGATCTCGCGGCGGCGCGCGAACACGGTCAGCCGAATCGTGTTCGAGATGATGATCGCCGCCGTCAGCACGAGCAACGCGACCAGGCCAAGGCCCACCCGAGCGATCACGTCGAGCACGCGCAAGGTGCGCTGAACGGCGTCCTGCGCGTATTCGACGCTGGCGACGCCGTGCACGGCGCGGATGCGCTTGGCGACCGCGTCGACCTCGCCCGGTTGTTTGACCCGTACGCGAAACGCGTCGGGCAACGGGTTCTCGGTAAGGAGCGAGGTGTCGACCTGGCCGCTCAGGCGCCGTTCGAGGTCTTTGAGGCCGTCGCTCTTCGAAACGAACTTCACGCTGCGAACCATCGGGTCGCTCTCGATCCGCGTACGAATCGCCGCCTCGCCCTTCGCGTCGACGTTGTCGGCCAGGAAGACCGAGATCTCGATCTTTCGAACGATGTCGTCGCCGATCTGCGCGACCGCGGCCCGCGCGAACAGCAGCGAACCGAGCAATACGATCATCACCGCGACCGTCGCGATGGCGGTCAGTTGCATCGCGAGGTTGCGCGTGAAGCTACGCCCGACCTCGCTGAAGAAAAACCGAACTTTCCCCCAGTCGATCATGGGGTCGCTTCCAAGCGCTCGAGCCGCGGATGCAAGTAGCGGCCGCGCTCTTCATCGCTCGTGATGCGGCCATCATGAAGTCGAATGACGCGCCGGCGCATCCGGTCGACAACCTGCGCGTTGTGGGTCGCAACGATCACGGTCGTCCCCTTTCGGTTGATGCGGTCGAGCAGCTCGACGATCTCGAGCGTCGTCGCCGGATCGAGGTTGCCGGTCGGCTCGTCGCAGAGCAGGAGCTTGGGATTGTTGACGATCGCCCGGGCAATCGCCGCGCGCTGCTGCTCGCCACCCGACAGCTCGCTTGGGAAGGCGCGGCTCTTGTGCGACAGCCCGACGAGTTCGAGCGAGCGCGGGACTTGGCGCATGACGTCGCGGGTCGCCGCACCGGTCACTTGTAGCGCGAATGCGACGTTTTCCCAGACCGTCTTGTCGACCAAGAGTTTGAAGTCTTGGAAAACGACGCCGATGCTGCGGCGCAATGCCGGGACCCGCGAGCGGCGCAACCGGTCGACGCGGACGCCGTCGACGATGACCTCGCCATGCGTCGGAACCTGCTCGCGATAGAGCAGCCGAAGCAGGCTCGACTTCCCGGTGCCCGAGTCGCCGACCAAGAAAACGAAGCTGGCCTTGGCGATATCCAGATCGATCGTGTCGAGGGCACGCGTGCCATTCGGATAGACCAAGGTCACGGCGTGAAGATGGATCATGGCCTGCCCATTCGGGAGGCGCTACGGGCCAAGCCCGAAACGCACAAGCACATCACGGTCGGCGCCGAAGCGCGAGTGATGACATTGGCAGGAGAAATTGGCCTCTGGATGGAGGGAAACCTTGCATTATGGACTTCGATCTTAACGACGAACAAAAAGCGATCCAAGCACTCTGCCGCGAGTTTGCCAGTGCCGAGGTCGCGCCGCGCGCCGAGGCGATGGACGCGAACGCCGCATTCCCGTACGACTTGGTCAGCAAAATGGCCGAGCTCGGCCTGATGGGGCTCCCGTTTCCCGAAGAGTACGGCGGAGCCGGAGCCGACACGGTCTCGTACGCGCTGGCGATCATGGAGTTGGCGCGCGCCGACGCATCGACCGCGATCACGGTGGCGGCCCACGTCTCGCTTGGAAGCACGCCATTCTATTTGTTCGGCACCGAGGCGCAGAAGCAGCAGTATCTGGTCCCGCTCGCGCAGGGTACGATGCTGTGGGGGTTTGGGCTCACCGAACCCAACGCCGGCAGCGATGCCGGCGGAACCCGCACCCGCGCCGAATTGCGCGACGGCCACTGGGTCATCAACGGGACCAAGGCGTTCATCACCAACAGCGGCACCGAGATCACCGGCGGGACCACGATCACCGCGGTCACCGGCACCGACGCGCGCGGTCGTCCGGAGATCAGCAATCTGGTCGTGCCGCAGGCGACGCCTGGCTTCGTTCGGAGCAAGCAATATAAAAAGATGGGCTGGCGTGCCTCGGATACGCGCGAGTTGTCGTTCGACAATGCCGAGGTACCGGCTGAGAACCTCCTCGGCGTCCGCGGTCAGGGCCTCAAGCAATTTCTCACCATTCTCGACGGCGGCCGCATCTCGGTCGCGGCACTCTCGGTTGGGCTCGCGATCGGCGCCTACGATGAAGCCTTCAAGTACGCGCAGGAGCGCCATCAATTCGGACAAGCGATCTCCAAGTTTCAAGCGATTCAATTCAAGCTCGCCGACATGCTGTGCGAGATCGAGCATGCCAAGCTGATGGTCCTCAAGGCCGCGTGGGAGAAGGACAACGATCGCGACTACGCGATGAGCGGCAGCCTCGCCAAGCTGTATTCGGCCGAGCTCTCGCGGCGCGTCGTCAACGAGGCGGTGCAGATCCACGGCGGCTACGGCTTCATGGACGAGTACCCGGTCTCGCGAATGTACCGCGATCAGAAGATCAATGAGATCGGCGAGGGCACGAACGAAGTCCAGCGACTGGTCATCGCCCGGCTGATGGGGTTGTAGCCACGGGCGCCGGCGTCGTCATCGTCGGCGGCGGCGTCGTCGGCAGCGCGATCGCGTCGTTCCTGCGGCGCGAGCCGCGGTTCGACTCAAGCGTCGTCGTCATCGAACGCGACGCGACCTACGCGCGGGCGTCGAGCGCGCTGTCGGCAAGTTCGATTCGCCAGCAGTTTTCGACGCCGATCAATATCGCGCTCTCGCAGTTCGGCGTCCGGTTCTTTCGGGCAATCGGAACTGAACTCGCCGTCGACGGCGCGGCGCCGGCGATCGATTTGGTCGAGCCCGGCTATCTGTTCTTAGCCTCAAGCGCTGGCCGCGCGACGATGGAAGCAAACCATCGTGTGCAGATCGCCGAGGGCGCCGACGTCGAGTTGCTCGAACCCGACGAACTGCGCGCGCGGTTCCCGTGGCTGGCGACCGACGGCGTCACGCTCGGCTCGTTCGGGCGTTCGGGCGAGGGCTGGTTCGACGGCTACAGCCTGCTGCAGGCCTTTCGGCGCGATGCGCGGGCCCACGGCGCGACCTACATCGACGGCGACGTCGCGGCGCTCGAACGTGTCGGCGGGCGCGTCACAACCGTGCGGCTGGCAAACGGCGACACGATCGAATGCGGTGCCGTCGTCAATGCGGCCGGCCCGTGGGCTGCGCGGATCGCCGCGATGCTCGAAATCGATCTGCCGGTCCGAGCGCGGCGTCGCTGCGTCTTCGCCGTCGACGCGCGCGCGCGACTCGAACCGTGCCCGCTCGTGATCGATACGAGCGGCACATATTTCCGGCCCGAGGGAAGCGGTTTCATCTGCGGGATCTCGCCGCCCGAGGAGTTGGATTTTGACGATCTGCCGCTCGTTCCCGATCGCGCGGAGTTCGACGAGTGGGTCTGGCCGGCGCTGGCCGAACGCGTGCCGGCGTTTGAAGCCCTCAAAGTGACGAGTTCCTGGGCGGGCTACTACGACTTCAACACGTTCGATCAAAACGGGATCGTGGGCCCGCACCCCGAGATCGAGAACTTCTACTTTGCCAACGGCTTCAGCGGACACGGCTTGCAGCAGTCGCCGGCTGTCGGTCGCGCCGTCGCCGAACACATTGCGGTCGGCGCCTATCGGTCGCTCGACCTGAGCCCGCTCGGCTTCGAGCGCATCCTCGCAGGTCGTCCATTCGTCGAACGAAACATCATCTGATCGTCGCCCCCGGAGGCCCCCGTGAACCGCCTGCTACTCGCTCTCGCACTCATCGCACTGTCGGCGACACCGGTCCTGGCCGCGCTGAAGCCCGGCGCCCAGGCGCCGCCGTTCACCGCGCAGGCAACCCTCGGCGGCGACGTTTTCACGTTCGATTTGGCCGCCGCGCTCGCCAAAGGTCCGGTTGTGCTGTACTTCTACCCGGCGGCGTTCACCGAAGGTTGCACGATCGAAGCCCACGAGTTTGCTTCCCACATCGCCGACTACAAGCGGCTGGGTGCGACCGTCATCGGCGTCTCGGGCGACGATCTGGCAAAGCTTCAGCGCTTCTCCATCTCCGAGTGCCGCAAGAAATTCGCCGTCGCCTCCGATCCCAAGCTCACGATCGCGACGTCGTACGATGCCAAGCTCGGCTTTGGCCCGGTGCAGTATGCCAACCGAACCTCGTACGTCATCGCCCCCGACGGCACGATCGTCTACGCCTACACCTCACTCGACCCCGCCAAACACGTCGAAAACACATTAGCCGCCCTCCGCAAGCTCGCTGCTCGCTGACCGCCTCTGGCGGCATCTGACGGCGTGACGACGATTTGATGTTCGATTTCACCGCATCGAATCGATGGCTTGCGACAGAGCCCCACCATTACCAACACGATCGCGATGCGGTAGCCGGAAACGAGACACTGCCGCTCGCAACCCAACATGATTGGTTATTCCGAGTCGACAGTGCTTCGAGACTCTGTGGGTAAGCTTATGGCGTCAGGACTTTGTCGATTACCTGGATGACGCCGTTAGACTGGTAGACATCGTAGGTGGTGATTTGCGCGGCGTTACCCTTGGAGTCGACGAGCACGATGTTGCGCGGCCCGTTCATCTCAGCAGTCAACGTTTCGCCTTGCACGGTCTTGAGTTCAGCCTTACCGTGGCCGGCCTCAATCTGCGATTGCAGAGCGGCGAAGTCGAGTTTCCCCGGGACGACGTGGTAGGTCAGGATTTTAACGAGGGTCGCTTTGTTTTCGGGCTTGAGCAGCGTCTGAACGGTACCGGCCGGAAGATCTGCGAAGGCTTGATCGGTCGGAGCAAAGACCGTGAACGGACCCGGTCCTTGCAGGGTGCTGACGAGCCCGGCCGCCTTAACGGCCGCGACGAGCGTCTTGTTGTCGTCCGAGTTGACGGCGTTGGCAACGATGTTCTTGGTCGCTGACATCGCATGTCCGCCGACCATCGGGTTCATCGCGGTGTCTGCCGCAAGCGCCGGCAGCACGCCGCCGAGAAGCGCAGCGACTGCGAATGTCATACAAATACGTGACTTCATACATTCCCTTTCTCAGGAGTTGATGCACACGAAACGATTGACCCGTCCCGCTGGATGCCTCCCTAGCGGACGACGCTGCGGGCGCGCCTTATCAAGGTGCCGGTTTCGAAGCGTGGCCCGAACGACCGTCGCAGGAATGGACGCTTACCACGGCCGCCGGCGCGCGCGTGGCAATCGCAAGTGCGGCGGCTCGCTCGACAGCCTCGGTCTGCACGCCGACGCCCACGGCGGGCACGCACGCGCCTCGATCGCAGTACGTCCCTTTGCGAGAGCCGGCCGAGGATAACGGGTCGCGGCCGCAAACATGGTTCCGATGCGCCGCCCAATTGGCTCGGCCGTTCTGCCCGCGCTGGCTTGGTTGCTCGCGTCATTTGCGACCGCCGCCTTGGCGCACGGGCTCATCGGGTGGCTCGGGCAAAATAGCGGCGGGAACTCGTTTGACGAACATGCACATGAGACGGTGGGTCCGATCGTGCTGGCGGTCATTAGCGTCTTTGTTTCGCTGCTTCTCCGGGTGGCTACCCGAGCTGCGGGACGCTCGCCCGGAACAGACCCTGTTGTAGTCCTCGCGCACCGTTTCCGCGACATGCGCCCGATCCTACCGAGCGTCGCGGTGGCGTTTGGCGGCTTCGCGACGCTGATCGCGATGGAGTTCACGGAGCAGCTTAGCGCCTTCGGCCATATCGTTGGCGTTGCCGACGCCCTCGGCGGGGACGCCCCCGTTGGCCTCGCTATCATCATCGGGGTTGCGCTCCTCGTGACGATCGCGGGCCTGCGATCGGCGCGAGTGCTCGTCGACGCCACGATCACCGCGGTGGGCGCCTTCGCGAGCTGGGTCATCGTTGCGATAGCCGGTCCGCTCACCAGCCGCGCGGCAATGATGCGGCAGTCTCAGCACCGCCGTCACGCCTCCACCTCGGCCTTTCACGCTCGCTCCCTCGGCCTGCGCGCGCCGCCTTCCGCGACCGTGTAGTCCCGGTCGCCGCCCTAGTTAGGGCGGTCGATCGCGGTATCCGTTCGCACGATTCGCCCGGGGAGGCCGATTTTGGATATTCCATTTCTATCCGCACTCAGACTCGCGATTGCAAGAGCGAGTGAAACCGCTGGGAGCGATTCGATGAAGCCGGGTGCAACGTTCAGACACCCGGCAGCCGGCTGGATGCACGTCGCTCTGATGGCCGTTCTGGTCGTTATGGTGGCGATCCCACTGGTCGCGGTTTGGGTTACCTTTGTCAAGCCCCACGTCGTCGGAACTGGCGCAACCGACTTCACGCTGACAGACCAAGATGGACGCCCCTGGACCCTTTCGCAGGCGCGCGGCCACGAGGCCGTAGCGTTGTTCTTCGGTTACACGCACTGCCCCGATGTTTGCCCGACAACGCTCGCAAAACTGACGCGTGCGCGCCGGACCCTGGGCCGCGAAGCGCAAGCATTGCGAATCGTGTTCGTTACCGTCGATGCCCAACGCGACACGCCCGCCGTGCTCAAGCGGTATGTCGCATTATTCGATCCGAGCGTCGTCGGCCTCACCGGCCCCCGAGCCCGCACCGGTCCAGTTTACGAAGCGTATCACGTCTGGCACCAGGTGGTGCCAAACAGCAGCAGCGCCGCGGGCTATCTCGTCGCCCACAGTTCGGCTATCTATCCGATCGATCGCAACGGACGCTTGCGGAGCATGACTGACTGGGCGGATTCGGTGAATGAACTCTCGCGTGATCTCAAGGGGCTGATCTCGTGAAGCGTGACTTGTTCGTCTTCGCAGCAATAGGAGCGCCGTTCGTTGCGTCGGCGGCGACTGCCGCCTCGGCCATCGGCGTGACCGATGTCTGGTCACGGCCTGCCGTCGGCACGGGAGTCGTCTATCTCACGATCCACAAACATGGGACTGCCTCCGACAGGCTCATTGATGCAAGCTCGCCGGTCGCCGAGCACGTCGAAATGCACGAAACCGTGAGCGCCGCGCACACCGGCGCAATGAAGATGGGCGCGCCGATGCCCGGCATGCCGGCGGGCGCAATGGAGATGCGGCGTGTACGCGCGGTCTCGGTGCCGGCGGGTGGGAAGATCACGTTCAAGCCCGGCGGCTATCATATCATGCTAATCGGACTACGGCACAATCTCGCGCCGGGGCAAACAATCCCAATTCGTCTGCAGTTCGCGAAGGCCGGCTGGATCGCGGCGCGCTCCTCAGTCCGCGGCATGTGATGAAGCGGCCGGGGACCTGTGTCGGCTGATCACCATTTGCCGACGCACGCAAATCGCGCCCCCGCATCCCGCGGTTGTCATTTCATGATCGCCGATTCGACACGACTTCAGAGCAGTCGACATCCAGGCCTCGCGGTACTGGGCCCCATTCGACGAGCTCAGCGACCGATGCTCGTTGCGACAACTCCGCGCCATTCGGCAGTCGCTACCCTGTTGTTCCTGGCTTTCACGACGTTGTTCGGAATTGCGGCTCACCTCTTCGCGGAACTGGCGGGACTTGGCTGGCGCGACGATGCCACTGTCCTTTTTTCGGCGCGGCACGCCTATCTCGCGGTGTTGGCAACCGCGATCTTCGGCAGTCTGTTCGCAACGCTCGCGGCGATACCCCATCCCGAGCGACGAGTTCGCATCGCGTCCTGGATCGACGCGTTACCTTTCAGGGGTGACGGTGTCCGGTTTACAGCGATTGCCTTCGTCGCCCAGTTCGCCTTCTTCTTTCTCACTCAACTGGGTGAAGGAAGTCCGCTGCGCTCGGGCGACGTCCTCGCTGGCGTCGTAGCGGCTGCTATTGCCTCTGCGCTTGGAGCTACCCTCGTAACGTTCGGAAAACGCCGGATGATCGAGTTCGCATTCGCGTTCGTCCGCTACCTGACCATAAGGCGCTTCGCGCGCGCCAGCGGCACTTCGCGCTCGCTGCGCAAGCCTCGAGTCGCAGTGCCACCGACGCGCCGCCGAACACCGTTTGCATTCCGCTATCGTCCTCCACCAGTGATCGCAGCTTCGGTTTAGACTCGGTCGACCCGACCTCGCCACTCAGATCCAACGCGCTCGGCCGCTTGAGCCGCGCTATCTAGCTGCTTTTGTTGGGGATCATCTCATGTCCAGCGTGATGCGACGACGCTTTGGCGCCGTACTAGCTGCCTTTGTATTCGCGTTCGTATGTACCGCGAGAGTGTTCGCGGCTACGAATAGCGCTTGGTTGACCGGAACCGTCACCGAAGACGGCCGGGTGATCCCCAATGCGATCGTCATCGCGTCGGGGAATAATCTGGTCGTTCGTGCGACTACCGATGCACAAGGGCGCTTCGCACTTCCATCGCTCCAGTTTGGAACATACTCCGTCGTGGCCACCGCAAACGACCTCCGTGGCGAACTACACGTCGATCTTTCCAGCGGTGGTGCCTCAGTGACCATCGCACTCGGACTCAAACAGATCGCGAAGGTCGTGGTGGCGCGGTCCGCGCCGCTGCGAGGTGCCGGCACCGACGTCGTTCTTAATCAAACCTTCTTGACGCGCTCGCCGTCTAGCGACAGCTTTCCGGAAACTCTGATTCAGCTTCCGGGAGCCGTTCGAGGTGCAAACGGCGTCGTCCACATCAACGGCGACCACGGCGTCATCAACTATCTCGTTGACGGCGTTTCCCTACCGCAATCGCTCAATCGCGAAATCGGTAGTGAAATCGATCCAAATGACGTATCGTTCGTCGATGTAATCGAAGGCGCGTATCCTGCCCAGTATGGGCTTCGGTTCGGCTCGGTCCTCAATATCACGACCCGAGCCGGGACCGGGCCGGCCGGTTTCGCTGGAAATGGCTCCGTTGGATCGTACACCGCCGTCGATCAAACGCTCGGCTATCACGCTCCGATCGCCGGCGGCGGCGGGCTGGAACTAGCCGTCCACAATCAACAGTCGACGCGTGGAACCGACCCGCCAAATTTTGGTTCGCCGCACAACAGCGCCAGCACCTCGAACCAATTCGCGCACCTGACGTTGTCGCGCGGGAACAACGCCTTCACCGACATCACAGTGATTCACAGTTTCCAGACCACCCAGATTCCAAACGATACCGACAACGGCGAACCGGCATCCACCGACGATAGCGAACAGCAGGCCGACACTTTTCTTAATCTCCAATTTCGGCACGCGCTCGGCTCGACCGGAGCGCTCAGCTTTGGGCCGGCCCTCAAGGTGTCACGCGTCCGCGACTTCGGCGACCTCGCGAACGATTTCACGTACGGCGAGGCCCGCAATATCGCAGGCGGCGGCACCGCGACAGACTGCTCGACCGCCATCGCCACCCGGAACTTTGGTCCGAGCACTTGCGGCTTCTCGCTCGCCGACGATAAGACTGCCATCGACTACATCCTCCAAGGCGACTACTCGCAGCGCCTTGGTAAACACGGAATTCATGCTGGCGTCGCTTATGACGGTACCCGCGTGACCAAGCGTTACAACGTCACGCTACAGCCGAACAACTTTCTAACACCGGTCCTGACGCCGGCCTCGCCGACCGCGCCGGCGAGCGTCGTCGACGACAATCCCAATGTCGGCAACACGTATCAATTGTATATTCAGGACGGTTGGCGCTTGAGCGATTCCTACGCACTCGACTACGGACTGCGCTATGACTATTTCACCATCAAGTCGCCTGGCTTCAGCCAGGGTTTCGGCGCTTTCAGCCCGCGCGTAAAGCTGACGCGATTCTTCGGTTCCCGGGCGAGCGTTTACGCGTACCTCGGCCGCTTCTTCGAGCCGTTTTCGTTCGAAAACGTCGCCCCTAAAGCCGCTGAGCTCCTCAATCTTCCTCTGCAACCGACGGTCGCGCAGTTCGATCTCAAACCGGAACGCGACACGCAGCTCGAACTCGGGGGGCACCTGCCGGTCGGGCCAGGCTCGCTCGGGTTCCGCGTCTGGCAGAAGAATGCCAACGATCTCATCGACGATACGCAAGTCGGCGTGACGCTCTTGCATCAGGATATCAACTACGCCCTCGGCCGCCTCTCGCAAGAGGCGCTCGATTACGTGGTGCCGCTCGAGAACGACGGCCGGGCCTACGTGAACGTTGCCCATACCGTCTCACTGAACAAAGGTTGTGAGACGCAACTCCTGGCTCCGTGCTTCGGTTCGCCGACCGACTTCACTCCGGCCGATCACGATCAGGCCTACAGCGTCACGGCCGGCATTCTTGTCAACGACCAGCGTGGCGGCTGGTTTTCCGGCAACATGGAATACGGCAGCGGGCTATCTTCGGCGAGCTGTCCGCCGGTGACCGCGGGCTTCTGCAAGCGAACCCCGCACACGATCTTCGCCGTCGAGAAGGGTATCGGCATCACGCCGCACGCCGCACTTACGCTGCGAATTCAAAATCTGCTCAACGACCGGTATTTCGTTACGATTCTCAACGCGCAGGGCAATCACTACGCGCCACCGCGCACGTTCGCGATCGGAATAAGAATTGGGCAGTGAATCTCATCCCCGCGGCCGTGCGACTTATGCTTCAATCGCCGCTAACTGCGGTTGGCGGTATGCCAGTTCTGCAGCCAGTCGACCCAGTCAGCTAGAGTCGCTGGCCGCCTTACTCAATCCTCCGGTGCGAGTTCGATTCGATGCACGCCGCGCTTCGCCGCCGCACCGGCGAACTCGCGGCTGTTCGTCAGCACGATCGTTTGGGCGTCGGCCGCGGCCGCCGACAGGATCGGGAAGCCGCGAGCGATGCGTTCCTCGTCCCAAAACGCGAACGGATCGTCGAGCACCAGCGGCAACGGCTCGAGGCCTTCGGCCAGCATCTTTGCGATCGCCAGCCGCACGATCAGGTGCACCTGAATGCGCGTGCCGGTCGACAAGCGGTCGACCTCGACGATCTCGCCGGTCTCCGGGATCCGCGCTTTGATCGTCAAGGTCGACGGGTCAACGCGCAGTTCGGCATAGCGCCCATCGGTGATCCGCGCGAGCGTCGCCGCGGCGTAGTCTTCCAGTCGCCGCGCGAACTTGCGGTGGGCGTCACGCGTGTGTTTTTCGATCGTCTCGGCCGCGAGTTCGACCGCTGCGCCGAACGCTTCGAGCCGTTCGATCTGGAGGTGCCTACGGCCGATTTCTTCGTCGACGGTCACGAGGTCGCCGATCTGCGATTCGGCGCCGCGCAGCTCGGCGGCCGCGTCGGCCGCGGCGGTTCGCGCATCCGCGTAGCGGCGCGCAACGTCGGCGTGCTCGCGCTGGTAGCCGGCGTCGCTCGGAGCATCGTCGCCGGCGGGCACGACCCCGGCCGCGAACAGTTCGCTGAGTTCGCGTTCGAGCGTTGATTCGTCGTCGTCGCCGACGAGATCGCCATGCCGCAACTCGAACATCCCCAACTGGAGGTCGATCCCGTCGCGGGCCTTGCGCCGCGCGTCACGCCGGCGCAGATCGTCAAGCACCGCTTCGCGCGAACCCGCCGCGGCCTCGGTGCCGATCAATTGGATCGCCAACGCATCGAAACCGCGCGCCGCCGCATCGGCCTGCGCTCGGAGGTTCGCCGAGCGCTCGCGCGCGCGGTCGGCGGCCGCCCTCGCTTCGGTCAACTCGCGATAGCGCAAGCGCCGCACCGTCAGTTCGCCAAGCGACGGTGCGCCGTAGCGACCGAGGAAGCGTGCGATCTCGGCGGCCGCGGCGGCTTCGGTCTTGACCGCATCGTCGGTCGTCGCGCGGACGCGAACCAAGGTCGCCCGCGCGCGCATACGTGTGCGGTTTCGCTGTACGGCGAACCCCAACAACCCAACGGCGACCACGCCGAGCACCGCCGTCGGCAGCCACTGGTGCACGATCGCCGCAATCACGGCGGCCGCCAGTACGCAGCCGCCGCCGGCAAGCGCGGCACCGAGCAGCGACCCGCCACCGTCGGCCGCCCGCCGGGCGACGTTCATCGCGTTACCGGCCGCCGCCGCCCGC
>JBOHTW010000383.1:0-26223 GCA_050733835.1 Vulcanimicrobiaceae bacterium | reverse complement strand
GAGTTCGCGCGCGTTCGTCCGGGCGAGCGTCTGCGCGACGATCCCAGCGGCGCGCATCATCTTCGACTGCAACTCAACCGTAAGGTCAATCGAATACCCACGTGGCTCGGCGACCGCGAGATACGGCGACGGCGGCGGCATTTGCGGAGGGCCCGCAACCCGAAACGGCGCCAGCGCGTCGAGCGTCACCACCCACGGTGAGATCGAAGTCGCGAACGACTTGCCGAGAAACGGCCCGAGCGGCTGCGACTCCCACGCTTGGATGTCGCGCGCGCTCCAATCGTTGAGCAGCACGACGCCGAAGATCGCGTCGCGCGCCCGCACCACCGGCAAGGTCGCGCCGAGACCGTTCGCATCGCCCGTGATAAACCCGATCTCGAGTTCGAAGTCGAGCATCTCGGTCGGACCGAACGCCGGCTCGTCGGCGCCGTCGATCTTCTTCTGTCCGGACGGGCGCACGATTGGCGTCCCGCTGACGACGACGCTGCCGCTGCGGCCGTGATACCCGACCGGCAACCGCCGCCAATTCGGGAACAGCGGCTCGGCGTTCGGCCGAAAGATCCGGCCGGCGTTGGTCGCATGGTTGAGCGACGAATAGAAGTCGACGTAATCGCCGACCGCGACCGGCAAGCGCATCTCGATCTCGTCGGCCGCAACCAACGCGTAGTCGAGGATCTCGGCGTCGTGCAGTTCACGATTGCCGACCCCGAGCAGCGCGAAGATGCGCTCGCGGGCCGCGCGCCAAGTCGGCCGGCCGCACGCGATAAACCCATTGAGCGTCGGCTCGGCAAAGACCACCCGCGCTTCGGGAACCGCGTCATCCAACAGCCCGGCTGCCGCGACCGCGCACAGATCCAGGATGCGGTCGCCGATCGCAACGCCGATCGTCGCGACGTCGTCGGCACGCGCAAATATTCCGTACGGGAGATTCTGAATCGGAAAGTCGCTGTCGCCGGCGACGCCGATCCACGATCGCGCCGCCGGGTCGGTCGTCGCGTCCGCATCCTCGATCTTGGGCATACGCGCATCAATCGACGGTCGCGCCGCGAGCGCCTCCCGCGCCGAACCCGTGCGGGAGTAGCCGCCTGAGCCGGCGGCGAACCGTGCAACCATCAGCACCGATATCTCGCAAGCCGAACTCTACATCTCGACCGATATCGAGGCGAACGGCCCGTGCCCCGGACTCTTCTCGATGTTGAGTTTCGGGATGGCCGCATTCACGCTCGACAAAGAGCTGGTCGGAACGTTCTCGCGCAACCTCGACGTGCTCCCCGACGCCGCCGAAGACGAGCGGACGATGAAGTGGTGGGCAACGCCGGAAAACGCGGTCGCGTTCCAGCGCTGTCGCGAAAACATCGTTCCGCCGGCGCGCGCGATGGCCGAGTGCCGCAGTTGGTTGATGGAGATCCGCCGCTACGGCAAGCCGGTGATCTGCGGCGCTCCAAGCGGCTTCGACTTTACGTTTCTGTACTACTATTTCCAGCGTGAACTCGGCGAGACGCCGGTCGGGTTCGCCAGCCTCGACTTGCGCAGCTATGCCGCTGCCGTGCTCAAGCGCCCGTACCGGTTTGTCGGAAAGCGCCAGTATCCGCCGGAATGGATCGACGAGTCTCCGCACACCCACGTTGCGCTCGAAGATGCGATCGAACAAGGCTGCATCCTCATCAACGCGATCCGCGCGAACTACGGCTACCCGCACATCGTCGGCTACCTCGACCGCCGGGAGACCAGCGGGGCCGCTTAAACCGGCGGCCGATGGCGCGCGGGGTCGGCAAACGCGCACCGCGAACGTGCTCGGAATGCCAAGCTACGCGCGGGCGGGCGAGCTTCCACCCAAACGCCACACCCAGTTCCGCCGGCCCGACGGCGGTCTTTACGCCGAAGAGTTGTTCTCGACGCGTGGCTTTGACAGCGTTTACGCGCTGCTCTACCATCTGCGCCCACCGACCGCGATGCTCGAGGTCGGCCCATGGGAACGGCCCCGGCCGCGGCTGGTTTCGAACGACCCGCTGCGCAATCGCCACTGGTTGACGGGTCACGCCGCGACCGGCGGCGACGCGGTCGACGGCCGGATCGCGCTGCTGGGCAACGACGACCTGCGGTTTTCGATCGCCGACGTCGACCGGCCGATGGAGTATTTTTACCGCAACGTCGGCGGCGACGAGCTCTTGTTCGTGCACCGCGGCACCGGAACGCTGGCGACGCCGTTCGGAGAGATCGCCTATCGCGCGCACGATTATCTAGTCGTTCCGACCGGCACCACCTATCGGCTGAGGCCGGCGGCGCCGACCCGCCTCGTCGTCTATGAGACCCGCGGCGCGGTGACGATTCCGCGCCGGTTCCGCAACGACTTCGGCCAGTTCGCGGAACACGCGCCGTACTACGAGCGCGATTTTCGCGGGCCGGTGCTGCCGGCACCGGTCGCCGCCGACGGCGAATACGAGATCCGCGTGACCGACGGTAAGCGGCACGCGCGTCACATCGTCGCGCATCACCCGTTCGACGTCGTCGGCTGGGACGGGTTCTGCTATCCCTACGCGTTCAACGCCGACGAATTCGCGCCGGTGACCGGCATGTTGCATCAGCCCCCGCCGGCCCACGCCGTCTTCGAGGCGCCGGGCGCCGCGTTCTGCGTCTTCGTGCCGCGCCTATTCGACTACCATCCGCTGGCCGTGCCGGTGCCTTATAACCATGCCAGCGTCGACTGCGACGAAGTGCTCTACTACGTGAGCGGCAACTTCATGAGCCGGCGCGGCGTCGAGGAAGGCTCGATAACGCTCCACCCGGCCGGCGCCGTCCACGGACCGCAGCCGGGCGCCGTCGAGGCGAGTCTCGGCAAAACGGGCACCGACGAGCTGGCGGTGATGGTCGACACGTTCGCGCCGCTCGGCGTCGCCGAATCTGCGACCGCGCTCGAAGACCCCGAATATTTCCGCTCGTGGGTCGAGCAGCCGGCGCCGGCGGCGCGGTGACGCTCTTCCCGCACGGCTCCGGAACCTCGTTCCTGCGGATCATCTCCGCGATGATCACGCCGGCGATCCTGATCCTCGCCGCCGGCTCGCTCGTGTCCTCGACGCTCACTCGCCTCGCGCGGGTCGTCGACCGGGCGCGGGCGCTGCTCGATCGGATCGAAGCGCACGAAGACGTCGGCGACGCGAAACGGGCGGCGCTCTTGCGCGGCTGGCTCGCCGCCTACCTGCGGCGCAGTGGCTTCGCCGAGCGCGCATTGACCCTCTACTACGTCGCGATCGGGCTGTTCGTCGCGGCAAGCTTAGCGATCACGATCGACGACCTCACGCAAGGCGAGGTCCCCTGGCTCTCGCTCGCGCTCGTGGTTCTCGGCGCGACCGTCCTGTTCGCCGGGACGGCCATGCTCGTCGTCGAGACCAACCTTGCCACCGGCCAGTTGCGCAGCGAGATCGAAGCGATTGGCGGGCAACGGTCCCAAGCCGACCCGACGAGCTTGCACCCCGAGCGGCCAAGGGTTGGCGAACCGACTCGCTAACGAGCGAGTATGGAGACCCTGACCCGGCAACCCCGCGCCGGCCTCGAACGCGTCGACTGGGATCACCTGCGATTCTACGTCGGCAACGCCCGGCAGGCCGCGCACTACTACGCAACCGCATTCGGCTTTCGGGTCGCCGCCTACGCCGGCCCCGAAACCGGGGAGCCTGACGCGGCTTCCTATCTGCTGGTACAAAACGATCTGCGGTTTGCGCTGACGACCTCGCTGCGGCCGGACGATCCGATTGCCCGGCACGTCGCCAAGCACGGCGACGGAATCCGCGACATCGCGCTGCGGGTCCCGGACGCGCGCAAAGCGTTCGCTGCGGCGCTGGCCGCCGGCGCAGCCGCGCTCGCCGGACCGACCGAGACGCACGACGAACACGGCTCGGTCGTTCAAGCGTCGATTGCGACCTACGGCGAGACGATCCACACGTTCGTCGAACGTACGGCGTACCGCGGGCCGTTCTTGCCCGGTTACGTCGCGGTCGCAACCTCCCCGAGCGCCCCGCACGCCCCCGGACTGCACGCCATCGACCACTGCGTCGGCAATGTCGGGTGGAATCAAATGGAGGCGTGGGGCGAGTTCTACGCCGGCTGCTTTGGCTTCAGCCGGCTCGTCTCATTCGACGACACCGACATCTCGACGGAGTTCACGGCGTTACGCTCGATCGTGATGTCGGACGCCGACCGGCGCGTGAAGTTCCCGATCAACGAGCCGGCACAGGGGCGCAAGCACTCGCAGATCGAGGAATTCCTCGATTTTTACGGCGGCGCCGGGGTCCAACACGTCGCGATCGCGACGGATGATATCGTTACGGCGATCCGGGCGTTGCGCGCTAACGGCGTCGAGTTCTTAACGACGCCCGCATCGTACTACGACGCGCTCGAAGCGCGCGTCGGACCGATTGCCGAAGCGATCGACGTCTTACGCGAACTCAATATCTTGGTCGATCGCGACGATCTCGGTTACATGCTTCAAATCTTCACCAAACCGCTGCAAGACCGGCCAACCGTCTTCTTCGAGATCATTCAGCGCAAGGGCAGCCTCTCGTTCGGGAAAGGGAACTTCAAAGCGCTGTTCGTCGCCATCGAGGAAGAGCAAGCAAAGCGAGGGACCCTCTAAGCCGTGCTGTTTTCGCAAGAAGTACGCCGCCCACTGGTCGGCGTACTTTCATTCACCCTCGCGCTGGGCTTGCTCGCCGCCCCTGCATCAGCGGCGTTGTTCGGCCACCACGCCGCCCCGACACCGCCACCGCCCGAACCGTACGCGAAGTTCATCGCCGGCGCCGAGAAGCAGCCCGGACTCTTCACCGTCTATCGCAAGGCCGGCGAAGTCTATCTCGAGCTGCACAAAAACCAGCTCGACACGGACTACCTCGAGGAGATCGTGCCGGCCAATGGCCTCGGCGGCTTCGGCTTCCAGTCGGGTCAAGTCTTTCCGGGGGCGCCCGGCGGTCAAGAGGCGCGCATCGTCCGGTTTGCGCACGCCGGCAAAGCCATTGCGATGATCTGGCCCGACGACCGGTTTCTCGCCACGCCCAATACCCCACTCGCGCACGCCGTGCGCGGCTCGACGGCCGACTCGGTCGAAGCGCTGCTGCCGGTCACCGCCGAGACCAAAGATGCTGCGACGATCGTCGTCGACCTCAAACCGCTGCTCGACGACCTGCTCGACATCGGCAACGCGCTCAGCGAACAGGTCAAAAATCCGGCCAATCCGCTCGGCGGGTATCACCTCGATCCGACCCGGAGCTATTTCGGTTCGACCAAGGCGTTCCCCGAGAACGTCGTCGTCGAGGCGAACCAAACGTTCAACTCGTCGCGACCAGATAAGATCGACACGGTAATCGACCCGCGCTTCATTCAATTCCACGTCCACTACGAGTTTGCGCAGTTGCCAAGCGACCCGGGTTACATGCCGCGACTGGCCGATGATCGCGTTGGATTTTGGAGCGATCCGCACATCCAGTTCGGCGACCCGCACCGAATCGACAACCGGCTCGAGTACATCACGCGTTGGAGCATCCGGCCGTCGGATCCATCCAAGCCGGTTTCGCCCGCCGTCAAGCCGATCGTCTTCACGATCAGCAACACGGTTCCGGTCGAGTACCGCGGCGCGATTCGCGACGCCGTCCTCGAATGGAACAAGGCGTTCGAAAAGATCGGCATCTCCGGCGCCGTTCAAATTCAGGACCAACCCGCTGATCCCGACTTCGATCCCGACGACATGCGTTACAACGTCATCCGCTGGGTCACCGACGCTCCCAGCGAGTTCGGCGCCGAAGCCCAGCCGGTCTGGGATCCACGGACGGGTCAGATTTTCCGTGCCGGCATCTTGATCGACGCCAACGAAGTCCGGTTCGGCGATTTTTTCCTGTACGAGAATCTCGTCGGCCCGGTCGACGGATCGACTGCGATCGTACCGATCGTGCCGCCCGCCGGCGCGCCATTTCGCCAATCCGAACTCGCCTACGGGCGCGGCGAAAAGGAGCAGTTTATGTTTGGTGCGGTCGCGCTCGCGCTGATGGACGGCTATCCGGCCGGGCAACCGCCGCCCAACTTCGTGCACGACTTTTTGAAGGCGACGGTGATGCATGAGGTCGGCCACGATTTTGGCCTCGGTCATAACTTCATCGGTCACCAAGCGTACACGTTCGGCGAACTGCAAAGCAAATCGTTCACGGCGTTGCACGGCATCGCGTCGTCGGTGATGGAGTACGCCCCGATCAATCTGTGGCCGAAAGGGATGCCCCAAGGCGATTACTTTCAGGCGACGCTCGGACCGTACGATTACCATGCGATCCGCTGGGGCTACGCGCCGGTGCCGGGAGCCAAGACTCCGCAACAAGAACAGCCGACGCTGGACCGCTGGGCCGCCGAGGCTACGCAACCGCAGTTTCGGTTCGCCGGCGACGAAGACGTCGCGTGGGACGGGCATGCCGTCGACCCGCGCGTCGAGCAGTTCATGCTGTCGGACCATCAGATCGAGTGGTGCCGGACGCGACTTGGACTCGCGCAGTCGCTGATCCGCACCGTCGACCGGCGATTTCCCGGAACCGGACAACCGTGGGAAATCGAGCGCTATGCGTTCGCCTCACTTGTCGGCCAATACGCCGGCTGCGCGACCGCGATGGCGCACTACGTCGGCGGCGAATATCTCTCGCGCGCGCGGTCCGGCGACCCCGGTGCGCCGCCACCGCTGACCGCTGTACCGCGCGCCGACGAGCGACGCGCGTTCGCCGTGCTCAACCGGTATATTTTTTCGGCCGATGCGTGGCACTTCGCACCGGCCACCCTGCGGCGGTTGGTCTACACCGAGTACGAGCCGCTGCTGAATTTCACGTACAATCCGCCCGCGCGGCACGACATCTCGATCTCCGCGCTTGCGGCCCGCTATCAAAATGCCGCACTCGGCTATATGTTTGCGCCGCTCGTGCTCCAACGTATCGACGATCTGCCGTCGAAGGCCGAGCCGGGAACGACGATGTCGCTGGCCGATCTGTTTACGTGGACGCAGGCCGGCATCGTCGGCGACATTGTGAACGGCCGGCCGGCCGCCGACCAAGTGCACCGCAATTTGCAGCGGCGCTACGCCCTGCTGCTCGCGCAGATGGTCGTCGCACCGGTCGCCGGAACGCCGTACGATGCGCGCGCGCTCGCACGGCACGAGTTGACCGCGCTAGCTGCGGCGGTTCGCCGCGACCTCACCCGCCGCGATCTCGACCTGCAGACCCGCGCCCATCTCGAAGCGCTCGCGACCGACGCCGAACGCGCGCTCACTGCCAAAGTCACGATTCCAGCGTAGTGCCGTGATCGACGTCACGTCTTCACCGACTGTGAGCGCGGTCACTCGCGAGCCGGGCTCTGTCCGCCGATCCTTCCGAGTGCGAAGGAGTCGCACGCAGATGTGGATGTTGGCAGGGATGCTCGCCATGATGACCTCGCTGGCAGTGCCGGCGGTAACGACGGTCATCGCCCAACCCGCGGCGAGCGCCGACGAGATCGTCGCGCTCATCACCCAGCCGATCGATCTCGAGCCGAGCCCGCGCGACGCCGCGGCGATGCTGGCGGATCTCAATCGAATGCGGGCCGCGCGCGGCCTGCCGCCTCTCCGAAATGACGCTCGGCTCGACCAAATCGCCCGCAGCCGGGCGCTCGATATGCTTGACCGGCGGTATTTCGGGCACGTTTCCCCCGACGGTAAAACCCCGTACCAGTCGATGAATGCCGCCGGCGTTCGGTTCGACTGGGCCGGCGAGAATCTCGCCCTCGACGCGAGCGAAGCCGCCGCGTTCTACGCGCTGACCCGGAGCCTGGGGCACCGTGAGAACATGCTCGAATCGCATTACGCCCGGGTCGGCATTGCCGCCGTCCGCACGGCGAATGCGGGCGAGATCTTCGTCCAGGAGTTCGTCGGGCCGGCCGACCGCTAACCCGAGCAGACCCCTAGCTTGGCCTGGCGCCAATGCAAGAGGGCTTCGCTCCCCGCTGGGGATAAGGGGCGCGCATGACGACCGCCGCCCCGTCTCGCCTCGACCGCGCCGCGCTGCGCGACGCCTATTTGAAGAACCGCGCCCGGAGCGCCGAGTTGTTCAGGCTACTCGAGCCGACCACCTACGAGCAGCGGCCGGTACCGTTGCGCCATCCGTTCGTCTTCTACGATGGGCACCTCCCGGCGTTCAGTTTTCTCACCTTGAACCGGCGCGCGCTCGGCCAGCCGTCGATCGATGCGGCAATGGAGACGCTGTTCGAGCGCGGGATCGATCCGGCCAACTTCGACGAAGCGCAGCGCCGCGCCATCGCCGCGTGGCCGAGCCGGTCTGAAGTCGAGCGTTTCGGCGCGAACTGCGACGCGGCGGTCCTCGACGCGATCGCCTACGCCGAGTTACTGTCGGGTTCACCGATGCTCGAGCGCGCGCAAGCGGTTCATACGATCATCGAACACGAGCAGATGCACCAAGAGACGCTGCTGTACATCATTCACCGGTTGCCGCGCGACCGGCAATCGCCCGGGCGGCACCGAAGCGTTGCCGACGAACACGAGCCCGCGGCCGGCGGGCGAGTCGATATCGCAGCGGGCCGAGCGACGCTAGGTGCCGACAGCGAGCGGCTTGCATTCGGCTGGGACAATGAGTTCGGCGAAGCGACGGTCGATGTGCCCGAGTTCGCGATCGACGTCAATAATGTAAGCAACGGCGAGTACCTGGCGTTCGTGCGCGCCGGGGGGCCGTTGCCGCCGTTTTGGATCGAGCGCGACGGCGCGTTCTTGCTCAAGGCGATGTTCGCGGATCTCCGGCTGCCCAAAACATGGCCCGTCTACGCGACCCACGATCAGGCCGCGGCCTACGCGCGCTGGCGCGGCGGCCGGCTGCCGACCGAGGCCGAATATCATCGCGCCGCGTTCGGCACGCCCGGCGGCGCGGAACGCGCGTATCCCTGGGGCGATGACGCGCCCCGGCCCGAGCACGGAAACTTCGATTTCCGCCGCTTCGATCCCGAATCCGTCGGCCGTTCGCCCGCCGGTGCCAGCGCTTGGGGCGTCCACGATCTCGTCGGCAACGGCTGGGAGTGGACGGCGACGCCGTTTGGGCCGTTGCCCGGCTTCGCGCCGATGGCGTCGTATCCGGTCTACTCGGCCGATTTTTTCGACGGTAAGCATTTCGTGATGAAGGGCGCCTCGCCGGTCACCGACCGCAATCTTATCCGCCGCTCGTTTCGCAACTGGTTCTACGGCGACTACCCGTATATGTACGCAACCTTCCGGTGCGTCTACGAATGAATACTGTCTTCAAGATCGAACTGAATCGCGTCGGCGCCCGGCCGGCGGCCGAAGCGGACAAACCATTCGACGTTGGCCGGGACGAACAGCAGCGAGGCCAGACCGGTAGCGGCGCCGGCTTCAGCGAACCGCGGCGACAACCTGCGACATTCGGGTGCTTAACTCGCGGTCCAGCGCGTTGAGAAAGGCTTCCGTGTTGAGCCAAGGCTGGTGCGGCCCGATGAGGACGGCAAGGTCCTTGGTCATCTGACCGTGCTCGACCGTGTCGATGCAGACGCGTTCGAGCGTGTGCGCGAAATCGACCACGTTTGGCGTCCCGTCGACGAGACCGCGATGGGCAAGCCCGCGCGTCCACGCAAAGATCGACGCGATCGGATTGGTCGACGTCTCCTTGCCGGCTTGATGCATCCGGTAGTGCCGAGTCACCGTGCCGTGCGCGGCTTCGGCCTCGATCGTTTGGCCGTCGGGCGTCATCAACACCGAGGTCATCAACCCGAGTGACCCGTAACCTTGGGCGACGACGTCCGACTCGACGTCGCCGTCGTAGTTCTTACACGCCCAAACGAACTTGCCGTGCCATTTCAGCGCCGATGCGACCATATCGTCTATCAGCCGGTGCTCGTAGCCGATGTTGAGTGCTTCGAACCGCGACCGGAACTCCACATTGTAAATCTGCTCGAAGATGTCTTTGAAGCGGCCGTCGTAGGTCTTGAGGATCGTGTTCTTCGTCGACAGATAGACCGGCCAGCTCCGCGTCAGGCCGTAGTTGAAGCAGGCCCGGGCAAAACCGCGGATCGATGCGTCGACGTTGTACATCGAGAGCGCGACACCGGCGTCCGCGAACGTGAAGACCTCCCGCTCCATCGGCGGTCCGCCGGCGGCCGGCGTGAACTTCATCGTCAGCACGCCCGCGCCCGGAATCGCAAATTCGGTCGCTCGATACTGGTCCCCGAACGCGTGACGCCCGATCACGATCGGCGCCGTCCAACCCGGGACGAGTTTGGGGATGTTACGGCAGATGATCGGTTCGCGGAAGACCGTGCCGTCGAGTTCGTTGCGGATCGAACCGTTGGGCGATCGCCACATCTGCTTGAGGCCGAACTCCGCGACCCGCGCTTCATCGGGCGTGATCGTCGCGCACTTGACGCCGACGCCATATTGCCTGATCGCGCGCGCCGCCTCGAACGTCACCGCATCGTCGGTTGCGTCGCGGTGCTCGATCCCAAGATCGAAATACTTCAAATCGACGTCGAGATACGGCAGGATGAGCTTCTCGCGGATCATCTGCCAGATGACCCGCGTCATCTCATCGCCGTCGAGTTCGACGACTGGGTTTTTGACTTTAATTTTGGCCACGGTGCTGCGAGCGTCTCCTGTGAGAAAGGAACGAGCAAGCTGGCAGCTTTCGCGGACCGGCGGAGGACTCCGCGCAATGGATGTGCCATCGAACACCGATGGCTGACAGAGGGCCCGCTCAGCGTATTGCAAGCCTGCTCCCAAGCGCAACCGAGATTTGCTACGCCTTGGGTCTGGGCGACCGACTCATCGCGGTGACCCACGAATGCGATTTTCCGCCGGCGGCGCGGACGAAGCCGCCGGTCACCGCTTCGGCGTTGCCCACCGACTTGCAGCCGAACTCGTCCGACGTGAGGACCGGTGCGCGCAGCGCGGCAATCGATCGACACGTTCGCGCCGAGGTCCATTCGGGTTCGAGCTTGTACGCGCTCGACGAACGGCTGCTCGACCAACTACGGCCGGACTTGATTCTCACGCAGGAGCTGTGCGCCGTCTGCGCGGTCTCGTACGAGATCGTCGCTCGGGCCGCGCGCCGGTTTCGCGGCGATCCGCGCATCGTTTCGCTCGAGCCGTCTAGCCTCGAGGATGTCTTCGCGAACATCGTAACGGTCGGCGAGCTGACCGAAACGTCGCTCCAGGCGGCGACGGTCGTCGGAGAGCTGCGCGCGCGCTGCACGCGCATCGCTACGGATGTGGCCGCGATCGCGCCACCACGCACGCTCGTTTTGGAGTGGACCGATCCGCCGATGAGCGGCGGGCACTGGACTCCCGGTTTGATCGAGCTTGCCGGCGGCACCCCGATCCTCGCGCATGCCGGTGCGAACTCGCAAAGACTCGCCTGGGACGCGATCCGGCAAGCCGACCCCGACGTCGTGATCGTCGCGCCGTGCGGTTACGATCTCGCGACCACCCGTGGCGCAATCGCGGCGTTAGCGGCGGTTCCGGCTTGGCGGGAATTGCGCGCGTTGCGCGCCGGCCGCATCTACGCCGTCGACGGCAACGCGTTCGTGAATCGCCCCGGCCCGCGGCTCGTCGATTCCGCCGCGCTGTTCGCCCATGCGATCGCGGGCCGGCCGCTCGAAGCGCACCTCGCGGGGTCCGGGGCGATCGCGCCGATCACCCGCTGACGGATTGATTGAGCGCAATCAAACGCGCGTTGGTCGAAGTGAACTGCAGACGCGTGATGCTCGCCGGCAAGAACTTGACGCGCAGCGCCTCGGCTTCGTTGGCGCCGAGCGCGACCCGCAGCAGCGCGTGCAGTGGTCCGGCGTGGGTGGCAACCAACGCGCAACCGGCGCCGCTGGCTTGCAGATCGTCGAGCGCGGCTCGGACCCGCTCGCAGAGTTGCGCAAACGACTCGCCGTCCGGGGGGAGCGCCTCGTGCGCCCGCGCATCGCGCAGCGCCGGCTGCCGGGCGACGATCTGCTCCCACGTCAGGCCTTCCCACGCACCAAACGCCATCTCGCGCCAGCGCGCGTCGGGCTGAATTTCGAGGTCGCGCTCGCGGACGATGATCTTCGCCGTCTCGAACGCGCGCGCGAGATCGCTCGCAACGACGCAATCGAACGGCTCGGCGCGCAATGCGTCCGCCAACCGGCGCGCCTGTGCCCGCCCCGCATTATCGAGCGGCATGTCGGTGTGGCCCTGAAAGCGCCCGTCGAGGTTCCAGGCGGTACGCCCATGGCGCACCACGATCAATTCGAGCCCGCTCACGCGGCCGGCCGCCTACGAACCGGCAATGGCGCGGAAGCGCAATCGCACGTAATCCGCATACCAGGCCCCGTCGGCGGATCGCAACGAGGGTTCGAGCAACTGCACCACCTCGTCGAGCATCGCCCCTCGCTGCGCGGGTTCGATTCGCTCGGCGTATGGTTGCGCGAACGTCTCCAACCAACCGCGCATGCCGGTCGGTAGGAGCGTCGGCCGCGCGATCGATTCGATCTGCTCGACGCGAAAGCCGCCGGCGACAAGCAAGTCCGCGTATTGCGCCGGGGTCGGGAAATACCACGGCATCGGCGGCAGCGTGCCGCACCGGAACGCAACGGCCGCCCCAAGCGTGCTGACGATTGCGGCGACGTTGCCGAACCCGCCGAACTCGGCGACAAATCGGCCGCCACCGCGAAGCGCCCGCGCGATGCCAGCAACGACCTGGTCCGGCGGCTGAATCCAATGGAGCGCCGCGTTCGAGAAGACGGCGTCGAACTCGCGCTCGTACGGCAACTCGCGCGCATCGACGACGCGTGCCTCGATCCCGCGCGCGTTCGCCGCGGCGATCATCTCTGCCGACGAATCGACGGCGACGACGTGCGCCCCGGCGGCCACCAGCCGACCGGTTAGAACGCCGTCGCCGCAGCCGAGATCGAGGATCCGTTCGCCGGCCGCCGGCGCCAACAGTTCGAGCACGGCGCCGCCGAGGGCCGGAACGAACGCGGCGTTCGTGTGGTATTGCGCGGGGTCCCAACGGTGGGTCGTCATCGCGAGCCGGTTCGACGCCCAGCGCAGCCGGACCACCCGAAGAGTAAGCCGGTCGCCGCAACCGAACGAACCGAACGATGGACGAACGCGCGGCGCGCACCACGATTGTGCAGTACGGGCGACTGCTGTGGGAACGCGGGCTCGTCGCCGGTGCAAGCGGCAACCTCAGCGTCAAGCTCGACGACGGTACGATCCTCGTAACGCCGACCCTTCATTCGCTGCGCGCGCTCGAACCGGTCCAACTCGTGCGGGTCGATCGCGATGGCCGCGGCTTGGACGCCGCTACTCGACCGACGAGCGAACTGCCGCTCCACCTTGCGGCCTATCGCGCCGCGCCCGCTGCCGCTTGCGTGATCCACACGCATCCGCCGTTTTGCATCGCGTGGTCGAAGCGAGGAGCACTCTTTCCGCTCGACACGGTCGGCGCGAGCGAGTCGCTCGGCCCGATCGCCTTTTGCGCGTTCGCGCGCCCCGGTTCGACCGAACTTGCGGACCGCTGCGCAAGCTGGTTCGCTCGCGGCGCCGGTGCAGTCGTCATGGAGCGCCACGGGTTGACCGTCGTCGCTCCGGACCTCGAGACGGCGTACCTGCGCACCGACCTTACCGAGTCGACGGCGAAGATTGAGCTGTTCGCCGCGCTGCTCGCGGACAAGGTCCCCGGCTGCGCCAGGGCGTAGCGGCCGGAGTCCCGCGGAGAGGTGGCAGAGCGGTCGAATGCACTCGCTTGGAAAGCGAGCAGACGTGATGAGCGTCTCGGGAGTTCGAATCTCCCCCTCTCCGAGTCAGCAAATCGCTGCGCGATCTTCCGGGAGCAGCTTATGACCGAACCCCGGCGACCCAACGCCGACGAGATCGAATATTGGAACGCTGAAGCGGCGAGCCGATGGACGGCCCTATACCCGCGCACCGACGCTCTGTTTGCGGAGATAACGGCGGCAGCGCTCGATTACGCCTCACCGCAGACCGGCGAGCACGTCCTCGACGTTGGTTGCGGCTGCGGAGCGACCGTACTCGAACTCGTGCGCCGCGTCGGCCCCGGCGGCCGCGTCGTCGGCATCGACGTGTCTACGGCGATGTTGGGCGTGGCCGCCGAGCGTGTCCGCGCCGCGCGCTGCGCCAACGTTGAGTTGTTGCTGACGGACGCGTCGATGCATCCGTTCGAACCGGCGACGTTTCAGCTTGCGTTCTCGCGGTTCGGAGTGATGTTTTTCGACGATCCGGTGTCGGCGTTCGCGAACATCCGGCGCGCGCTTCGCCCCGGCGGCCGGCTCGTGTTCATCAGTTGGCGGCGGCCATCCGAGAACCCGTGGCTGATGTTACCGTTTGCGGCCGCCAAGCCGCACTTGCCGCCGCAACCCCCGCGCGGTCCCGACGATCCCGGTCCGTTCGCGTTCGCCGATCCCGATCGCGTCCGCCACATCCTCGAAGCCGCCGGCTTCACCGCGGTCGAACTAGACCAGCGCGATGTCGGGATGCGATTGGGAGGACCGGGCGGCCTCGATGCGGCAACCGAGTTCGCGGCACTGATCGGCCCCGCCTCAGCCGCGCTGGACGGCGCCGGCCCCGGCGCCCGCGCCGCCGCCAAGGCCGCAATTCACGACGAACTTGGCCAGCACGTCGGACCCGACGGGATCGTGCTTCCGGGCAGCGTTTGGTTTGTCGCAGCCCGCGCCTAAACGACCTTCGCGTTTTACGGCATACAGCGCGCACGCCAAATATCGAATGAGGCGCGGGCCTGCGCTTCGAGCATGATCGAACCGTCGGGAACCGCGCGCCGCAGCCGCCGGCCGAGCGTCGCCCGTTCGCCGTAGTTCGCATCGACGACGATTGCAGTCGCCTCCAGCGCTTCGAGAACGGCGACGGCGAGCGTCGCATCCGGCGGTAGCGTCGAAAGCGCCGCGTCGAACCGCAGGCCCGCTTCGAAACGCCGGACGTCATATCGCCCAACGAACTCGTCGGCCCGTTCGGGCGTCCGATTCCAGACCGTGACGTGCGCGCCGGCATCCCGCAGCGCGACGCAGGCCGCCCGGGCCGTCGGTCCGACGCCCAACACGAGCACTGCGGCATCGGCCGGTTCGAGGCCGCTCGCGCGCAGCGCAGCCAGCGCGCCGATCCCGTCGGTGTTTGCGCCGTCGATGCGGTCCCCCACGAGCGTCAGGGTGTTCACCGATCCACTGCGCCGCGCAACCACGTCGAGCGTCTCCGCCAGCGCAAATGCTTCTTCTTTTAGCGGGGTCGTGACGTTCAGCCCGGCGTACCCGCGCGCCCGCAGTTCGAGCACGGCTTCGCGGCCGGCCCCGGACTCGATTCGGATTGCTTCGTAACTTCCGTCGATTTCCGCCGATGCAAGCAATGCCCGATGAATCGCCGGGCTACGGCTGTGCGCGACCGGATCGCCGATGACCGCGAATTTGAGCATCCGCTACTACGTCCGCTCGCGGCGTCCGATGATCAGCCGCTCGATCGTGCGCAGGATCTTCGTGGTCCCGTGATCGTGCGTCACGATCGGCGTCATCAAAATGCTGCGCAGACCGACCAGCTTCGCCCCGAGCACGTCGGTGAAGAGTTGATCGCCGACGACGACGGTGGCCCGGCGTGGCGTCCCGAGTTCGCGTAGCGCGCGCCAAAACGCCGTCGGCAGCGGTTTGAGAGCGCCGGCAATTCCCGGAATGCCGAGCGACCCGGCGACCCGCGCGACGCGATCGGGAAAGTTGTTCGACAGCAAGACGATGCGCAAATCGCGCGCCAGCGCGCGGTCGATCCAGGCGCGATCGGCCGGGTCGAGATCGTCGGTTCCATAGGCGACGAGCGTGTTGTCCAGATCGAGGATGATGCCGCGCGTGCCTTCGGCGACGAGTTGGTCCAGCGAGACCGAAGTGAGCGCGTCGGCAAACCGATCGGGACGAAGCACCGCTCGCTCTTTTGCCGCGGCTGGGTTGTGGACCGCCCGCCATCCCCGTCTTTCACCGGTTTCTCCCCAGCCGGTCCACCACTCCCACCGCCAATCCTCAGGCCGTCCACAGAAAAGTCGACCATCTTCGCCGCCTGTTCGCCGGCTGCTCGCAAGGAGTGAACCACAACATCTTGTATCCACCAGCCTCCCGCTGTACAATATGCGCCACTGAGCGTCGCGCACCTCGAAATTACTCGAACAGGTGTTCGATCGCGAGCCGGAAAAATGTCGCTTCGGAGGCGACTCCGATGCCCATCTCGCTTTCACTAACGGAGCAGCTGCGATGAAGTTCACGCGCCTCTACTCGTCGGTCTCCGATCGCTACGCCGGCATCCCGTTTGCCGCGCGCACGTCGCGGATTGCCAATCCCGATGGTTCGGTGATCTTCGAGGCCAAGGACATTTTGGTGCCGGTGGATTGGTCGCAGGTCGCCGTCGACGTCCTTGCTCAGAAGTACTTTCGTAAGGCCGGCATTCCAAAGACGTTACGCCGGATCCGCGAAGACGGCATCCCCGATTGGCTGTGGCGCAGCGAGCCCGACGATGGGGCGCTTGCGCAGCTTCCACGCGACGAGCAGTTCGGCCCCGAGACCGACGCGCGCGAGGTCTTCAACCGGCTTGCCGGCACCTGGACGTACTGGGGCCACAAGCATGGTTATTTCGATACCGAAGACGACGCGCGCGTCTACTATGACGAAATGTGCGCTATGCTCGCGCGCCAGATCGGCGCGCCGAACAGCCCGCAGTGGTTCAACACCGGGCTCTACTGGGCGTACGGAATCGCCGGACCGCCGCAGGGCCACTATTTCGTCGATCCGGTGACGACCGAACTCAAACGCTCGATCAACGCCTACGAACACCCAGCCCCCCACGCGTGTTTCATCCAAAGTGTGAGCGACGATCTCGTGAACGAAGGCGGGATCATGGATCTCTGGGTGCGCGAAGCGCGCATCTTTAAGTTTGGGTCGGGTACGGGATCCAATTTCTCGGCGATTCGGGCGGAGGGCGAAAAGCTCTCCGGCGGCGGAACGAGTTCGGGCCTGATGTCGTTTCTGCGCGTCGGCGACCGGGCAGCCGGAGCCATCAAGAGCGGCGGCACGACGCGCCGGGCCGCGAAGATGGTCTGTCTCGATCTCGATCATCCCGACGTCGAGCAGTTCGTTTCGTGGAAGGTCACCGAAGAACAGAAGGTCGCTGATCTGGTGACCGGTTCGCTCACCTGCCAGCGCCAGCTCAACGCGATCATGCAGGCGGCCCACGAGCCGTCGCTTCCCGAGTCGGCGCGGCTCGATCCGGCGCTGAATCCAGCGCTCAAGAAATCGATGCGTACCGCGCTCAACTTGGGCATCCCGCCCGCCAACGTGCAGTACGCGCTCGATTTCGCGCGTCAGGGGTACACGAGTCTCGAGATCGAGACCTACGACACGAATTGGGATTCCAAAGCATACGGCACCGTCTCCGGCCAGAACTCAAACAACTCGGTTCGGATCCCCAACGAGTTCTTCGCCAAGCTCGACGCCGATGCGCCGTGGAATCTGCGGCGCCGGACCGACGGCCGGATCGTCAAATCGGTTCCGGCCACCGATCTTTGGGAGAAGATCGCGGTCGCCGCGTGGCAGTGTGCCGACCCTGGACTGCAGTTCGACTCCACGATCAATGAGTGGCACACCTGCCCCGTCGACGGCCGAATCAACGCGAGTAATCCCTGCAGTGAATATCTTTTTTTAGACGATACCGCATGCAATCTGGCTAGCCTCAATTTGGTCAAGTTCTTGGCCGCAGATGGACGATTTGACGTGGCCGCGTTTGCGCAAGCTTGCCGAACTTGGACGACGACGCTCGAGATTAGCGTGCTCATGGCGCAGTTTCCGTCGGCGACGATCGCGCAAAAATCCTACGATTTCCGCACCTTGGGTCTCGGCTATGCAAATCTTGGCACCATGCTCATGCGGTTGGGCTTACCCTACGATTCCGAGGAAGGACTCGGGTGGTGCGCCGCAATTTCATCGCTGATGACCGGTGCCGCCTATCTCGCTTCCGCTGAGATGGCCCAGCAACTCGGCGCCTTTCCACGGTTTACGAACAATCGTGAAGCGATGCTGCGCGTCATGCGCAACCATCGGCGAGCCGCGTACGCCGTATCGAACGACGAATACGAAGAGCTGACGATCAAGCCCGTGACCTATGCGCCGACCTTGTTCACGCAGGAGACTTGGAACCTCGCTCGTTCCGTCTGGGATCGCGCGCTCACGGTCGGCGAGCAGGTCGGCTACCGAAATGCACAAGTTACCGTGATCGCGCCGACCGGCTGTCTGGTTGCGAACTCCATGATCGTGACCGACCGCGGCCTCATGCGGCTGAGCCGGCTTGGGGACGTGGATGGTGCGCAGTGGCAAGATGTCGACTTTCGCGTCTCGACCGACGAGGGTGATCGGCCAGCGACGAAGTTCTATGTCAACGGGATTGAACCGACGAGGAAGATCACGACTGCCAGCGGGTATACGATCCAGGGGACGCTCAAGCATCGCGTCAAGATCGTTAATCCGTCGACCGGCGAACTCGAATGGAAGCGATTTGCCGACATCGCGCCAAGCGACATCGTAGCACTCTCGATGGGTCTACTCGTTGGAAAAGCACGGCCGGTCGCGCTGCCGCCGCTTGGCGAGGAGTATTGGACCGGCGACTTCACGACGCGGGCCCCCCGTTCGATGACGCCGGCGCTAGCCGAACTGATCGGCTATTTCATGGGTGACGGCTCCTTGCACGCGAAGGGCTTGAGACTTTGTGTATCGCGTGACGACGCCGACGTTGCCATGCGGCTGGCCCAGCACTTCAAGGAACTCTTCAACCTTGAAGCCTCCGTCATGGAGCACGGCGGCTATCTCGATCTCGTCGTAAACTCAGTAGCACTGGCGATGTGGTGGGAGGCTTGCGGCTTTGCGAAGCATCGTCCGCACCCCGAGCATTCCGGCAAGGGCTACCTCCCGCACATTCCCGACGCGATTCTCGCCTCCAACGATTCCGATGTTTACGGCGCATTCGTTCGGGGACTCTACGAGGCCGATGGGACGGTGAGCGCCGGCGTCCCGACTTGGACGACGGCAAATGGCGCTTTTGCGGACGAAGTTAAAACACTACTGCTCGCACTCGGCATTCCGACGACAACAAAGCACGATGTCGCGGGATCGGGGCAATCGCGGCCGTACGTCGTTCGAATCAAGAATATGGCGTACGCCCCGACGTATCTGCGGCAAGTCGGCTTCATCGGCTCACGGAAGTTCGACGCAGTTCGTGCGAATGTGTTCCTTCCGGAATCACTCATCGAAGAACTCGTCCCAACGCAAAGCCCGCTGCGAAACGCGGTCAAACTCTCAGCGCGCCGACACGCGGGCGGGATAAGCCGACACGCGATCGACCGGTTGCGTGATGCGGTCGACGATCCGCGCCTCGAGGGTGCGCTCGGGTTCTACTACGATGAAGTCGCAAGCAACGAGGACGGTGGCGAGCAGCCAACTTTCGACCTCTCGGTTCCGTCAAATGTGACGTACATTGCCAACGGCTTCATCTCGCACAACACCATCGGCCTAGTAATGGATTGTGACACGACCGGCATCGAACCGGACTTCGCATTGGTCAAATTCAAGAAGCTCGCCGGCGGCGGCTACTTCAAAATCGTCAACCAGTCGGTCGAGTCCGCCCTGCGGCGGCTCGGGTACAGCAACGAGCAAATCGCGGCCATCGAGATCTTCGCGAAAGGAACCGGCACGCTCGAAGGCACCCCGCACGTCAATCGGGCGACCCTCAAGGCCAAGGGTTTCGACGATGCGGCGGTCGCTCGGATCGAAGCGGGGCTCCCGGGCGCGTTCGAACTGCCGTTCGCCTTCAATCGGTTCGTGCTCGGCGACGAGTTCTGCAAATCCAAACTCGGCATGACCGACGACCAGCTCGGCGCGTGGGATCACTCAATCCTCCGCGACACGCTCGGGTTCACCCAGACTCAGATCGACGAAGCCTCCGACGTTATCTGCGGACGGATGACCCTCGAAGGCGCACCCGATCTCAAAGACGAGCATCTACCGGTCTTCGACTGCGCAACGCCCTGCGGAAAGCACGGCTCGCGCTTCATCCGGCCGCTGGCCCACGTCGACATGATGGCGGCGGCGCAGCCATTCGTCTCCGGCGCGATCTCAAAGACCATCAATCTGCCCCAGACTGCGACAATCGCCGACGTGAAAGAGGCCTATCGCTATAGTTGGGAGCGGATGATCAAGGCGGTCGCCCTCTACCGCGACGGATCGAAGTTGTCGCAACCGTTGGCGAGTTCGTACGATCTCGGCGGCGAGGACGAAGCCGTCGATGTGGCACCGCAAGCCTATCAGACGCCGCTCCAAGTCGCCGAACGAATCGTCTACCGCTATATCGCCAAGCGCCGGCGCATGCCGGACCGCCGGGGCGGCTATACGCAAAAGGCGATCGTCGGCGGCCATAAGGTCTACCTGCGCACCGGCGAGTACGGCGATGGAACCATCGGCGAGATCTTCATCGACATGCACAAAGAGGGGGCCGCATTTCGATCGTTGATGAACAACTTCGCGATCGCCGTTAGCCTCGGACTACAGCACGGGGTCCCACTTGAGGAGTACGTCGAAGCATTTACGTTCACGCGATTCGAACCCAACGGTCCGGTCGTCGGCCACGAAAACATCAAGATGGCGACGTCGATCATCGATTACATCTTCCGCGAGCTGGCCGTCAGCTATCTCGGCCGCTACGAACTCGCTCAGGTGCAGCCGAGCATGTCGGTCGACGCGATGGGCCCCGAACCCGAATACACCGCCGAGGAGCCGGGCGAGGTCCGTTACACGAGCGCCGAAGCCAAGAAGATCACGGCCCACCTCCACCCGGAGAGCCCACATTTCCACCCGCTCGCCGAGCCACCGAAGTCGCCGCCCGGAGTTGCGCCGACCGCCCAGGCGAGCGCGGCGCTGGCCGAACCGACCCGGCCACAGACCGTTGGCTCGATCGCAACCTTGAGCAAAGCCGAGTCGATTCGCATGGCGGTCGCCAAAGGCTACAGCGGCGACCCGTGTAACGAGTGCGGCCAGTTCACGCTCGTCCGAAACGGCACCTGTCTCAAGTGCGACACCTGCGGTGCCACCAGCGGCTGCAGTTGATGCGTATCCAACTTGGCGTCGTCGGGCATTTTAGTCTAGCCGTTACCGATCCGAATGCGAGCGCCAAATGGTGGTCGAGGAATTTCGATCTTAGCGAGATATTTCGTTTCGAAAACGGGGTCGCGGTCAGCAACGACGCGATCACGATCGCGCTGTTTGAAGCGCAGCCGAACCGGCGCGCAATCGAACACATGTCCTTTCACGTCGCGAACATGGCGGCGTTGCGTGCAGCGCTGGCGATTCTCAAGGAAAACGGCGTCGAACTCGAAGACTCCGGCGCCGAGATTGGCCCGGAAGCGCCGGGATCCCCGCACATCGGGCTATGGTTTCGCGATCTCGACGGATACCGCTGGGAGCTCTCCGTTCAGAACGGCGCGACCGAAACCGGCTGACGGTCAGCTTTCGGGTTCGACCGACACGATGTGCGCGCCGCCGCTGGGGTCGACGCCCAAATAGTTCTGCTCGCGGCAGTCCGGGCATTCGTACGGTCGGTCCGTCTCAAGGGGCACGTTTTGCGATTCGCCAACGCTCCCTTTAACCGCTGCGTTGGTCCTAGAACCCGCCGGGCGCCGCGGGATCACGACCGTCGAACCGAAAAAGACTTGAGATTGCCATGACGGATCAACCGCTGACGCTCGTTCCACCAAAACCCGTTCCCGTGGTCGAGCCCACGCAGCTCGAAGCGGGAGGCCCCGTAAAACTTACCCCCGCCGACGCAGCGCAGCTCGACGAACAACTGCGGGCCTTCATCGACGAGGTGACCACGGCCCCAATTGACGGCGACACCTTCAAAGCGCGCGTTGAAGCGATCGTACGCATGGGCGATCGCGAAGTCGAACAATCGGCGAGCGTCTCGAGCCGTTTGCTCCAACGCCCGGTCAATGCGCTACGACTCGACTCCGGCGACCGAGGTTCGAAAGTCGCTCAAGGCCTCGTCGAGCTCCGGAACACCTGCGAGAAGCTCGACCCGAAGCGGCAGCAGCTTTTGTCGCCCCGGCGCTTGCTCGGGGTCGTTCCGTTCGGCAGCCGAATCAAATCCTATTTTCGGGGATATCAGTCCGCGCAAGACCAAATCAATGGCATCATGACTTCGCTCATGGAAGGCAAGGACGACCTTCTCCGCGACAACGCATCGATCGAGCATGAACGGGCGGCGATGTGGACGCTCATGGGATCGCTCGAAAAGTATATCTATTTGGGGAAACGGCTCGACGGTGAATTAAGCCGCCGGATCGATTCCATCGAGGCGACCGACCCCGAGCGCGCCAAGCGCATCAAGGAGCAAGTTCTTTTCTACACCCGGCAGAAGGTTACCGATCTCCTCACCCAGATGGCGGTCAACGTCCAAGGATACATGGCGCTCGATCTGATCGAGCGCAACAATCTCGAACTGATCAAAGGCGTCGATCGTGCGAGAACGACGACGTTATCGGCGCTGCGCACGGCCGTCATCGTCGCATCCGCCCTTTCCAGTCAGCGGCTCGCACTCGATCGCGTCAATGCCCTGAAGGCAACGACCGGAAATATGATCGCCGCCACGAGCGAGATGCTCAAATCGCAAAGCGCGGACATCTTCGCGCAAGCTTCCGATCCGGCGATTGACGTCGCTCGACTGCAATCCGCGTTCGACAACGTCTATGCCACGATCGACCTGATCGACGCCTACAAGATTCAGTCGCTCGACGCAATGCAACAAACGATGAATGCCCTTGGCAGTCAAGTCGACAAGGCAACCGCGCGGCTTGCCAGCCGAACCGCCGGCGAGACGCCTGAATTGCCGGCCGAGGCCGGCTAGATTGTTCGCTTCGCCACGGCACTCCGAGCGATGAACGACGGAATTTTCGACCTTCCCCCGCGGGCCCAAGAGTTGATTCGAACGATCGAAGCGACGATCGCCGAGGGCGAGCAGCTCGCTAGCGCCGACAACGCTGTCGGCGACGCGTTGTTTTCGCTCCGCGAGTCGAAAGTGAATTATCTCCCCAAGACGATCGAGGCCTATCTCGCGATTCCGCGATCGCAGCGCGCGGTCGCCGACGAAGCCGGGCACACCGCCGAAGACGAGCTCTTGAAACAACTCTCCATCCTTGACCGCGCCACCAAGCGCCAATTGGAATCGCTCGCTCAGCAGCGTCGTTCGGATCTGGCCGTAAACGCGCGCTTTCTGGCCGAGCGATTCGACGACCGGTCGACGGACGTCTCGCAACCGACCGCCTTTTCCGACTCAGGATTCGTTGCCGCGCCGGGCTTTCGTAATTGGCTGCCGGCCGATTCGGGCGACGCCCAAGCGGTCGTGGCGTTTGTGGCTCGGAAGTTTCAAGCGGCGCTGCCTGCCGCGACCAAACTCACCTACGCCGGCTTGTGGGGCATGGGCCGCGTCGAGGCCGTGCTGATTACCGTCGATCAACCGCGCGGAGCGGCATTTCGCTACACCCTTAGCGCCGAACGCAACATCTTGCAGGCCTCGGTCACCAAGCTCATGCACGGCGTCTCGATTCAGACCGTCCCGTGCCAGGTAGAGGCATGGATGCAATCGCTCTACGAAGACCTTCGCGAACAGGCGAAATCCCAAGCGCAGATGCGTAACGCACTCGGCCGCTTAATGCAGTAAGGACGACCTCGTGAAATTTTTCGGTGGTGGACAACAAGACACACAGTACCAGACAACCGACAACGGCGTCCCGCTCGACGCCATCAAGCGCCTCAAACGCATGGCCGGCGAAGGCGGCGCGCCGCTCTTTACGAGCGACCTGTCGGTCAACGAATTCTGTTTACTCGCTCAAATGGAGATGAGCCCACTTGGCCTGGTCATGGGATCGTCGATTTACCACATCGGGTGGCAGATGCCCGCCGGATTCTTCCGCAGCCAAGAACTGGCGACCCTGACGCAGGCGCTTTATGAGGCACGCGAGCTGTCGATTCGGCGGCTGGAGGAAGAGGCGACCACGCTTGGCGCCGATGGGGTCGTGGCCGTCAGGCTCGCGATCAAGCCATTCCTTGAGCCAAACTGCATCGAAGTGGTCGCACTCGGAACGGCCGTTAAGGCACCGAGCGGCGAGGAGCACCGCCGACCCGACCAAATGCCGTTCACGTGCGACCTGTCCGTGCAAGACATCTACCAGCTATACCAAACGGGCTACATTCCCTCGGAACTCGTAGTCGGGAACTGTGTCTATCACATTCGCCATCAGGGCATGATGCAGCAACTGGCGAACGCGGGTCAGAATATCGAACTCGACAACTTCACTCAGGGGTTTTATGAAGCGCGCGAATTGGCGATGGGGCGCATGCAGGCCGAAGCCGAACGCAATCTTGCCGCCGGCATCGTCGGCGTAACGATCACCGAGCAGAGCTTCAACGGCTGGAACCCGAATGTCATCGAGTTCCTATCGATTGGAACGTCGATCGTTCGCCGCAAGGGATACGATCACGCCGCCAAGCTTCCGGCCCCAACGATCACCTTGAGCCTCGACAGCTAACTTGGTAGCCAGCAGAGAGTTCGCCTAAAACAGGTTCCAGAGGTACTGGTTGTAGACTTCGTGATGGTACTGCACTTCCTGCGCCTTCACGAACGTTCCAAGCAGGCGCGGGCAGCGGTCGGCGCTGGCCTGTTTGAGTTCGAGATACCGCTCCTTTACGTCGGCGCTCAAGAGCTTGCCCGTCCATTCGGCTTTGCGGAAGTTTGCCATCGCATCGTAGATGTTGTCGGGTAAGTAGCGCGCCGCCTGGCGCAAATTCTTGACGTTGCTGATGCTGCCTTCCAACCCAGTCTTGAAGACGGCCAACATCACCATGTACGGGTTGGCGTCGGGCGCAACCGAACGAACCTCGACGCGCGCGCTGCGCTCGTTGCCGATCGGCACCCGAACCATCGAGCCGCGATCGATCGGCGAAGCTTTGATCTGGTTTGGCGCTTCGAAGTGTGGGTCGAGCCGGCGGTACGCGTTGACGCTGGAATTTAGCATCAGGCAGATATCGTTCCCGTGCGTCAAGATGCGATCGATAAACTGCCACGCGAACGGACTGAGGTTCTCTTCGCCTTTGGGATCCCAAAAGATATTCTTGCCGCCCTTGGATACCGACACGTTCGTGTGCATGCCGCTTCCATTCACGCCGACTACGGGCTTCGGCAGGAAGCTGACCGTCATCCCGAGCTTGGTCGCGACCTGCCGGCAGATCAGCTTGTAGAGCTGAATCGTGTCGGCCGCTGACACGGCTTCGCCGTAGCTGTAGTTGATCTCGAACTGAGAAGGCGCCACCTCCGGATGGTCCTTTTCGTTCTGAAATCCCATCGCGCGCTGGACTTCGGCAACCGTGTCGATGAAGGTTCGAAGCGGGTCGCCCGGCAGCGAGTGATAGTAGCCGCCGGTGTTGACGTAGTCGAATTTCCCGGTCTCGTGGTAGCGTCGCTCCGCGTCGATTCCCTCAAACAAGAACCCTTCGATCTCGTTTGCCGCGTTGAGCGTGTAGCCGTCTTGTTTGTAACAGTCGTCGGACAGCTTCTTGAGGGCACCGCGGATGTCGCCGGCAAACGGCGTGCCGTCGCGATCGAGCACGTCCGCGAATACGAGCACCTTTCCCGAACCGAAGATGTCGGCCGGCGCCCAGTAGAAGGCGCCCCAGTCGAGTTCCAACCGTAGATCGCTCTCGCGCTGTGGGGTGAATCCGCGGATGGACGACCCGTCGAACGTCAAGTTGTCGCTGGATTTGAGCAAGAACTTCTTGTCGTAGTCCAACATGTGCAGCCGGCCCTCGAGATCGCTGAACAAAACGGTCACGGCTTTTATCCGATGCTCGCCCGCTAAATACTTCAGTCGCTCGTCCTGAAGCTTCGCCTTGGGAACGCGGTCTTCGCGCTGCTTCTTGGCAGCCAAATTCAGATCTTCGAGTTCGCCGTAGGAGAGCGTGAGAAAATCGCGCAGGTCGGTCGGCATTCAGTGTTTTCCACTCCTTAGACGGGTCGGCTGACATTTCGCGGACCGGGTTTTGTTCAACCGGCCGACCAAGGCGTCCCCCACCGAAGCCTGGACAACCGATAAGCAA
>JBOHTW010000382.1:0-2134 GCA_050733835.1 Vulcanimicrobiaceae bacterium | reverse complement strand
CCCGGGCGCCGTCTCGGCGCGGGTTCGCGCCGGCGAGTTCCAACTCGGATGGCTAACGATCTTCCCGGGGCGCCGGCTCGCGCCGCTTGACCTCGGGCGCCTGCGGCTAACCGCCGCGCAGATCGCCGTTGAGATTTCCCGCGACTCGACCGGCGGGCGGAACCGGCGGCGATCGTTCTGGGACCGGCTGCTCGCGCGCGCCTACGACGATCCGCTCGAAGCCAAGGACGAGGCGGCATCGCGCGGGATCACGCTGGCGCCGGCCTACGTCGCGGTTGCGGTTGAAGCGGAGGGCCTGGATGAAGGCAGCCCGAGCGCCAAGAGCGACCTGCGGCGGATTTGTCAGGAGACGCTGCGCTCGGGCGGCAGCGAGATCGTCTCGCTCGAGCGCGGTACGGGGTTCGTCTTCCTGTGCCCGGCGCCGCTCGAGATCGACGCGGCCAACGTCCGGACGGCCGCCTCGCTGATCCCGCGCGCGGCCGCGAAGGTTCATTTTTCGGGCAAGGTCGTCGGCGGCGTCGGCCGCCGGGTCGAGACGCTGTTCGCCCACCGGACGGTCGAAGAGGCGCGCGAGTCGATGTTCATCGCGCGCCGGTTGTTCGGCGGATCGAGCGTCATGCCGTACGAGGAACTCGGCGTGTATCCGCTGCTCCTGCGCGGCGGCATCTCGGCCGACGAGTTCAAGGCATTCGGCGAGCGCGTCCTCGCGCCGCTCCGCGACTACGACGAAAAGCATCAGACCGAACTGGTCCGCACCTTGCGGCTCTACTTCGAGGTCGGGCAAAATGTCAAGACCGCCGCCGCCGAATTGAACGTCCACCGCCATACCGTCTTCTACCGCCTCCGACAGATCGCCGAGATCACCGGCAACGACCTGGACAGCGCTCACGATCAGCTCACCTTGAGGACTGCGATTGCCATCGATGCACTCACCAACCGCTAACGCAGCCGACCGGAAGGCGCCGGCGAAGCGCGATGTGCTGCGACTCGCCAAAGAGCGCAACGTGCGCTATGTCCGCTTGTCGTTCGTCGATATTCTCGGTGTCAGCAAAAGCGTCACGATTCCGGTCGCCGAACTCGAACGCGCACTCGAAGGCCGGGTGACATTCGACGGCGGCTCGATCGATGGGTTCGTGCGCGGCGAAGAAGCCGACATGCTGCTGCGCCCCGATCCGGCGAGTTTGGCGGTCTATCCGTGGACGACCGGCGACGCGCTCGAAGCGCAACTCATCTGCGACATCGCCACCGCCGACGGCGAACCGTTCGAAGGCTGCCCGCGCACGACCTTACGGCGCGTGATCGACGACACGCGCGACGTGCTGGCCGGCGTCCTCACCGGCGTCGAGATCGAGTTTTATCTCTTCGAGCTGGACGAGAACGGCTTGCCACAAGCGGCGAGTTCGGACGTCGGCTCCTACTTCGATCGCTCGGAGAACGACCGCAGCGAGGATGCGCGCGTCGACATCGTCAGCGCGCTGTCGACGATGGGCGTCGGGGTCGCGAGCGCCCACCACGAACACGGTGCCGGCCAGCACGAGATCGACCTCAAGGATGCCGGCATTTTGGCGACCGCCGACAATTTGGTGACGACCCGAACGGTCGCCAAACACGTCGCGGCCCGCCATCGCCTGCACGCCACGTTCATGCCTAAACCACTCGAGTCGCTAGCCGGCAGCGGGCTTCACGTCTACCTCACCTTGCGGCCGACCGAGGCAACCACCGAGACGAATGGCGCGCCGACCCGCGCCGGCCGGCTGCCCGAAGATCTGCTGTACGCGATCGGTGGATTGCTCGAGCATGCCCCGGCATTCACCGCCGTCTGCAACCCGACCGTCAACTCGTACAAGCGGTTCGTCGCCGCCTGGGATGCGCCGATCTACACCGTCTGGTCGCGGCGGAGCGCGAACTCGCTGGTCCGCGTGCCGCCGGCGATCGACGGTGACCCGCGAATCGAGGTGCGGAGCGCCGACCCATCGAGCAATCCCTATCTCGCGCTTGCCGTCCTGCTCGAAAGCATGGCCCACGGGATCCGCTCGCATCTGCTGCCCGGCGATCCGTTCGTCGGTTCGAGCTACGATCTATCCGACCACGAGCGCTCCGAGCGGCGCATCCGAACCTTACCGAAATCGCTGCG
>JBOHTW010000381.1:0-10749 GCA_050733835.1 Vulcanimicrobiaceae bacterium | reverse complement strand
CCTACGACCCGACCGCCGGCGCGCATTTCCTCAACGTCACGTTCGCAGTCGAGGCCGACGGCGAACCGCAACTCCCGACCGACGACGCGCACGTCATCGACCTCGCGTGGGTGGCCCGGGCCGAAGTTCCCGACCGAATCGCCGTGCGCGTTGTGCGCGAGCCGCTGGCGGCGGCGCTCGACGGCGACACTCGCCGCTATTTCGGTTTCGCCGACGCCGCCATCACGATCGAATTCGCCGACGAGGCCTGAGGAGCGGTGCGCCGCGAGAGCCGGAAGATCGAGATGTCGGCCGGCCGGCCGCGAATCAGTGCTCCGTTGCGCTGGATCCGCTCGTACGTGAAGCCGAGGTGATCCAAGAGATGCCGCGAGCGCATGTTCTGCGGTAGACAGCAAGCCTCGATGATCGCAATCCCAGGGGTTGCAAACGCAAACGCTAGGAGCGCCGTGACCGCCTCCATCGCGTAGCCGTGCCCGCGCTGCTCGACGATCAAGGTGTAACCGAGTTCGGCGACTCCGCGCGGATGATCACCTTGGCGCAGCGAGACCCATCCGATCGCCGTCCGCGACGCTCGCAACCGGACGAGCCACTCGAACCGCCCAATTGCGCGCGCGTCGAACTGGCGCGGGCGCGCCCCGACCCGTTTTACGAACTCGGCCCGCGTGAACCGCGGAACATCTTGGAACTCGCGCAGATCGGGCGCCTGCATCACGCGCCACAGGTCGGCGGCATTTTCGCGATGCACCGCTTCGAGCAGCAACCGGCTCGTATCGAGGTCGGTCACCGCTGCAAGGTCCGATCGACGAACCGCGCGACTTCCAGGCTGCCGGTGACCCCACCGGCGCTTGCGCGGACCTCGAGTTCAACGTGGTCGCCGGGCCGCGCCAGCAGCGCGGTCACCCCGCTGGCGCTGTAGATCGTTCGACCTCCGCGCAACGTGAAGTACACGACAGCGCCGGCACCGGCCGCGATTCGGTCGATCGTGCCGCGCTGCAGCGCCGCAGTTGCCGGACTCGGACCGGTCGTACCGTGCACGAACGCGGTATACTGCGCGAACGCGTCGGCCTGCGGCCCCGGTACCGTCGGGTTCCCGACGACGACGTGGCCGTCTTTTGCATCGACGAGCGCGAGGGTTTGAAACTTGCCGGTGTCGGCGACCAGCGGAACGACCCAGGCATTGGTTCCGTCGACGCGATAGAGGATCGGCTGCGTCGGTTGCAGCCGGCCCTGGCGCACGATCGGATTCGAGGCGACCGCATTCTCCGAGCCGATCGAACTGAACTCGCCGCCCGACGACGTGTAGTAGGTGATCTTACCGGTCACCGTATCCATGTACGTGAACCCGGTCATCGATTGATCGGTGCTTGACGGCGACGAGTGGTCGACGAACCAGACGAACTGGTGCGGTCCGGCGAGCATGCCGAACACCTCACCGCGCGCCGGTATGTGAACGTCGCGCCGCGCCAGCAACGAATTCCACCAGCCGTGAACGTAGAGTCCGAACCACTCGTTGTACGCGAGCGCCAGATCGGACGGATAGACGCGGCTCACCCAGCTCGGCAAGCGGTCGAAGTTCCGGCGGTCGATCCGCCGCATCGCGCCGGTCGCCGGATCGACGATGACGACGCCGGTCACTTTCTGGCCCGTCCAACCGATCGTCGGTCGACCCAGCGTGCAAAGGTACTGCGGGTCGCCGTGATCGTCGAGCTGGAGGGTCGTCTCGAGAATCTGTTCGGCGCCGTAGCGAAAGTAGACGTGCCGGTAGAGGTTGTCGTTGAGCAATGCCGATGGGATGTAGCGCATCGACGTCCGCTGGCGCAGTTCGGCGCCGGCGTCGGGGTTCTCGGCGCTGACGACGATGACACCCGGGCTCGTCCGGCGTACCAGCCATTGAATGATGCCTTGGAACTCGAGCGGCGCCACCCAGACCAACCGCCCGCCGTCGACTTGAATGTTATAGTCGCCGACGCGGTAGTAGGCGCCGAGCTGACCGACGACTTTTTCGCCGGCAAAGATCGCCGACTCGACCGGAACGACGCGGACGTGCCGCAGGTCGGCGCTCGGCGGGGCGTCGTGCGCGAACTCAACATCGGGAACATCGCGCAGTCCGCTCGCATCGACGACCGGCGCGATCGTCAGGATCGCCGCGAACCCGCCGAGCACGGCCAGCCCAACGAGGTAGGGCACGATCGAAACCTTGCGCATCGAGACGATCCGCCGGCCGACGATGAACGACCGCGCCGAGACCATCGTCGAGAAGACCGTGTTCGGCACGAACGTCAGCAGCAGCAACGTGAACGCTTGCGGGAAGACCAGCGGCGGCATCGCGGCATAACAGTAGATCAGCGTCAGCGGAACGCCGATCGCCAACCGCAACCGCTGGCCTTTCCACCAGTTTCGTCCGAAATCGAGATTGATCAGCCCAAGTGAAAGGAACGCCGTCGCGAGCAGGACGATCATCGGTGCGCCGGGTCGCGGCGTGCAATCCGAGCGTCGTGCAGCAACTCGGGGATCGTCACGAACCGGTAGCCGCGCTTGCGAAGCGTGTCGACGATCATGCGGGTCGCGGCGACATCCTGCGAGCGGTCGCAGTCGAGCGGCGGCACGGGTCCGCCGCAGACGATCCCGCGATTGCCGTCGTGAAGCACGATGATGCTACCAGGCCGGACGTGCGCAACGATGCGCTGTGCGATGACCGCGGCGCCGGGCCGATCCCAGTCGTTTGCGAGTGGGACCGACCACATGACGACCGTATAGCCGTCGCGCTTGGCTTCGTCGATCACGGCAAAGTCGCGCGCGCCGAACGGCGGTCGCATGAAGTGTAGGTGCTGACCGGTGATCCGATAGACCGCGGCGTCGGTTCGCGCAAGCTCGGCTCGCTCTTGCCCCGGGGTATGAACGATCAGGTGCTCGTGATCCCAGGTGTGGTTGCCGATCACTTCGCCGGCCTGCGCCAATGCGCGAACGGTCGCCGGATGCGCGACGACCGCCCGGCCGACGACGAAAAACGTCGCCCGAATCCTTTCGGTCTGCAACACCTTCAAGATGCGGTCGGTGTACGGGGGATTGGGGCCGTCGTCGTAGGTCAATGCGACGATGCGCTGGCTCGCCGGGCCACTGACCAGCGTCTGCCCAAAGAGCTGGTCGCTAGGGTCCTCGATGAGCTTATACCCGACGTAACCCGCGATGCCGATCAGCAGCGCGAGGATCGCAAGACGCACCCGCATCGCTACGTCGGTGCAGCCAGCCGCGCCTGCGCGGCCGAGACCTTGGCCCGGAACTCCTCGGGGCCAAATGCCCGAAAGTCGTCGACGACCCGCAGGTAGCGCGGGTCGGCCAAGGTCGTGCTCGAGAGCGTCAGCAGATCGGGGACCGGCTTGTTCCGCTCCAGGTGAATGCGATATTGATGCCCGGCGGTCGTCGCCCAGTAGTGCGGATCGGTGAACGAAATCCGGCGACTCCCGTGGGCGCCGTCGATCAACTGCCCGACGTCGAGCGTATAGCGGGTCGTTAGATCGCCTCGCGGCGGCCGGTTCGTCAGCTTCCAGATGCCGTCGTGGTCGACTCGCCCAAAGAAAAATGAGACGTCGTAGGTCGGCTGCGGAACCAACTCCACGGTGATCGTCACGCCGTGCCGGTTGCTGGCGCGGTAGCGTGCGGTCGAGATGCCGTTGATATCGCTCATGCGATACTCCTCGTCGGCAATCGGCCCGCGGTCGTGGTGGATGCTCAAACCCAAGTGCAGTTCCGACCGTGAGGTCGCGACGTTATGGACGGCATGCGCGCGATCTTGGTACGTCCGCGTGAGCGCGTAGCCGACGGCCACCAGCCCGACCAGAAACGCGATCATCACGAAGGTCGGAACGGCGCGCGGACGGCTCACGTTCGCGCTTTTTCCTCGTCGAGCAAGCGATTGACCAATGCATCGGCGGCCTTGTTCTGGTTGCGCGGCACGTGACGAATGTCGACCGAGCGGAAGCGCGCGATCAGCTTTCGCGCGCGCGCATACAACGGTTGCAGGTCGGGATGCTTCACCCGGTAGATACCGGTCAACTGCCGCACGACCAGTTCGCTATCGAGGCGCACGGCCAGATCGTCCACGCCGAGTTCGAGCGCGGCGGCGAGGCCGGCAAGCAGGCCATTCCACTCGGCCACGTTGTTGGTTGCGATGCCGAGAAACTCGCCGGCTTCGCGCACCAGTGCGCCGGTTTCGTCGTAGAGCACGGCTCCGCCGGCGGCCGGACCGGGATTGCCGCGCGAGCCGCCGTCGGCGAACATCGTTGCTCTCACGGCGCCGGTTCGGCGTCCTTCTGTTCGAGCGATTCACCGTCGACGACCAGTTCGCCGCGCTGATTGACACACGTCGTGCGGCAGCGCAAGCGGCGCCGCTCGGGCAGGATCTCGATGACCTCGCAGGTTGCCGTGATGGTGTCACCGGCGCGGACCGGTCGCATGAACCGCAGCGTCTGCGACAACGAGATGCCGCCAGGGCGTTGCAGCATCAAGCCGTTGACGGTCGAGATCAAGCTCGCGGTCAGCATCCCGTGCGCGACCCGGCCGCCGAACCGCGTCGTCTTTGCATACTCCTCGTCAACGTGCAGCGGATACTGGTCGCCGCTGACCGCCGCGAACAGCAGGATGTCCGCATCGCCGATCGTCTTGCTGAACGTCGCGCGGTCGCCGACGACGAACGCTTCGAACGGTTTTTCATCGTAGGCCATCGTCACCTCACCATCCGAACTGCGCGAGAAACGCCGCGCGCGCGTCGCCCGCGATCCCGGCGCGGTCCAAGCGTTGCTCGATCCGTGGCCGGCCGGGCGACGGCGCCGCGAGGATCGCCGACGGTCGCGAACCGCCGGCCGTCACCGGTAGGATCGTACACGCGCCCAGCCCCGCGGGAACGCATGCCACCGCATAGGCCGGCAGGTCGATTGCGGGCGCCGAACTCTCGATCCGCAACGGTGCCTCGAGCGCTTGGACGACCAGCGGAAGATCGTCGAGTTCGACCGCAAGCCCCGCCGGCCCCAACCGCAAGCGCTCGACGACGAACCGCGCGTCGGCGACCAGCAGCGCCCGCTCCGACGCGCCGTCGCTTTCGATGAGAGCCGCCTGCGCGACCCGTTGACCGGCGCCAAAATCGAGCACGTCGGCCGCCTTGTCGACGTGGAGCGCGCGGGGTTTACCGTCGGCGCCGACGCGGTTCCAATCGAAAATTCGGTAGGTGAGGTCGCTCGTCTGCTGGACCTCATAGAGCACGATCCCGGCGCCGATGGCATGCAGCGTTCCCGCCGGTAGATAGAACACGTCCCCGGCCGCGACCGGAACCCGGCGCAAGATCGCGGCCAGCGTACCGTCGCGCACGCGCTCGCGATACTCGTCGCGCGAGGTCGCGTGCAGCCAGCCGAGCACGAGCGATGCCCCGGGATCGGCCGCGAGGATGTACCAGCACTCGGTCTTGCCGTTGGGCTGCGCTTCAACGCGGTTGGCGTACGCGTCGTCGGGATGCACTTGGACCGACAGGGCGTCGCGCGCGTCGATGAATTTCGTCAGCAGCGGAAATGGCAGCGCCGGATCGAGCGTTCCGGTCAACCCAGAACCAAGCTGCGCGCGCAGCGCGGCGAGCGTTGCGCCGGCATGAACGCCGCCGGCGACCGCATTGCCGTCCCAACATTCCCACGACTCGCCTATCCGTTCGCTCGCGTCACCGTGCTTGCCGAAGCGCTGCACGAGCGCAGCGCCACCCCAGATCAGCGGAACCAATCGCGGTACGAGCGGTAGCGGCGCCAAGGTCGCACTCATGCCGATAAGAGTGCGTCGATTCCGGCTTGAGCAACCTCGATATCCTCTTGCGAGGTTCCCGAGCTGACGCCGACGCCGGCAATGACCTGCCCATCCACGATGACCGGCAGCCCGCCGCCGATCGCGGTGACGCGCAGTTGCGACGCTAACCCAAGCTTGAGCGCCGAGAGCGCGTCGCCGCCGGCCTCGTCCGCCGTCGCGCGCCGGCGCCGCGCCGCCGACCGTGCCTTGGTTAACGCGATCTCGATCGAACCCGGCCGCGCGTCGTCCATTCGCGTAAATGCCAGCAATTCGCCCGCCGCATCGACGACGGCGATGCACTCGGGCACCCCGATCGCGGCCGCCTTTTTCTCGGCGGCATGCACGATCACGTGCCCGCCCTTGCAGCTAAGCGCAAGCCGGTTCCGGCGCACGAACGCTTCATCCATGCCGCCAGGCTTCGCCTTGCCGGTCAGAGCGCCTTGCGCAGCGCCCCGGCCGGCATTCGCGCAACCAACTGGTCGTGTGCATCGACGCCGAGCAAGCCCCGCGATAGTCCGTGATCCATGTCGTCGCTGTGATAGACGAGCACGATGGCGTCGTCGGGGCCGAGCGATCGGTTCGCGTCGACCTCCACCGTCGCGATTCCGTCGGCGGTTGCGGTGAACGTGTTGGTCGTTGCGTCGTTGTCGAGCGGTCGAAAGATCTCACCCTCGGGCGTCAGGGTCATCATGAACAGACTGTAGACGCCGAATGCGATCAACCGATCGAAGCTCGCCGTCACGCGATCGCGCCCATCGGGAAGGCGGCCGATTTCGGCGGTTCCTTCGGCGGCAAACCATTTGTCGACCGTGAACCCGAGCGAGCCGTCGCTGGCGTCGTATGCGACGATGCCGGTTGGATCGGCGGGCCGCGCATTGCGCACGCCGGCAGCGTGCTGGACGTTCTGCGGCCCGCTGCCGGTGCCGGCGCCAGCATCTTGAACGAAGACCTGCGGGTCGATCGCGGTAGCTTGGTTCGTCGTACGCGAGAAAAACGCCGCCGCCGTCTCGAAGACGAGCCGAGCCGACGCGGTCGCCGGCGCACTCGGAGTTGCGCTCGCTTGCGCGCCGACGGGCCGCGGCACGGCGAACAGCGAAACGCAAACCGCCGCGACGGCGCCGAGCGCAATCGCATGTCCATTCATCAGCCGATTTCTCTTCATTGCCCGCAGGAGTACCTCACACGATCAGCGCCGACCTTGCCTTCCGCCAGTGCGCCAACATCGCGGCCGCCGCCGTCGAAGCGCCGCCGCCGTACGTCGCCTACGACGTCCGCACGAAACTGACGATTCCGTCGATGCAACGCGAGCGGCAGACCGATCGTTCCGTCGTCGTCCGCATCGCTACCGACACCGCGATCCTGCACGATTTTCCGCACGGCGGTAGTTTCGTCGGAACCGCCTATCCGATTACGCCGGTCTTCGATGCCCTGTCGGCGTTCACGCTTCGCTGGCACATCGACATTCACGGCAACCTCGACGCCGCGGTCTCCGGCGTGCAACCACTGCGCTACGACCTGACGCCGCAACCGACGAGTGCCGACGTCGTCGTCACCCGCATCTACGCATATCACGCGTCGTACGCAACCGATTCGAGCAACGCCCAGGCCGGGACGACGCACGTCGTGCTCAAACCGTATCAGTTCTTCGCGAGCAAAGCCGGCGGCTCGCTCTTTTTCACCGATCTCTACATCGACAACGCGACCGGTCTGCCGTCGCGCGTGCGGTTGGCCGGTTCCGACGACAAAGAGCTGGTGGTCGACTACGCCGACGTGCAGGGGCATTGGTTAGTCGGACACCTGCACTACGAGGAGACCGCGGTCGCGCCGCTCCATCTGGCGCGCATCCACGGCGTCGTCGACGCGAATTACGCCGACTTCACGTTCCCCCCGACCGCCCCCGACCCGCGGCTGACGGCACCGCCCACGCCAACTCCGGCGCCGGTGCCGACCCGCGGGCCGGGCTCGATCGCGCCGCCGGGAGGACCCTGATGCGGGCGGCCGTCTACGCGGGCCGGGGCGGGACCGAAGTCGTGCAACTCGTCGACCGGCCGCAGCCCGAGCCTGGGCCCGACGATCTACTCGTCCGAGTCGCCGCCGCCGGCCTGAACCGGGCGGACGTGCTGGAGCGCGCCGGCCGCTATGGCCCGGCGCCGCCGTCGACCGAGGCGGTCGTGCCGGGCTTGGAGTACGCCGGAACAGTCGTCGCTGCCGGTGCGAACGTGCGCGGCATCGCGACCGGCGATCGCGTCTTTGGACTGGTCGCCGGCGGCGCGCACGCCGAATACGTCGCCGTCCCCGCGGGCACCGCGAGCCTCGTCCCGACCGAACTCGAGCTGACCGCCGCCGCCGCGATCCCCGAAGCATTTATCACCGCCGACGACGCACTGTTCGCGCGCGGCGCATTCGGCCTTGGACAAACCGTCGTCGTTCACGCCGTCGGGAGCAGCGTCGGGTTGGCCGCCGTCGGGCTCGCCAAGCTCGCCGGCGGGGTCGTAATCGGAACGTCGCGGTCGCCCGACAAACTCGCCCGCGCGGCGGCACACGGTATGATGCACGGCATTGCGCTCGACGATGCCTTTCCCAAGCGAGTGCGGGAGCTGACCGGCGGCCGCGGTGCCGACGTCGTCCTCGATTTTGTGGGACCGGCAATCTTCGACCGCAACGTCGCGGCCCTCGCACTGGGCGGCCGGATCGTGCAGATCGGCACCCTCGGGGGCGCCGCCGGCACGGTCAGCTTCGGCGGCCTGATGGCCCGCCGCGGATCGCTCATCGGCACGGTCCTCAAACCGCGCCCGCTCGACGAAAAGATCGCACTCGCCCGGAATTTTTCGGCACGCTTGGTCCCGCTGTTCGCCCGCGGCGAACTGCGCGCAACGGTCGATCGCGTCTTCCCGCTCGACGAAATCGCCGACGCCCACCGCTACATGGAAGCCGACCAAAACTTCGGCAAAATCATTCTAGCCATCGAGTCGTAGCCAGGTCGAATTCAAAACGCCGGGCTCGCCCTCGGTGAGGGCGGTCCGGCGCGGCGGCCCACCCCATGGACAGCCGCGGGAGTCCGCGGCGGGGGTTTGGGGGGCGCCCCCCATTCCAACGGAGAGGGAGAGATTCGAACTCTCGAGACGCTCATCACGTCTGCCCGCTTTCGAGGCGGGTGCCTTCAACCACTCGACCACCTCTCCGCGGCCGGGTCTCGTCGTCGCGGCTTGCGCCGCGACCGCTCTCCTAAATCGCCCTTACCGCGGCCGACACCTTCCCACCGCCAAACTTCAGCGGCGGTCGGCGAAGAATGTTCGTAGCTGCTCGGCGGTCTCGGATTCGAGCACGCCGGCAACGACTTCTATTCGATGATTGAGCGCCGGATGGCGCACGAGATCGAAGACGCTGCCGGCCGCCCCGCCCTTGGGATCGCGACAGCCGAAGACCAACCGCGCGATCCGCGCGGCGACGATCGCGCCCGCGCACATGACGCACGGTTCCTTGGTCACGTACAAGGTCGCGCCACCCAACCGCCACGCGCCGGCGCGGCGCGCCGCCTCGCGCAGCACGAGCAGTTCGGCGTGGGCGGTCGGGTCCGGTCGCCGTTCCTTTTCGTTGAACGCCTCGGCGACGAGGTCGCCCATGATCAAGACGGCCCCGATCGGAACGTCGCCGCCGGCCGCCGCCTTGGCCGCAAGCGCGATGGCTCGCCGCATCAAGCCGGCGTCGCCGGGATTGTCGGCGCCCGCGCTATCGCCCCGAACGGCGTGCGGCCTTACTTCGGCAGCGAACGCAGATACGCGACAATCGACGCCGCGTCATTTGCATTGAACCGGTAACGCGGCATCGGCCCTTTGGCGTAGGCGCCCTTCGCATCGATGCCGGTTCGCATGAATTTCATCGCGGCGGCATCATTCGCGAACATCGGCAAACCGGCAATCTTCGGCGCCGAATGCGACCACACGATCCATGCCTGCCTCCGATACGGGTAGTTGCAGCGACTCACCCGGTTCGGGACCAAGGTCCCATCGCCGACGTGGCGCGCCCGGAGGGATTCGAACCCCCGATCTCAGCCTTCGGAGGGCTGCGCGTTATCCAACTACGCTACGGGCGCTTGTCGCTCGGTCTCAAGTTCCGATGAGGGGGAAGCGGCACCTTCGCCCCCGCCGGTGCCACCGGCCTCTCCTAAAAAAGGTGCAGTGGGCTGGCACAATCACGGCCATCGATCGGGTCATCGATGCATTGATAGCGGCCCGCGATCCCGTTGCGCTGCAGAACATCCTTAATCTCACGCGCCAACTGCTCCGTCGGACCGAGCAGAAATATCTCGCTATAGCCCGCGGACCGGTCGAGCACGTCCAGATTCAAGGCGCCCGCGCCTCCCGAACAGAGATAGCACCGCGGCCGCAGTTCGAGAGCGACCTTCGCATCTAAGTAGTTGCTCAGCGACAGCGCCCGCTCGATGTACTCATCGCTCATCAAGAGCGGGTGGGGCGACGAATTGACGACCCTCGCAACCTCGATCGATCGCTCGTCGAATTTATTCCACCACGTATCGGCCCGCGCGCTCGCGGCACATGAAAGCGTGCGGCAAACAACGACTAGCGCAAGCACGCTCCGCCACGCCCTCCGCTGCCCCGGGCCAACAATAGACGACCTCAACTTGCCGTAAAACAGATGGACGAGCGCTAAGTCGACACCGATGTAGAGCGGGATGAAGTATCGCGCTTGGCCGGTTAGATGCGCGGCAAACAACCCGTCGAGCAAGATGAACGGGGCAATCGCGAACACGATCGTCGACACGATGAACGCCGCAACGTGTGAGTCCTTTGAACGGCACAAATCGTAGAGCGCATAACCGACTAGGGCGGCAACCGGGACGGATATGAGTAAATTCAAAAAATAGCGGTGCACCGTGTTGAGATCCAAGAAGTCGAGCCTGAAGAGTGC
>JBOHTW010000380.1:0-8763 GCA_050733835.1 Vulcanimicrobiaceae bacterium | reverse complement strand
ATCTCGGCTCGTCAATGCCAACGCGGAAGCGAGGTCGCACATCGGTCACTTTTGATTTGAACAAAATTCTGGGCGTTACACCGAAATGATTGGCGTAGTCGACGAGATACTGGTACATATCCTCGTGACTGGGAAACATCTGCACACCGGGCTTAAAGTCAAAGTCATGGAACCGAGTTAGATTCCGCGCGGTGTTAATGTGTAGCGTCCTATAGATCGACGACGCTCCGTTATCGTTGTCGTAGCACCAAAGTCCGCCGATCTTCGTTCCCATCTCGAAGACTGTGACATCGGCGCCAATCTCGAGCAAGTACTTCGCCATGCAAAGCCCGGAAGCACCGGCACCGACGATCGCGATGTGTTTGCGCGGCGCCGGCGGCAGCCCGGGGCGACCGCCGTACGCCGCGGCAAGCGTTGAGTTCATCAGTGCACCTTTAGGCGTGAGAGACGACTTCGTACATTAGCCTACGAGCGTCGTCGGCAGAGACTTTGCGAGGGTTGGGACCGGCGCTGCGTGAGGCCCATTCAGCGAGCTCGCGCTCATATTTCGCATCAACGGTGATCGGTAACCGCTCAGGCAAGCCGATGTTGCCACGCATCGCCGCAATACGTCTGAGAGCAGCCTCAGCGCGCTGCCGTTCATCCATGGCAGGCGTGGTCACGGCGAGCGCGTCGCCGACTTCGGCATAGCGCCGTTGCGCCGCCTCAAGATTGAAACGCATTACAGGCTCCAGGAGAACGCCCGTTGCGACGCCGTGTACGACATTGTAGCGTCCGCCGAGCGCACGAGCGACTGCGTGAGCCGCTCCGGTGCCAGTGTGGGAGATTACCATTCCCGCCAGCGACGCGGCATAGAGCATCTCGCCGGCGCTGCTCGAATCAGCGCGATCGGCAACAAAGGGTTCCAGAGCCGGTGCGATTCGGCGAACTGCTTCGAGGGCAATCATCCGCGTCGGCGCAGTGGAGCGATTGCTAACGTAACTCTCGACCGCATGGACCAGCGCATCGTAGCCCGCCGCGGCGGCTACGTGCTCAGGGAGATTCTTGAGCAGCGACGGGTCGAGCAATGCGACGCAGGCGCAATTGCGGACGCTCCGAACCGCCATCTTCTCCTTGGTGTCGGCGTTGGTGACCGACAAGTTGTAATTCGCCTCGCTCCCGGTTCCCGCGGTTGTGGGAATCAGCATAAGGGGCCACGCGTCATTAGGAACGCGGTCATTCCCGTCGTAGTCGCGCAAACGGCCGGCGTTCGTCGCCAACACGGCGACCGCTTTGGCGCTGTCCATGGCGCTTCCACCGCCGATGCCCAGGACAACGTCATCCCGTCTTCCTTTGAACTCGTCGGCGCCGCGCTCCATCGACGTATCGATCGGATTCGGCTCAACGTCCGTGAAGATCGTGTAACCAATGCCCGATTCGTCGAGCGAGCGCAAGAGGTCCGCGTCGAGTCCGGCGGCATGGAATCCCGGGTCGATCACCAAAAATGCGGATTTGTAGCCGAAGCGCTTGAGTAAGCCACCAAGTTTCGCCGCTCCACCATGCTCAAAGATCAGTCGCGTCGGTATGCAGTATTCGAATCCTGCGACCGGATCGTCAATCATCTTGCACCGTCGCCTTATCTCCCTCGCTGAGCGAAAGCCGGTAGCGCGACTTTCCGTCGAGCGCACGGCGCGAGCGCACGAGTAGCCGCACGGACTCTGCCCGGTAGAAAGAGCGATTGAACTCCGCCGCCAATCCGGACTGGCTGAAAACCAATCTCTCGATGACGAGCAGCGGCGCGCCGGCCTTGATTCCGAGAAGCTTCGCGCGGTAGGGATCGGCCCGCATCGCCTCGACGCTTTCCTCGGCGTCCGCGAGCGCTTCACCAAGCGTACCCTCAAGATGCTCGTAGAGCGAGCCGCGCGCAAGCTGACGTCCGCTCAGCGCCGGAAACGTAGCGCGCGCGAGATAGCTCACTTGATAGCACACCGGCTCGCCGTCGACATACCGCACGCGCCGGATCTTGAGGACCTCCTCATCGGAATTCAAGCGAAGCTTTGCGGCGACGCGCGGGTCAGCATGCACGATTTCGAAGCTTACAAGCTTCGTGCCGCCGGCGCGGCCCTGTGCACGAACCTCCTCGGTGAAACTGCCGAAATAGGCCGCGATTTCCGTACGCTTGGGCTCAGCGACAAACGTGCCCTTCCCTTGACGGCGCACGACGACGCCTTCATTGACGAGGGCACTCAGCGCGAGCCGAACGGTCATTCGGCTGAGCCGATATTCCTTGCACAACTGCGCCTCGCTTGGGATTATATCGCCCGCGACCAAACCTGCGCCGATGCGCTCACGCAACGCCCGCTTGAGGCGAATGTAGAGCGGTTCATCGGCTCCCGGCGGCAGTCGTCTGCCCATCAGTCCATGTTATAACAAGTTGAAACCCAATCGTCAAGGTGCTTGACGCCACGGCCAACTTGTTATAACATGATCGTCGTTTGCACGTGTACGCGTTGCCGGAGGGAGGATGTACCATGGCGATCATGTCTCGCCGTCCCTGGAATCGCATCGCGGTTGTCGGGCTCGCGCTGCTCATCACCGCATCGATGCTCGGCCAAAGCACACCGTCTGCGGCCGCCGACGTCTCAGCCGTTCGCACGATACGACTGTCCGTCGACAATCCACCCGGTAACGATCGCGCCGCCGTCGAGCAAAAATTCGCTCAACTCGTCGGCCAACTCAGCCATGGCCGGCTGCAGGTTCAGATTTATTTCAGTGGATCGTTGGGAGGTAGTGAAACCACAGCGATTCAATCGGTTAAAGCCGGCGGGGCGGAGATGGCCATCGTCGGCACCGCCAACTTTAGCGGCATTGACAATCGTTGGAGCATGTTTGACCTGCCGTTCCTGTTCGCTGGGCCAGCGGGACTTTATAAATACATGCAGGCTGCCGAGTTCGCGCAACTCGTGAACAGCACCGTGGAGCGTGACGGTTTACGGTATGTTTTTCCGTATTACGACGGCTGGCGGCAGCTGGTCACGACGAAGAAGCAGGTGTTGAACCTCGCGGAAGAAGCGAATCTGAAGTTGCGCGCAACAGCTTCGCCGGCCGAGATCGCCTACGACAAAGCTTTTGGCGCCAAGCCGGTGAGCGTTGCGTGGAACGAGGTGTACCTGGCACTCAAGCAGGGACTCGTTGACGGGCTCATGATCGGCTATACGGACTTGATCGATTTCAAGATGGGCGACGCGGTCGGCTATGGTACGACACTCAACGTCGCGCCCGAGCTTGTCTGCGGATTCATGCGCGAAGCGTACTTTGCAGCGCTGCCCAAAGATCTCCAGCAAGCCGTAGTGGCCGCAGGGCGGCAGACGGATATCTTCGCGCAGCAAGACAACCGGCGTGAAGAGGCCGCGGCGCGGACGACCCTGCGAGCGGGCGGCATGAAGATTTACGACCCCCCGGCCAACGTGCGCCAACAATGGGTCTCCGCGGCGCAACCGGTGTACGCCAATTTCCGCGAGATTCTTTCAGAGAAACAGCAAGCGTCGATCCAGCAGATCGCCGGGCATTAGGGGGACCGGCCTGACACGGCTGATCGCCGGCTGGGTCATGATCATGCTGGTGATTTTGATCAGCCTTGAGGTGATGCTGCGCTTCTTCTTCAACGCTCCGCTGGACTGGATTGGCGAAGTAGCGGTTCTGCTCTTCATCTGGATGTCGATGATCGGTGCCGCGGCGGCGGTGCCGGCGGGCACGCACATGGTCCTTGCGCCCTTGTCGGGACGCGTGTCCCCCGCGGCCAGCCGCGTCCTCAACGGCTTCGTCACCACGTCGATCGTCGGGTTCGGAATCTTTCTGTTGATCAGCGGGCTTGGCAACGTTGCGTCGGTCTCGCATCAGGTCTTGACGGTGACGCGAATCCCGACGGCGTGGGAAGCGGCCGCGTTCCCCGTAGCGGGAGCGCTCTTTGTTGCATTCGCATTGGTGCCGGCGGTGCGGACGTGGTTTCGGCGCAATAAAACGCGGCCGTCCGCGTAATGCTCATCATTCTGGCAATGGCGCTGCTGGCGGCGCTGCTCCTCGTTTTAGGGGTCCCGATGGCGCTTGCGCTCGGCCTCTCCGCCGTCGCGATCGCCCTCGCATCGCAAGCAACTCCCATCCAAGTGCTCACGATCCAAATGTTCGATACCGCCTCGAAGTTCTTGCTGCTCGCAATCCCGCTGTTCGTATTCGCGAGCAAGCTCATGGAGGCGGGCGGGCTGGCCGCGGATCTTGTGCGGCTCTCCGAGCTGCTCGTGGGAAAGATTCGCGGCGGGCTCGGCGTCGCCGTCGTCATCTCCGCCATGTTCTTCTCTGGGATGACGGGAGCCAAAGTCGCCGAGATCGCAGCGATCGCTCAAACCACCATACCTTCGCTTCGCAAGCGTCATTACGATGTCAACTACGCTGTAGCAATTGTGATAGCGGGATCGGCCGCAGGCGAACTGGTCCCGCCGGCAATCAATATGATCATCGTGGCTGGAACGCTCAATACATCGGTGACGAAGCTGTTCGTGGGCAGCGTTTTCGGCGCACTGCTGCTGGGGGTGCTGACGAGCGTCCTCGTCATCATCAACGGTACAGGGGGCCTGATACACAACGGGCGTGCGAACCCGGCGCTGAGTTCTCCGATTAACGATGCAGGCGTACTAAGCACCAGCTCGACTTGGGATGCCATCCGGGGCGGCCTGATCGCCGCCTTTTTACCCCTGCTCGTCTTCGGTGGAATACTCGGTGGCATTTTCTCACCGACGGAAGCCGCGGGCATCGCCTGTCTCTACGCGCTGCTGGTGGTGTGCGTCATCTATCGGCGGGTAGATGCACGCGGGATTTTTCAGATCGCGGCGGACTCAGCGGTTTTGTCGGGGGCACTGATGCTGCTTGTCATCTGCGCTGCGGCATTCTCGCAAATGCTGTCGATCGAGGGACTGCAGTTTGCATTGACGAGCGCCGCGAGCGGGATTGGGCACAACGGATGGATCGTCGTGCTGGTGACGATCATCCTGTTCGTCGTGATGGGATCCGTTCTTGAGGGCCTCCCGGCGGTGATCATTTTCGCGCCGGTGCTTGGTCCGGTGGCCGCCATCGCGGGACTCGACCCGACGCATTTTGGCGTCCTGATGGTTGCGGCGATCGGTCTTGGGCTGTGCCTGCCGCCGGTTGGGATCGGATTCGTGACGGCCTGTGCCGTCAGCAACACTGGCTCCGCGGCGGTTTCCAAGCGCTATTGGCCGTTCGTGCTCGTGCTCTTGGTGGGGGTGTTCTTGATCGGATTTGTGCCCGCTTTTTCAACCTTCCTCCCGCGATACGTGCGCTAGCAGGCATGCCAAAGTTAAAGGACTCGCGCCATGTTGTTGTCCTTACCGGGGCGGCCGGCGGCATTGGAAGGCGGCTCGCAGAGCGCTTCGCCGAAGATGGTTGCGCAATTGGCTTGTTGGATCAAGATCAGAGCGCGCTCGACCAGCTAGCACCGCTGAGTGCGAACAAACCGAACATACGCGCGATCATGGCTGACGTCACCAACAGCGACAGCATGCAGCAGGCCGCCGCTCGGGTTGCGGACGAGCTTGGAGCGACGCACATTTTAATTGCCAACGCCGGGATTGGTCCGCAAGGCGGCATCAGCGATACGACCACGCGCGATTGGGACGCGATCATGGCGGTCAATTTGACGGGTGTCTTCAATACGATTCAGGCATTCGTGCCAGCAATGCTCGAAACGTCCGGTCACCGCTCAATCATCGTGACGTCATCCGTCCTCGCGGTTCGGGGAGCCGGCAATATGCTAGCGTACAGCGCTGCAAAAGCCGGGTTGATCGGCCTTGTTCAGTCGACGGCCCAAGAATTAGCTGGCAGAGGCATAACGGTCAACGCGTTGGCACCAGGCCCGATACGCACGCCCTTGCTTGACGCTGTCGCCGGAGACAGCCTTGCGGTACTCGAGCGCCAAGTGCCGCTGCGACGCCTGGGTACGCCCGACGACATCGCTAATGCGGTGCTCTTCTTGACGGGCCCCGGCGCAAGCTTCATAACCGGCCAAGTGCTGGTGATCGACGGCGGCTTGAGCGGCCGCGCTTACTGGCGCGATGCCGCCGGTTAGCTTCGCTCAAACGGAAAACGGACCGCACGAACTGAGGAGCTTGAATGAGCAACAGGGAAATACCTACCAGGAACGCAGCGACATCGCTCCAACGTCTGTACGGCAAGGTCGCGATCGTCACCGGAGCCGCGACGGGTAACGGCCAAGCAATCGCGCAAGCGTTTGCGCGCGAGGGCGCCTCCGTGCTGGTGGCGGATATCGCGCCGGACGGTGCGCCAGAAACGCTCAACATAATAGAAAGCGCCGGCGGAATCGCCAAAGCGCTGCAGGCGGACGTGCGGAAGGCGGATGATGCAGCTCGGATGGTCGAAGCGGCGCTTTCCTGGTTCGGCCGGCTCGATATCATGGTGAACAACGCCGGCGTAATCGGCCGCGGTGATTTCCTAGAGGTCGCCGAGCACGAGTGGGACCGCATCATGGATATCAATTTCAAGGGAACGTTCTTATGTTCGCAAGCTGCGGCGCGCCACATGGTCAAGCAGGGCAGCGGAAACATTATCAACATCGCATCTATCGCAGCCGAAAGCATGGACCCGGTTATCGTTCCATACTGCGCGAGCAAAGGCGGCGTTCGCGCATTGACAAAGGCGATGGCATTGGCGCTCGCCAAGCGCGGCGTCCGCGTCAACGCCATCGGCCCGGGTCCGGTCTACACAAACCTCAATCGGGACAAGCTTGACAATCCCGAAACCATGGCTGCCGTCGTCGCGCATATCCCCATGGGCCGCGTCGGGCAGCCGCTCGATCTGACCGGTGCAGCCGTCTTCCTTGCTTGTGACGAATCGGCGTACGTCACCGGGATTACACTTTATGTGGACGGCGGCTATCTCACGATGTAGCGCTCGGCTGAGGCCTCGCTATAAACGTATTTCCGTTATCTCGCCCCAAAATCGGCGCAAATACTCAATTGCAAGCCGACGATGGCAATGGTCGCTGGTTGGCTCACTGCACAGGAGCACGGCACGATCGGCGAAGCGCCAGATATTCAAATGTTCTTGTACTTGGCGATTTGCCAACAGTGCAAGATAGCTGCGCTCGTACTCGCCCCAAGAGATGCGTTTCTTGCGATAATCCTGGAGAAGCTGTGGCGTCGGCGCGAGCAGAGGTTCATGGTAATACTCCGTGCGACATAATTTCTTGGCGAAGTAGGCAACATCCGGATATTTCGCAAAGCCGCTGAGCTGTGAGTGTCGCCTGAGGCGAATATCGATTAGCTCCCTCGTGCCAAACCGCGCCAGTAAGCCGAAGAAGCTCTGGGCCGACTTCTGCGTAAAACCGATTGTGGCGAGTTCCACTCCAGTATCCTCGAAGTGACGTGGGATCGGATTTTAGGCCACCGCAGATTGTAGGGTAGCGTGTTTTGGGTCGTCTGGAGGTGCCCCAGTCGTTACGCCAGCGGGCAGTGTGACTTTGTGATCTGGGTCGTCCCCCAATTCTTATCCCGCGGGGGCTCCAGAATTGACGGCGATGTTGGGTTTATTCTGCGATCGCCGCGCGAACTCATCGGGCGACAAATCGTCGAGGGAGCTATGCGGGTGATTCGCGTTGTAATCGTGCCGCCATTCAGCGGCCTGGCTGCGAGCGTCGTGGAGTGATCGGAACCAAGTTGGATTGAGCAATTCCTGACGAACGCGATTATTGAACGACTCGCAGAAACCGTTATCTGATGGCTTTCCCGGCCTCGAAAAATCGAGCTGCACACCATTCCAATGTGCCCATTGGTCGAGGTGCAAAGATACGAACTCGGGACCGTTATCGCACCGTACTCTTTGGGGCTTCCCGCGGTCAGCGGTGACACGGCGGAGTACGTCGACGACCTGCGGCGCTTTGAACCCGTAATCGACCTCGAGAGCCACGCTCTCGCGGCTATAGATATCGACTATGGTCAAGAGGCGGATCTTCGTGCCGTCTGCGAGCACGTCGTGCATGAAGTCCATCGCCCAACTCTGGTTCACTGCGGTCGGCTCCACCGGCGTTTCGCGTATGGTCGCCGCTCGCCGCCGTCGTGGCATTTTCGTTCGGATTGGAAGGCCTTCTTCGCGGTACAGGCGCGCAACGCGCTTGATGTTGACGTTCCAACCCTCGCGTCGAAGCAAGATGTAGATTCGTCGCTGGCCATAGCGAACACGCACCTCTGCGATCGCTTTGATGCGCAAACGTAAAGCACCGTTCGCATCGCTGCGAACCGATCGATATCGAACTGCTCGGCGATTAATCAAGAGAATCTCGCAGGCACGTCGTTCGCTCAGTCGCCAAGAATTCCGGATTTGCGGCAGCACCGTCCCACGGCGAATCCGGCTTACCATTTTTTTTTGAGAACGTCCTGTAATACCGCGCGATCGAGGGTCAAATCGGCAACGACCGCCTTGAGCTTGGCGTTCTCGTCGCGTAGTTGACGCAACTCGCGGATCTCAGGCGTGCCCAAGCTGCCGAAGCGTTTCTTCCAGACGTAAAAAGTCGCCTCGGAAATGCCGAGCTTGCGGGTGATGTCGGCGACGGGGGTTCCGATCTCCGCCTGGCGCAGGGCAGCTGCGATCTGTTCGTCGGAGTAACGGGATTTGCGCATGGGGCGAACCTCCTTGCGGTAGGGTGGTGTTCGCCGTTTTTTCTAGTAATCCGTGGTATAAGAAATTGGGAGTGGACCC
>JBOHTW010000379.1:0-11289 GCA_050733835.1 Vulcanimicrobiaceae bacterium | reverse complement strand
CGCGGCAACGAAGGCCTCATGATCAAGCGCACGGATTCACCCTACCTCCCCGGCCGGCGCGGCCAGTGGTGGTACAAGTTCAAACGTGCGCTCGCGACCCTCGACGTCGTCGTCGTGGCCGTCGAGTGGGGTCACGGCAAGCGCGCACAGGTCCTTTCCGATTACACGTTCGCCGTCCGCGACCGCGCCGGCGGCGAGCGGCTGTTGGCGATCGGCAAAGCCTACACCGGGTTGACCGACGGCGAGATCGCGGAATTGACGGGCTGGTTCAAAGCGCACGAGACCGGGCGGCGCGGCTCGGCGATCGCCGTCGAGCCGACGGTCGTGCTCGAGGTTGCATTCGACGTCGTGCAGCCGAGCGCGCTGCACGCGAGCCGTTTCGCGCTGCGGTTCCCGCGCATCGTTCGCGTGCGTGACGACAAGCCGGCCGCCGAGATCGACACGCTCGAACGCGTCGAAGCGATCTATCGCGAGATGCTCGAACGCGAAGGCGTCGCCCGCCAGGAACAGTCCGTTATGGCGTCGAGTGATGGTTTGCCTTCGCAATCTCGATCGCAGCGCAAACATTAGCCCCGGGCGACGTTCCGGCGAACAGCCCCTCCTCTTGGGCGCCGCGCCGTCTTCCTCGGCGCGGGCAATGGCCGCGATTGCCGTCCGGTCCTTCATGCTTCCCGTCGGGTTTTGCGACTCGAGCTTGGCGGCACCGTCCCACAGTTCAGCGGCACGACCCTACGCAGCTTGACTAATGCCGTGTTGCCGATCGATTCCAAAACGCTTGGGCTTATGGATCCGTTCACTGTGGCCCGTCCGCGAGCGGCATCTTCTCTAACTCCCGTGCGATCGAATCTCTGAAGCCGCGCGGTCGCCGAACGGCTCGTTCTTCGATCTCGCCGTATACGCGCTCCTCGCTAACCGCTGGCCGACCGCGGGCGCACCGCCGCGAACGTAGCCGGCGGTGCCGGCTCGATCGCGTAGTCCGAAAACGTGACGTGTGCAAACAGCTTCAAGTGGCGCAGGTCGATCTCGGCGACGCCGTTCACCGGAACGTGGAGGCCGGCGACCTCGCGCAAGTTGAGATCGAGCACAATGTGCGGGCCGCCGGCGTAGCGCAGGTCGAATATCTCAAGGCCGGCCCGCGGTTCGAGCATGACGCGCCCGCTGCTCACGCTGCCGGCGGCGCGTGGTGACAACGCGAAGGTCGTCTCGTCTTCGGCGTGCGCGATCACCGTGACGATGTCGCCCGTCGACCACGTCGTCGGATCGAGCGTGGACAGGTCGATATGGTCCATTCCGCGAGCGAAGAACGGCATGCGGGTGAAATGGATCTCGTAGTCGCCGGCACCGTCGTGTCGCCCGCCGCCAGCGAGATGAAAATGCAGCCACGGGAAGCTGCGCATCGCCATCGCGACGGTCACGTGGAACGTATACGATGTGGCGTAATTGTGAACAGCGGTGCCCGCTCCCGCGGAGGGGGCGAGTAGCGTCAGCGCGATCGTGAGGCCGCCGACACGCGCGAACCATCTGCGCCGTACCGTCATCCTCAGCTCACCTCCCGCCGCTATATACCTGACGATCCGGGATTCGATTCGTCACCCGATGTGGCAACTCGGGTGCGTTCGAAGGTCCCCGGCGCGCCGGAGGCAACCTTCGCTTACCTTGAAAAGCCACTCGAGGGTCCCGGTGACGCAACCATCCGAGCAGTTGCAGCGCGCGCTCCGCGAACGCGTCACCGGCGAGGTCTGGTTCGACGCGATGACGCGCGGGCTCTACGCCGCCGACGCTTCGATCTATCAAATCGTGCCGCTGGGGGTCGTCATCCCGCGCACCGACGCCGACGTCGCCGCGACGATCGCCTTCGCCCGTGAGTTCGAAATCCCGGTCACGGTACGCGGGGCCGGGACCTCGCAGTGTGGCCAGACCGTCGGCGCCGGAATCGTTATCGACACGAGCAAATATCTCCACGGAATCATTGCGATCGACGCCGAGCGGCGGCGGGCGCGCGTGCAGCCGGGCCTCGTACTCGACCAGCTCAACGCGACGCTACGACCCCACGGCCTGTTCTTTCCGGTCGATCCGTCGACCGCGAGCCACGCGACGATCGGCGGAATGACCGCCAACAATAGCTCCGGTGCCCGCTCGATTCGCTACGGGAATATGGTGCATAACGTCATCGGCATCGACGCGGTGCTGGCCGACGGAACGCAGGCGGCGTTCGGCAACGTTACCGCAGCCGACGTGCTCGAACCGCCGCGTTACCGCTCGATCGTCGCCGGTTTGCGCGCGATCGCGGCCCGCGAATCGCACGAGATAGCTACCCGTTTTCCCAAAGTTTTGCGGCGCGTCGGCGGCTACAACCTCGACCTCGTTGCGGCCGCCGGCTTCAATACGGCCAGCGTGCTGGTCGGCTCGGAAGGCACGCTCGCGTACTTCACGGCGATCGAACTCGCCCTGCAGCCGCTGCCCAAGCACGCGGTCCTGGGCATCTGCCACTTTCCGCGCTTCCACGACGCGATGGCGGCGACGCCGGCGCTGGTAACGCTCGGGCCGGTCGCCGTCGAACTGATCGATCGCGCGATGATCGAACTGGCGCGCGAAAACCCTGAGTTTGCGCCGGCGACGGCGCAGTTCGTGCGCGGCGAGCCGGATGCGCTGCTGTTCGTCGAGTTTACCGGCGACGATCTCGAGCCGCTGCGCGAGCGGCTCGCGGACTTGGATGCGACGATGCGCGGTCTCGGTTTCGCGAACGCGGTCGTCGCGATCGCCGACACCCGCGAGCAAGCCGCCGCCTGGGCCGTACGCTCCGCCGGTCTAAACATCATGTCGTCGATGAAAGGCGACGCGAAGCCCGTCTCGATCATCGAGGACTGCGCGGTGCCGCTCGAACATCTCGCCGCCTACACCGAGCGGCTCAACGCCGTCTTTGCAGCGTACGGAACGCGCGCCACGTGGTACGCCCACGCTTCGGTCGGCTGCCTTCACGTGCGCCCGGTGTTGAACATGAAGAGCGACCTCGACGTCGGCAAGTTACGCGCGATCGCCGGCGACGCGTTCGCGCTGGTCCGCGAGTACGGCGGCTCGCATTCGGGTGAGCACGGCGACGGCATCGTGCGCTCGGAGTTCCATCGCGAGATGTTCGGTGACCGCTTAGTCCGCGCGTTCGAGGACGTAAAAGATCTGTTCGATCCGGCCGGCACGTTCAATCCCGGCAAGATCGTGCGCGCGCCGAAGATGGACGACCGCTCGCTTTTTCGCTATGGCCCGGAATACCGCGCGGCGCCCATCGCGACCCGACTCGACTGGTCGGAATGGGGCGGCTTGCTCGGCGCGGTCGAGATGTGCAACAACAACGGAACCTGCCGCAAAGCGACCGCCGTGATGTGCCCATCGTACCTCGTGACGCGGGACGAACGCGACGTCACCCGCGGCCGCGCCAACGCTCTCCGATTAGCGCTGACCGGGCAACTCGGACCGGACGCACTGAGTTCCGACGCGATGCGGGACGTTTTCGACCTGTGCGTCGGGTGCAAGGCGTGTAAGCGCGAGTGCCCGACCGGCGTCGACATGGCGCGCATGAAGATCGAGTTTCTCGCGCAGTACCACGAGCGGCATCCGATCGCGCTCATGGATCGGCTGGTCGCCGCGCTGCCGCGGCTCGCACCGAGCGCCGCTCGATTCGCACCGCTGGCAAACCTGCGCAACCGGCTGCCGCTGCTTGCGCGGCTGACCGAGCGCGCGACCGGAATCAGCGCGAAGCGGCGGCTGCCGGCCTGGCGGCGCGACGTCTTCGACGACCGCGAGCGGACGGCGCCGATCGCCGCCAACGCGCCTGAGGTCGTCCTATTTGTCGATACATTCGACCGGTACTTCGCGCCCCAGATCGCGCACGCCGCCCGGACCGTGCTCGAAGGCGCTGGTTACGACGTTCGATTGCCGCGCGCCGCGGACGGCGGCCGGCCGCTCTGCTGCGGTCGAACCTATCTGTCCGCGGGGCTCGTCGGCGACGCACGCACCGAGGCGCGCCGAACGATCGCGGCGTTGCAACCGTTCGTCGCGCGCGGCGTCCCGATCGTCGGCCTCGAACCGTCGTGCCTACTCACGCTGCGCGATGAGTTCCTTGCGCTCGAACCCGGCGATCAGACCCGCGCGCTGGCGAAATCGGCCGTTCTCTTCGAAGAATTCGTCGCGCGCGAACGGGCCGCCGGCCGGTTCGGGCTCGCGATCCGCCCGCAACCGCCGCGCACCGCGATGCTGCACGGGCACTGCCATCAAAAGGCGTTCGGCGCGATGGACGCCGTCCGCGCGACGTTGGCGCTGCTACCGAACCTCGACGTCCGCAGCATCGAGTCGAGCTGCTGTGGAATGGCCGGCAGCTTCGGCTACGAAGCGCGCCACTACGACACCTCGATGGCGATGGCCGAACGGTCGCTGTTTCCCGCCTTGCGCGCAGCGCCCCCGAACGCCATAATCGTCGCCGACGGTTTCAGTTGCCGCCACCAAATCGCCGACGGCATCGGCCTGCCGTCAGTCCACGTCGCCGAACTGCTGGCCGAATCGCTCGATGCCTGACGCGCGAGCGGCGCGACTGTCATTGCGCCCACTCGCGAGCGGCCTGGGCTGCGACCCGGGGATTGGATACGTGCAGCTTCGCCAGGACCTGGGCGCGCGCATAGTCGGCGATCGGACCGGCGGCCAACTGGTCATCGGCGCCGCCGGCGCGGATGCGCGCGCAGAGCCGGGCGCGGACGTCGTCGGCGGTTCCGTCGCCAAGGCCGAGGGCGCCTAACCGGCCGGCCTCCGCCGGTTCGCCGCCGTCGGCATTCGCCAGTTCGCGGCCGACGATCGCCAGCACATTTTCGGCGATCAGCGCACGAAACCGCGCGCGGCGATCGACGATCGCCGGTACGACTTCGTCGCGCAGATACTCGCGAACGGCCTCGATCAGTTCGCTCGCCGTCGGTCGATCGTGGACGCTCATCGCACGCCCTCGGCAAGAGCAATCAACCGCAGCGCCTCGATCTCCATCTCGGCGGCCAGCCGGCCGAGGCTCGCCAGTTCGATGCTACGCTCCAATCCATCGAGATGGCGGCGCGACTGCATCAGCGCGCCGATCGCCCACCGAACATTGCCGAGAATCTCGAGGTAATCGAGCCGGCCGCGATCGATCGCCCGGCCGCTGGCGGCTTCGTAGGCGCGAACGAACCGCTCGCGATCGCAGATTCCGCCGGCGCGCAACTCATCTTTACCGAACCGCCATGCGCGCACGCAGAACCACGCCAGGTCGTCGTGCGGATCGCTGACGTGGGCGAACTCCCAATCCAAGATCGCGGTCAAGCCGGCGTCGGCCACGAGCACGTTTCCAATCCGAAAATCTCCGTGCACGAAGACCAGTTCACGTTCGCGCGGCGGTTCGTGCACGACGAGCCACCGCAGAACCAGTTCGAGCGCTGGATGCGACTCGTGCACCGAATCGAGTTCGCCGTAGAGCCGTGCCAACTCGGTGCCGATCGCGGTCCGTCCGTCGCTCGGCGCAGTCAACTTCGCGGCGAGCCCGGTCGCGCACAGATCGACTCGGTGGATCGTTGCAAGCGCTTGGGCGAGCTGCTCGGGCAGCCGTTCGCGTGCGCCGGCCAATCCCGGATCGGCGACCACCCGCCGGCCAACCGCCTCGCCGGCGACGCGCTGCATGAAAAACGCCGCCTTCCCGTCGATCGTCGTCGGCGAAAACCACGGTTGCGGAACCGGCACGCCGGCCTGCGCGGCGGCCTGTAACACCGCGAACTCGCGCCCGCGATCGAGCGCGATAAACGTCAGCGCGCCCCGGATGTCGCGACGCATCACCAACTGCAGCCGCTCGGTCCCGGCCTGCGATGCGACCTCGACGTCGACCGACCACGCCTCCTGCGATGCGCCACCGGCGAGCATCCGCAACTCGCTGACGTGCGCGCCGCCACCGGTCTCGGCGGCGACGAAGCGCTCGATCGCACGCGCCAGTGGGTCGCCCGCAACGCTTGGGGTCGCGGTCATCCGCGCTTGGCGAGTTCCAGCTTGGCGATCGACGCGCGATGCACTTCGTCGGGGCCGTCGGCCAGCCGGAGGACTCGCGCGTTCGCCCAAGCGGCGGCCAGCGGGAAGTCGGCGCTGACGCCGGCGGCACCGTGCGCCTGGATCGCGCGATCGATCACGCGTAGCGCCATGTTCGGCGCGACCACCTTGATCATCGCGATCTCGGCGCGCGCCGCCTTGTTACCGACGGCATCCATCTTCTCGGCGGCGTGCAGCACGAGCAGCCGCGCCTGCTCGATCTCGGTCCGCGAATCGGCGATCCACTCCATGATGACGCCCTGTTCGGACAGCGGCTTGCCGAATGCGACTCGCGACTTCACGCGGGCGCACATCGCCTCGAGCGAGCGCTCGGCCAAGCCGATAAGCCGCATGCAGTGATGGATCCGTCCCGGACCCAACCGCCCTTGCGCGATCTCGAAACCGCGCCCTTCGCCCAGCAGCATGTTCTCGGCCGGTACGCGGACGTCGGTGAAGCAGATCTCGGCGTGCCCCTGCGGCGCTTCGTCGTACCCAAAGACGCTGAGCGTCCGCTCGATGCGCACACCGGGCGTCGCGATCGGCACGAGGATCATCGACTGCTGCAGGTGCTTGGGCGCGGCCGGGTTACTCTTGCCCATGACGATCGCGATCGCGCAGCGCGGATCGCCGCCGCCGGTCATCCACCACTTGCGGCCGTTGACGACGTAGTCGTCGCCGTCGCGCACGATGCTGGCGCGGACGTTGGTCGCGTCCGACGACGCGACGTCGGGTTCGGTCATCGCGAATCCCGACCGAATCTCGCCGTCGAGCAGCGGCTGCAACCAGCACGCCTGCTGGGCCGGCGTGCCGTAGCGCAGCAGCACCTCCATGTTGCCGGTGTCGGGCGCGTTACAGTTGAAGATTTCGGGCGCAATCGGCGAGCGGCCCATGATCTCGCACAGCGGCGCGTAGTCGCGGTTGCTCAGGCCGGCCTCGGACTCGCTGGCCGGCAGCCAGAGATTCCACAGGCCCGCGGTCTTGGCGCGCGCCTTAAGCGAATCCATCACCGGCGGAATCGTCCAACGGTCGGCCGCCGCGTCGAGCTGCGCGTGATAGACCCGTTCGTTTGGGTAGACCGCCTCGACCATGAAGCGCTCGAGCTGCTCGTACAGGCGGTGGACCGCAGGTCGCACGTGTAGGGTCATCGTCTCCCGTTCGCTCTGGTCGACGAGGCCGTCCGGCTCCGTCGGCGAAAATCTTGGCGCGCAGATGGACAGAAGCCTTGAACGCGCAGCGGTCGTCGGCGCCGGGACGATGGGGACCGGGATCGCGATGGTCTTCGCCAACGCCGGTATCCCGGTCGCGCTGACCGACAGCGTGCCCGAGGCGCTCGAACGCGCCCGCGCGACGATCGACGCGACCTATCGCGCCGCCGCGACCAAAGGCCGAATCGACGATGCCGAACGAACCCGGCGCACCGCGGCAATCGCCGTCGGCGACGACCTTGCGATCGTCCGCGACGCCGATCTGATCGTCGAAGCCGTCTTCGAAGATCTCGCGATCAAGCGCGCCCTGTTCGAACGGCTCGACGCGGTCGCCGGCCCGGCGACCTTGCTCGCGACCAACACGTCGTACCTCGACGTCGATGCGATCGCGGCGGCGGCGTCGCATCCCGAGCGGACGCTAGGTCTGCACTTCTTCAGCCCCGCGCACGTGATGAAGCTCGTCGAAGTCGTGCGCGCCGCCGCGACCGCGCCGGCGACGATCGACCGCGCCCTCGAACTCGCGCACCGGCTCGGTAAGATCGCGGTCGTTGCCGGCAACTGCGACGGCTTCATCGGCAACCGCATGCTGCTGCGCTATAAGCGCGAAGCCGAGTTGCTGCTCGAAGCCGGCGCGACGCCCGCGCAGATCGACGGCGCGCTGCGCGCTTTCGGGTTCGCGATGGGGCCGTTCGCGATGTCCGACCTCGCGGGTCTCGATGTGGGCTGGCGCGCCAAAGCGGCCCGAACGGCGCGCGGCGGCTTGCCGTTCCGCCAATCGGAGATTCCCGACCGCTTGGTCGCCGCCGGCCGGTTCGGTCAAAAAACCGCGGCCGGCTGGTATCGTTACGAGACCGGCAGCCGGACGCCGATCGCCGACAAGGCGGTCGACGCGATCGTGGCCGCCGAGCGCGCGCGCCTCGGCACCGCAACCCGCGCGATAACCGACGACGAGATCGTCGACCGCTGCATCTACGCGCTCGTTAACGAAGGTGCCCGATTGCTCGGCGAATCGGTCGCGCGATCCGCCGCCGACATCGATACCGTCTGGCTCAACGGCTACGGTTTCCCGCGCGACCGCGGCGGCCCGATGCAGTTCGCCGACGCGCGCGGCCTCGACCGCGTGGTCGGCGCGATTCGACGGTTCGGCAAGGCCGATCCCGTCTTTTGGGAGCCGGCGCCGGCGCTGCTCGATCGCGCCGCCCGGGGCGAGCCGTTCATCTCCCATTCACCCGCGGGCCCCACGCTAGGTGCAGTCAGCTTCACGAAAGGACTGCATCGATGAACGCCGTCCGCCGTACGTTTGTCGCCGCCGGAGTGCTCGCGATCCTCGCCACCGTTCGGATTGGACCGGTATCAGCGGCGGCGCCGGCGACGCTCCACGATCTCAACCACGTCGAAGCGGCGGCCGAAGCCGTCGCCGACGGCGACGTCGCCGGACCGGCCGCCCGGTACGACGCGCGAATCGCGGTCGCGGCCTGGCCCGCGGCGCGGGTCGCCCTGCGCCGGTTGGGCGTTGCGGTCACCGGACTTCAAGACGCCGACTATGCCGTCGCCGTCCTCGACGCCGACGTCGCGGGCAAGCGCGCGCTGCGCCGCGATGCCAACGAGGTCACCGGCGCGATCGCGCCGCTGTTCGCGGTCGTCGGCGACGCCGTGCCGGCCGCGGTTCACCGCCTCGATTATCTGCAGCGGGCAATCGCGCTCGACGCCGTCGCCAACGACTGGCCGGCCGCGCGGGCCGATCTCGCGAGCCTCGAAGCCGTCTGGGCGCAGTTTCGTCCGCGGGCCGTGGCCCTCCATGGCGGCGCGCCGACCGTTGCGCGATTCGAATCGTCACGCGCCCGGCTCGTCGCGGCGGTCGCCTCCGGCCGGCTGGCGACGACCAAGCACGCAGCCGGCGCCGTCGCGGCCGGCGTCGACGGACTCGAGGCACTATTCTCGGTGAATTAAGTTGAAGATCCTCATCGTCGAGGATGACGAACGGCTCGGCGAGGTGCTGCGGCGCGGACTCGCCGAGACCGGCCACGTCGTCGAGTTGGAACGCGACGGAATCGGCGGTGAGCGTTGCGCCGTCGGCGGCAGTTACGACGCGATCCTGCTCGACCTGATGCTGCCCGGAAAAGACGGCATCAGCGTCGTGCGCGCGGTGCGCGAGGCCGGCGTGCGGACGCCGATTTTGATCTTGACGGCCCGCGACCGCGTCGACGACACGATCCTCGGGCTCGACGCCGGCGCCGACGACTACCTGCGCAAACCGTTCGTCTTCGGCGAACTCGAGGCGCGATTGCGAGCGGTCACCCGGCGCGAACCGACCGCGCTGCGGCCGGCCCTCGAAGTCGGCGACCTCACGATGGACCTCGCAACGCGGCGGGTCACGCGCGGCGAACGCGAACTGACGTTGACGGCCCGCGAGACGGCCTTTCTCGAATACTTCATGCGCAACGCCGGGCTGTTGGTCACGCGAACGATGCTCGAAGACGCGCTCTGGGAGCGCGAACGAGAGACCAGTTCCAACTTGATCGAAGTCTACGTCCGGCGCCTCCGTGCCAAGCTTTCGCACGCCGGCGACCCCGCCTTAATCCATACGGTCCGCGGCCTCGGCTATCGCTTCGGACCCACCGGCAATGCTTGACCCCCGCACGCTGCGCGGCCGCCTGACCTTGACTTACGCCTCGGCGCTCGCATTGGCGCTGCTGCTGTTTGCAGTCGTCTCGCTCGTCATTCTCGATCGGACGCAGCGCGGCGCACTCGATCAACAGCTAGCGACCGCCGCCCGCGCGACCGGCGCGATCATCGACGTGCAAAACGGGACGATCGCCCTCGAAGAAGTCGACCGCGTTCAGTTTCGCAAGGTGCTGGGCATCCAACTCAACGGGGCGATCCTCGCGCGTGACGGCACGATTCTCGTCAGTTCGTCGACCGAGTTGCCGAACGGTGTCGAATATCTCGCGAACGCCGGCCTGACCGGGCTCGAAATCCAGACGATTCACAGCGAAGAAGATCTGCTGCGGGTCGCTGCCGCACCGGTGCCGCGGTTGGGTCCGCAGTTCGGGACGATCGTCGTTTGGCGCGACGAGGGTTCGCTGCTCGCGATCGAACACGGCGCGATCCTCGCGTTTGCGATCGCCATCCCGTTGATCGTTGCGCTGGCAATCCTCGCCGGCGGCCAGCTCGCCCAGCGGGCGCTCTCGCCGCTCACCCGGATCGCCGGCCTGGCCGCCGACATCGAGGCCCACGATCTGACCGCCCGGATCGCGTTGCCGCCGCGCGACGACGAACTCGGCCGGTTCTGCGCGACGTTCGACCGCATGCTCGATCGCTTGCAAGCCGCGTTCGATCGCGAGCGCCGGTTCACGAGCGATGCCTCGCACGAACTGCGGACGCCGCTCTCGGTCATCCGCGCCGAAGCCGATCTTGCGCTGCGGCGCCGGCGGGCGCCGGACGAATACCGGCGCGCACTCGAGACGATCGCGCAGGAAGCCGACGAGCTCGAACACTTGACCAGCGACCTGCTCGCGGCCGCTCGCGCGCAGAGCGATTCGACGGCGCCGTCGGCCGACTGCGATCTCGCCGTGATCGCCGGCGACGTCGCCGGCCGGCTGCGCGTGCTCGCCGGCGCACGCAACATCACGATCGACGCGCAGCTCGCGCCGGCCGCGATCGTTCGCGGACAGCGCGAAGAACTCGCGCGCGTCGTCGTCGCCCTCGTGCACAACGCCGTGAAATACGCGCCCGACGGTGGTCGCGTCGAGGTCGGCGTCGAACGGTCGGCCCACGAAGTCGTTCTCCGCGTCACCGACGACGGTCCCGGCTTCAGCGAGGAGGCGCTGGCACACGCGTTCGATCGCTTCTGGCAGGACGATACCGTCCGCAGCCGCGACGGCAGTGGGCTCGGGCTCGCGATCACGCGGGCGCTCGTGACCCAAAGCGGCGGCGGCATCGAGTTAGCGAATCGCCCGACCGGCGGCGGCCTCGTGACCGTTCGGTTCCCGGCCGGCCCACC
>JBOHTW010000378.1:0-2288 GCA_050733835.1 Vulcanimicrobiaceae bacterium | reverse complement strand
GCGCAAGGACGCGGCGTTGGCGCTCGAAGCGCGCCTGATCGCGAGCAGCCGGGGCGATCGAATCGATGTTGAAAGCGAGTCATTCGGCGACTGCGCGGTAGCGCGATCGCTGACCGACCGGGCGCGCGCCGGCACGTCCGTCCGGCTGCTAGTCAACCGGCATTTGTTAGCGTCCGACGCCAACGGCCGCGAGCTCGCCGCCCTCGACCGGCTCGCCCAAGCCGGCGTCGAGATCCGCGTCGGGGCCGCCACCGACAAGCTCGCGATCGCCGGCAGCGGCGGCTGGGTCGGCTCGGCGAATGCAACTCGCGGCGTCCCCGCAACGACCGACTGGGGCGCACGCACCCGCGCCCGCGGCGTCGTCGCAGCCTTACACGACCGGTTCGTCGCAAACTGGCAAGCTGCAAAGCCCTACGTCGCGGACCAGCGTGCGCCGGGCGGCGTGATTCGCGCTTCTTAAGGAAACGCGCGCAGTCCGACGGCTCTGGTCGCCTCGGCCAAGCGCCGATCGAACGTCACAAGGCTTCTAGAGCCTGCGCTGAGCGCGAGCGAGAGATGTAGCGCGTCAGCAGCGCGTAATGCAACGCCGTCGAGCGAACGGAGCAAACGTTCAGCCTCGCGGTGCACTTCGGGCGTGAGATCGATTCTGCGATAGAAACCGGATTCGACATGCCCGAGTAGTTCGGAGTGTAGGCGACCGATCGCATCGCGCGCTACGCCGCCTTCGCGAAACCGACGAGCTAGCGACGACACGATCTCCGTAATGGCTAAGTCTGAGATCAACGCGTCGCGTCGCCCTCGCAAAGCGCTATTGAGCGCCGCGCTCTCCTTCTCCGGAACGTAGAGCTTCACGGCGGCACTAGCATCGAGGTACAGCGGGCCAGAGATTTCAGGCGAGCGCGGCCTAGAAGCGGTCGTCACGATCTTCCGCAATCGATTCCGAAGCCGGTGGGTTCAAAACGGGCATCTTGCGGCGAATTGCCGCGAGGTCGGGGAACGGTCGGGAATCCGCGCGCTTCGGCGGCACCAACCGCGCGACGGGACGACCGCGATCGGTAATCAGAATTTCGCGTCCGTTGCGAACGTCTTCGAGAAGTATGGACAGGTTCTGGCGGACCTCGCGGATTCCGGCGCGCTTCATAAGAAGCTAATTGTGCTACAAGTAGCACAATTAGTCAAGGATCCAAGGAGGTGAGTAGAGACTGCACTATCCGGCTCTTCTCAGAGTCGGCGGTGTTGCCCGGGGAACTCACTTGGGCTATAATCTCCATACGGGAGTCATATGAGTACTACGATCGATCGGAAGCGCGCACCCAAGGCCGCCGGGCACAATCTCAGCCCCGCGGCGGTTCGCGTTTTCGAGCGGATCGCCGAAGCCTGGGGGTTGACCGTTCCGGAACGCGAGACGCTGCTCGACCTCAGCCGCAGCACTTACTACCGCGTTCGGATGCATCCTGAGGGGGCCGCTCTCTCCGAGACGACGCTCGATCGCATCTCGTACGTTCTTGGAATCTACAAAGCGTTGCACATCTTGTACACCGACGATGCGTACGCCGACCGCTGGATCGAGCGGCCAAACGCGTGGTGCGGTGGGCGGCCCGCAAAGGACCTGATCGTAAGCGGCAAGATCGAGGCGCTGATCAACCTGCGACGCTATCTCGACGCCGAACGCGGCTGACGCGAGCGGTTGCGCGTGCGCACCTCGCAACTCGCGTGGGCGACGTCGTTCCGGTGCATCGCCACCCGTCTGCCCCGCATTGAAATCTTCGAGCGCGTCAGCGACCCGGCGGATCTCGACGACGTGCTCGCCGTCGAAGCCCGCACCAACAGCCGGCTTACCGAACTGGTCGGACCGCTCGCCCAAATCCCGGCCGGCGAGCGGGTCGCCGGCCCCGGTTCGGCCTACGTGATGGCGTCGTTCGTCTATCGCGGGCAAGGCCGCTTCGGCGATGGGTCGTACGGCGTGTACTACGCCGCCCACGAGCTCGCGACGGCCGCCGCCGAGCGGGCCTTCCGGATCGCGCGCCGCGCGCGACGCACGAGCGATCCGCCGCAGATATTCGAAGACCGCGTCGTTACGGCGACCATCCGCGCTACGGTCGCGGTCGCCGACTCCGAACGAAACGCCCGGCAGTTACTCGATCCCGGCGACTATTCGGCATCGTGGGCGTTCGCCAAGCACGTCCGGGCGGCTCACCTTCAGGGCGTGCGCTACGCGAGCGTCCGGCGCGCGGGCGGCACCTGCGTTGCGATCTATCGGCCACGGTGCATGAAGCACCCGCAAACCA
>JBOHTW010000377.1:0-5140 GCA_050733835.1 Vulcanimicrobiaceae bacterium | reverse complement strand
CCTTCAATAAGTGCGGGAGGGCGGCGTGCGTGCAGCGCAGCAAGGCGTTCACATTGAGGTCAAGCATTTGCTGCCACTCGCCGACGTCGGCGTCGACGATCGCACCGAGCAGCATCACGCCCGCATTATTGACGAGCGTATCGAGCCGGCCGAAGCGTTCGACGGTTTGCGCGATGGCGGCGTCCGCCTGCGAGCCATCGCACAGATCGCTCTCGATCGCGTACGCCTCGCCGCCCGCGTCGGCAATGCGCTTCGTCAGGGCGTCGAGTCGATCGCGCCGCCGAGCGGCGACGGCGACGCTCGCGCCAAGTTGCGCGAACGCGAACGCGGCCGCTTCGCCGATGCCCGAGCTTGCCCCGTGATAAGCGCAACGGTTCCAGTCAAAGTTGACATGCGAATAGAGACGCCAAAAACGCTGCTAAGGTTTCTCCGGGCCGGTTCCCAAACCGAGAATCGCGCGAACGCCGTCGTCGTCGCCGGGGTGCGGTTGCACCGCGACGAGGATCCCGCCGCCTTCGAGTTCGCTTGTGTATTGCTCGACCTTGTCTTCGGGAATACCGGCCCCCGCCAGGACGCCGGCGATCCCGCCGCCGCCCGCAACGGCCGCGACGATTGCGGCAATTGGCCCGGCCGCGAGAACGGCGAGCCCGCCGGTCAAGACAATGGTTGCAAACGCGCCGACCGCGAAGATTCCCCCAACGAGCGCCCCCGTCTTCAGCGCGTTCTTCTCTTGTACGCCTTGCGCGGGACCGGTCGCTGAGTTGTCGAGCGGTTTTTCGGCGGACCGCTCACCGCGAGCGAGGACACCGATTTCGTCGCGTTGGTAACCGCGCTCGACGAGTTGGCGGATCGCCCGATCCGCATCGATTGACTGGACAAAGAGTCCGGTAACCATTGCGGGAACTGCGGCCGACGGCATGCTACGGGCTCACCGATGGAAACGGCGACGCCGGCATGAACGACGAGGGCATGGCCGACGGTTCGGCCGACGGATAGAGCGTCGGCGCCTCGGTTGGGCTCGCGATTGCCGATGGCGTTTCGACGAGCGGGGCCCCGGACCGATTGTTCCAGGGCTGCCACGCGAAGGCGATGATCAGTGCCGCAACGACGATCCCGAGTGCAATCCACATTCCCGGCCGAGCGCCGGATGGCTGGCGCGGAGGTGGTCGATCTTGCATAGCCGTTTCTCCTCTACCGTCTGTTCGGAGATTTTTCCACGGCGCATGAAAAGCCAAACGCACCGAGCGGGCGGGCCATCACTTACTCGTCCGCGCGGATCCTACGCGGCAAGCCGCTCCGGGGCGGCCTCCGCTTCGGGATGGTTCGTCAGGTAGACGACGAGACCGATGATTGCCACGAGGAATGCCACGCTCGTTACGGTCGTGCCGAAGCCAAACCCGCCGTTGGCGACCGGCTGCGAAAGCAAGTCTCCGCTTGATGCTCCGAGCGGACGCGTTAGGACATACGCGATCCAGAATGCCAGCACGCCGTTGATCCTGAAAACGTAGTATGCAAGCGCCGTCAGGGCGATGAGACCGGCAAACACGAGCAGGGCGGTTGGATAGCCGAAGCCGGTGGCTTCCGATAGATAGTCGCCCGCCGACGTTCCCAACGCGAACGTGAACAGAATCGCCGCCCAGTAGAACAGTTCACGCTTCGTCGTCGTGATCGCGTGAACGGACAGCGTCCGCTCGCTAAACCACCACACCGCAAAGACGATCGCGAGAATGGCGGCAAACAGAATCGACGTCGTCTGCAGAGGCACGCCGAGTCGATCGTGCAGATTGTCCGAAACGAGCGTCCCGACGACGCTGATCAAAACGACGACGGTCCAGTATATGCTCGGGACGTACCGTTTTCGGGCTAGCTGCACGATCAGCGCGACCAGGAACAGGCCGGCCATTACGTAGGACGTGAGCACCAAACCGAGCCCCAGCTTCGTCGACAGAAAATCGGCAAACGTCTCGCCGACCGTCGTTGCCAATACTTTGATGATCCAAAAGAAAACCGTGACCTGCGGGACCTTGTTCAGCATTTCCATCGGTTGAATCGGTCGTAGTCGTGTCAAATCTACTCCTTGATAAGGGCTCGCGGCGGTTAGCCCCTATCGAAGCAGACCAAGATGAACGGCACCTGAACGGGGCCGCGATGCGATACGTCGACGCCGTGGGATGCGTCCGCTGTTCCCGCCAAGCGATGTCCGCGCGCACGGCCGTCATGCGGCGGGCTCGCGCACGGCGAAGGCATCGGCGACCGCGAACAACGTGCCAAGCACGTAGGCACAACCCGCGACGAAAGCGACCGACGGAAGTCCCAGCACGTCGGCGGCAAGGCCGGCGGCGAGCGGCCCAACGAGTTGACCAAGACCGACAGCAACGGTGACCGCGGAGATCGCGGCCGGTGCACCCGCCACCGTGCTGCGCGCGCGCGCGTAGGCCGTTGCGGCGGCCGGAGTGGCGGCGAGTCCGAGGCCCACGAGGATCGCGCTGAGGGCGGCGCCGTGCGGCCACGCGACGGCGACGAAACAACCGATGACGCCCGCGAACCCTGCGACCGCCAACGCGCTGCGCCGAAAGCGGCCGTCCAGCAACCGCGCGACCGAAAGGGCGCCAAGCACGTTGGCGACACCGTACAGTCCCCACAGGAGCGTGATGCTCGCCGTCGCATGCGCGGGACCAAGGCGCGCTTCGAGCGAGGCGACGATGAACGTCGCGTATGCAATGTACGCGAAGCCGAACGCGGCGTACGCAAGACAAAGAAAGAGAAAGCGCCGTGGCCGCAGCAGATCGCGGACATCGAACCGCGCGGAAACGTTAGGCGTTAGCGCGGTCCGGGTGCGTGCCAGCGACGCGGCACCATGTGCAACCGCGCTGTAGCCGATTGCGGCACCGAGGATGAGGACGCCGCTGACGAGCGAGGCGGCGCGCCAAGCCATCGCATCGTGCAGGAGCCACGCCGTTCCCAGGGCCGAGAGCGCCATCCCGACGCCGGTCCCGGCCCACATCAAGGCGCTCGCCGTGCCGCGGTACGTGGGCGCGACGGACTCGAGCGTCTCGACGGCGGCGGCAACCAGCGTGACGCCGCTCGCTACACCAAAGGCGGTCCGTGCGACGCCCAACCACACGACGTCGCCGACCAAGGCGGAGGCTGCGAGGGCCGCGCCGGCGGCGACGCTGGCCCAAAGAACGAGTCGCGGAACTCGCCGCATCAGCAGCGGCGCAATCAGCGCACCCGCGAGATAGCCGCCGAGACTGACGGCATTGACGGCGCCGTAGGCCGCGTAGTTGCCGTGCAGCGCCTGGCGGATCGCCGGCAGAGCCAGCCCATATCCCAACCGCGCCACGCCGATTTGGAGGCCGAAAATGACGCTCGACCACAGGATGAGTACCAAGCGCCGCGGTCGGCGCCCGACTACCGCTTCGGCGGCGAGGAATGGGCGTTCAAGATTGGTGACCATTTGCCAAAGTGTAACTTTAGGGTATACTTCTGTCGAGCGAATATCATGAACGATAACATTGAAAATATCGATAGAGTCAGCGATGGGGCACCGGCCCTGTCCCTGCGCGACCTCCGCTCGTTCGTCGCCATCGCCCGCGCCGGCGGCGTCACCCGCGCGGCCCGGCAGCTCGGCTACGCCCAGGGGACCCTCTCCACCCACCTCGCCGCTCTCGAAACGGCTCTGGGGGTCAAGCTGCTTGCGCCCGAGCGGCGCGGGGCGCCGTTGACCGAGGCGGGCCGCGCGGTCTTAGTGCGGGCCGAGTCGCTGCTCCGCGAAGCGGCTGCCCTGCGCAAAGCCGCACAGGCGGTGGCCGGCGACGCGACCGTCCGGCTCGCCGCTGTCGAACCGGTCGCCTCGCACCGGCTTCCGCGGCTGCTCGCGGACTTTGCACGAACCCGTCCCGATCTCCATGTCGAATTGCGGGTGGCACGCCATACCGAAGCCCTCGCACTCGTCGATGCCGGTGCGGTGGCATTCGCGCTTGCGCCGCGGCGTCTGGCTCCGCCCCGAGCCGCGGCACCGACATCGTTTACGCCGCTCTACGACGACCCGATGCTGGTGTTGCTTCCCGATCGCCACCGCCTTGCCAAGGCGAAGCACGTCGATCTCGTCGAACTCGCCGGCGAATCGCTCCTCGTTGGCAACGACGCGTGCGCGTACCGCGCGCTGATCGCCGGGGCGCTACGCGAGAGCGATATCGAGGTGGCGTTGCGCGCCCGTTTCGGCGACGCTTCGACGCTCGCATACGGTGTCGCCGCCGGGCTCGGCATCGCCGTCCTGCCGGCCGGTTTCTTCGCCGGTGGATTGCCCACGGGGACGATCGCGGTTCCACTGCGCCGACCACGGATCGCGATCGAGATCGGCCTCGTTCAAGCGCGGCGCCGCGACCCTGAACCCGAGCCCGAGCGCGCGCTCCGGCGCGCGTTGCTGGATGGACTGCGCGCGCCGAAGAGCAAGCGCCCACGGCAAGCCGATCAAACCAGCCGAACGCCGTAACTCGCGGGACGCGTTGCGTCACCCGTCGGGATTCAATGCAGCCGCGAGCCTTCGCATCGGTAAAAGCAAGCGCGATCCGTCCGCGGTGAGCGGGCGAAAATCGGGTACGCGTTTCGTATACCATGTCGCGGCGTCCGCATCGATCGCGTCGACGACCAACGCAATGCCCCCGACTTCAACTGCACCGCTCAGCGCATGGTACATGGCGTGGCGGAGCAAAAACGTCCCGAGTCCTGTGCCGGCCATGCTTCGATCCACGCCAAGCTGCGCGAGCAGGATCGCCGGCGCGCCGTGCGCGAGGTTACGGACTTTTAATCGTCTCGCGAGATCGCTGGGGAGTTCAGTGTCAACGATCTTGATTGCAACGAGCGTAAAATAGCCCCTAATATAGTTGAGATCCGGTGAGCGCACGGCCACCTTCGTTGCCGCGCGCATCGTCTCTTGGGCCTGGAGCGCCACTCGATGAAGATAGTTGGTCACGGACGGCTTGCCGCAATCGAAAGCCGCTCGATCGTGGCGACGGTCGAGCGGCTCCAGCCGGACATCCACAGATCGGCTACTTAACGAGCCGGAAGCGCGAGTCTCCCTCGAGCATGAGCTGCCGGAGAGCTTTGCTAGGGCGTGCCGGCGAGCGCATTGCAGCGT
>JBOHTW010000376.1:0-7272 GCA_050733835.1 Vulcanimicrobiaceae bacterium | reverse complement strand
ACATAGCGCATCTGCACGGGAACCGAACCGCGCTTGCCGACGACCACGCGCATCAGCCGCGGGTGATGCTTGCCGATCGGCATGCAGTCGATGACGTCGATCTCGCCGTCGGCGCAGACGTAGTGCGTCTCGAGGACGAGGCTGTTCTCGCGGTATGCGCGCCGGACCGAGTGGATTTCTCCGGCCGGTCGAATCGTCCAGCTTCCCTGTTTCTCCGAACCTAGCAACGCCGCAAAGCACGCCGCCGAGTCGAACCGTGGAACGCACAGCCACTCGACGGTGCCGTCGCGGCTGACGAGCGCCGCCGTCCGCAGATCTCCGATCAGCGCGTAATCTTCGATTGGTCGAGACATCGCTCGTCCTATGCTAAGATCCCGATCAATGCGACGATCGCGGCCGAGATCGTGAGCGCATAGGCGGTTCTTTGGCGGTGAAGTTTGAGATCGCGAATATAGGCTAGACTCATAATTTCACTGGTCAATTCGAGGACGACCGCCGCATAGGTTCCCGGCATTCGCTTTACGTATTCGCCGAGCGAGAACCGCGATTGCACGTTGCGACGGCCCGCGAATGCATCGGCCCAGGTGAATCCGAACAATCCACCGGCATAAAAGACGTTATGACTGCGTGCCCCAACGACGTGCGGTGCGGCGTTACCAATGCCGCTCAAAGTCCGAATCGCGACGAAGATCGCGAGCGCGTAGAGCGCGACGCCGAGCGCGACGATCACGTTTCCCAAGCTGAGTGCAAACCCGTGCGCATGCCAGCCGAGGAGCGTCGTCGCGATCCGATCGAGTGGAATCGAGAGTGCGGCCAACAGAATGCTGACTTTGGTGTCGATCGCGCGGATCGTCGCTTGGCTATCCTTCACCGATTCCAGCATGAAGAAAACGACGGCGTCGCGGTCGCTGACCTCGGCGAGTTCGGCGGCGACGACCTCGCCCGCGTCCGAAGCGCCGGCGAGTTCCGGGGGCGGTGATCCGACGGGTTGCGCGACCTCCACGATGCTGCCGTCGTTCGCGCGGCTCTCGCCGCTTCCTCGCTCAACCGAGTTAGCGGGACGGCGCGCCGATCCGCCAGTCGAAAGCGTTCCAGGTCGGTACGAACGCGTTGGGTGCAAACCCCGCAAGTTCGGTCCGGTACGCATAGATATAGTTGGGATTGAAGAGCCACAGCACCGGCACATCGCGCGCGACGATGCGATCGATGCGGCGGTAGAGGTCGCGCCGAATGCGCCGGTCGGGCTCGGCAACGGCCGCGCTTTCGAGGCGCTCGACCCGTGAATCGCAATAGTGCATGAAGTTCTCGTTGCCGTTTGCGCAACCGTAGACGAACCGGTCGTCGGGATCGGCACCCATCTGCCAGGGAACGTACGCAAGATCGAACTTGCCCGATGCCAGCAATCCGCCGTCGCTCGCCGGTAAGAAGAGCTGCGCGTTCGATACCGACTTGATCGTCACGGCGACGCCGCGCTGCCGCAACGCATCCTGCGCGAACGCGGCCACGCGCACGCCGGTCGTCGACTCGGGGAACTGCACGTAGGTCAGCGCCAACGCGCGACCGTCCTTACGCCGCATCCCATCGGGTCCGCGACGCCAGCCCGCCGCATCGAAGGTCGCGTCGGCAGCTTTGGGATCGTAGCTCGGCTCGCGAATCGCCGGATCGTAAGCCCACGAGAACCGCGGCCGGCTCGAGTCGGCGACCGGATATGCACCAAGCGTGATCTTCGCGCTGATCGCCGCGCGATCGATCGACTCGGCGATTGCCCGGCGCACGGTGACGTCGTCGAGCGGCGGATGCGTGACGTTCATCGCGAGCCCGACGACCAGCGCCGTCGGCTCCTCGCGAAACGCGATGCCAGCGCGACCGCGCAAGGTCGCACGCTGCACCGGAGCGATCAAGTTGAAGTCGAGCCCGCCGCTTTCGATCAAGGTCAGATTGGTTCCAGGATCGGGAATAACCGGCATCTCGATCCGGGCAACCTTCGCGACGCCGCGCCAATAGGTTGGGTTCGCGCGATACTCCAGCTTCTCGCCGCGCCGCCACGAGACAAACAGGTATGGGCCGTCGCCGACCGTCGGCGCGGCGTTGAACGGCGCTCGGGCCAGCGGCATTTGCTTGGCGAGTACGTGCTCGGGAAGCACGTACTGCGGCGCGGTTCCGTAACTGAAGAACGTCGCAACCGCCGGCGCCCACGGCTGTTTGAGATGAAACCGGACCGTGTAGCGGTCGACGGCGGTCGCGCGGTCGATCAGATCGTAGCCCTCGCGGGAACCGACCGGATTGCGCGAATCGAGGATCGCGTGCAACGTGAACAGCACGTCGCGCGCGGTCACCGGAACGCCGTCGCTCCACTTGACGCCCGGTCGTAAATGATAGACGAGGGTCCGCCCGTCGGCCGAAATGCCGTGGTTCGCAAGCGTCGGAACTTCGCGCAGCAGCTCGGGAACCTGGCGCCCCCGGGCGTCGAGGTCGATGAACGGCTCGAACTCCAAGCGCGCGAGTTGTTGTTCGACGACCGCCGCGTCGGCGTGGGCAAACAGCGGATTGAGATTGGTCGGGTCGATCGCCAGGGCGAACCGGACGGTCGGCGGCTCGCCGGCAGCCGAAAAGCCGCCGGAAACCGGCCCGACGAGCAATGCAAGCGTCAAGCCGGCGCAAAGACCACCGAAGATCGTCCGTTTACCTCTATTCAATTCCGAACAAATACACTAGAATTAAAGTACTTTCTCATTGATGTCCGGCAGAAAGGGCGACTCACCCGGATGATCTCCAATCCAGAACTCGACGATCTCGACCTTCGGCTGCTCGACGCTCTCCAGCGCAACGCGCGTTCGACCTTCGCCGAGCTGGCAAGCGCCGTCGGGCTGGGCGCATCGGCGGTCCACGACCGCGTCAAGCGCCTCGAACAGCGCGGCTACGTTCGCGGCTACGCCGCCCGGGTCGACGCCCCCCGTCTAGGGCTCGGTCTGACCGCTTTCGTCAGCGTCTTCACGACGCCCGAGGCGGATTACGAGACCTTCCACGCGGCGATCCGCGCCCTACCCGAAGTCTGCGAGCTTCATAGCGTCGCCGGCGACGAGACGTTTTTGCTCAAAGTGGTGACCCGCTCGACCGCGCACCTCGACGACTTTCTCACGCGGCTCAAGGCGGTCCACGGAATTGCCCGGACGCGCACGACGGTCGTGCTGTCGACTCCCTTCGAGCGGACCGGAATCGCGGTCGAAGAGTTGTTGCTCGGCGACCGCGCGTCGCTCGAGGCCACCGGATGAGCATCGCTGCGCGCTCGCCGTGTCGGTACGGGCTGCACCGCGTCCTCGACCCGTGCGGCGTCATGCCGCAGGCTGCCTGGCGACTCGATGCGACGCCGCGCGCGCTCGAGAACGAGATTCTCTGCGACGTCGAAGCGCTCAACATCGACTCGGCGTCGTTTCGTCAAATCGCCGAGGCGTGCGACTTCGACGAGGCCCGCATCGCCGCGCAGATCGTCGCAACTGTAGGCGAGCGCGGTAAGCAGCACAACCCGGTCACCGGCAGCGGCGGCATGTTCATCGGCCGGGTCGCCGAGATCGGCAGCGCAATCGCGCACTCAGTCGATCTGCGCGCCGGCGATCGGATCGCGTCGCTGGTCTCGTTGACCTTGACCCCGCTTTCGATCGCTGCGGTGCGGCGCGTCGACTGCGCAACCGGTCGAATCTGGATCGAAGGCAAAGCGATCCTGTTCGCGAGCGGCCTGTTCGCGAAGTTGCCCGACGATCTCGACGAAGGCGTTGCGCTCGCCGTGTTCGATGTCGCCGGCGCGCCCGCGCAAACGAGCCGGCTCGCGCAACCCGGCGCAACGGTTGCGATCTTCGGCGTCGACGGAAAGTCCGGCATGCTGTGCTGCGCGCAAGCGCGCGGACGAGTTGGACCGGCCGGCCGCATCGTCGGCTTCGCGCCCGATGCAACGACTGCGGCCGCCCGGCTGCTCGTCGACGGCGGCTACGTCGATGCGTTCGTCGAGGTCGACGCGCGCGATGCGGCCGCGGTACTCGGCGCGTTGCCCGGCGTGCTGCCGGCGGGCGCCGACCTCGTCATCAACTGCGTCAACGTTCCGGGGACCGAATTGGCCGCGATCCTGGCCGCCAAAGACCACGGGACGGTTTATTTCTTCTCGATGTGCACCTCGTTCACGGCCGCCGCGCTCGGCGCCGAGGGCATCGGACGGGATTGCACGATGATCATCGGCGATGGCTACTTGCGCGGCCACGCGGCGACGGCGCTTGAGACCCTGCGCGCGCACCCGTCGATTCGCGCCCACTTCGAGTCCCGCTACGGCTCGGCCGCAACCACGACCCTCACCACCTGAGTCTCGGTAGGGTTAGAGGGACGATGACGCAGAGCACACGCGAATCGCATACGGGCACGGCGGGTGCCCCGTCCGGGAGGATCAAGCCGCCGGTCGATGCCGCGACCTTGGAGCATCGGGACCTGCGCCAGGGCGAGTTTTGGCGCGAGATTCCAGCCTATCGCGAGATCGACCAAGCGACGTTCTTCGATCACCGCTGGCAGGCGCGCCAATCGGTCAAGACCCCAGACGAGTTGCTGGCGGCGATCGAAAATCTCGCCGATCCGTCGTTTATCGCCGACGCACGCGAAGGTTTCAAGCGTTCACCGATGTCGGTGCGCGTCTCGCCGTACGCGATCGCGGCGATCGATTGGCGCAAGCCGTACAGCGATCCGATTCGTCTCCAGTTCATTCCGCTTGCCTCCAAACTGCTGCCGGATCATCCGCGACTGACGCTCGACTCGCTGCACGAACTGGAGGACTCGCCGGTTCCGGGGCTGACGCATCGGTACGTCGACAAGGCGCTATTTTTGCCCCTGCAGACGTGTCCGGTCTACTGCCGGTTTTGCACCCGGTCGTACGCGATCGGGCTCGATACCGAATCGGTCGACAAAGTACCGCTCGCGACGACTCCGCGCGAATGGCAGGCGGCGTTCGATTACATCGCCTCGCGACCGGAACTCGAAGACATCGTAATTTCCGGCGGCGACGTCTACCAGATGCCGGCAAAGAACCTGCGACTGATCGGCGACGCTTTGCTCGACATCCCGCACGTCCGGCGGATGCGGTTTGCGACCAAAGGGCCGGCGATCATGCCGATGAAGCTGCTGACCGATCACGATTGGGTTGCCGCGCTCGACCACGTCGTCGCGCGCGGCCGGACGATCGGCAAAGACGTTGTGCTGCACACGCACTTCAACTCGCCCAATGAGATCACGTGGATTACGCAGGCGGCCCTCAACGTACTGTTCGAGCGCGGGATTACCGTCCGCAATCAGTCGGTTTTGATCCGCGGCGTCAACGACGACCCGCTGACGATGCAGTTGCTCGTTCGGCGGCTGTCGTACGTCAACGTGCATCCGTACTATGTCTACATGCACGACATGGTCAAGGGAGTCGAGGATCTACGCACCAGCGTCCAGACCGCGATCGAGATCGAGAAATTCGTGCGCGGTTCAACCGCCGGCTTCAATACGCCAACCTTCGTCTGCGATGCGCCCGGCGGCGGCGGCAAGCGCGACGTCCACAGCTTCGACTTCTACGACCGCGAGAACGGCATCAGCGTGTACTCGGCCCCCAGCGTCAAGCCCGGCGAGCACTTCGTCTACTTCGATCCAATCGACACGCTCGGACCGGCCGCCCAAGCGCGCTGGCGCAACCCAACGCTCCACGAATCGATGATCGCGGTCGCCATCGCACAGGCAGGTGGCGCCGACGGTTACGTCCCGGCCTGAAGCACCACGTGCGAGCAGTTCTTGGAATCGACGCAGCGTGGACAGAGGCGAACCCGAGCGGGGTTGCGCTCGTAGCCGAATTCTCGAAAGGCTGGCATCTGATTGCCGCGGAGAGATCTGCGTTCTAGAAAATCGAGCGTCTCCGTTTGGAGATGAGGATTCGGCGATCTGGATCCCCCGGCCGCACGACGCTACTCAACCGACGCCACCGCCAGCGGGGCGATGAGCGCCGCCGAACATCGCTGCCGACACTTGGCATTTGGCGAGCAATCCAACGGTCAGCGTGACCGCAGACGTCAAGTAACGTTCAACAGCCGAGCGCGGCGAACAGCTCGGCGTCATCGTCGGGGGCGGCGTTGGGGGTCGTCAAGAGCTTCTCGCCGATGAAGACGGAGTTCGCGCCGGCGAGAAAGCAGAGCACTTGGGTTTCGCGACCGAGTTCGCGGCGACCGGCGGATAAGCGCACGCGCGCGCGCGGCATGGCAATGCGCGCGGTCGCGACCGTTCGGACGATTTCGAGCGGATCGACCGGCCGGCGCTCACCAAGCGGCGTACCGGCGACCGCGACGAGCGCGTTGATCGGAACCGACTCGGGTTGCGGTACGCGGGCGGCCAGCACCGCTAACATCGCGCAGCGATCGTGCCGCGACTCGCCCATGCCAACGATCCCGCCCGAGCAGACCGCAACGCCGGCCGCCGCGACCACATCCAGCGTCGCTAGCCGGTCGCTGTAGCTCCGCGTCGAGACGATCGACGCGTACGCGGCGGGGCCGGTATCGAGGTTATGGTTGTACGCCGTCAGGCCCGCGCCGGCAAGCCGGTTCGCTTGATCCGCCGTCAGCATGCCAAGCGTCGCGCAGGCTTCCATGCCGAGCGCACGCACGCCGCGGACCATCGCGAGCACGCGGTCGAACGCTGCGCCGTCGCGCGGCGCGCGCCATGCCGCGCCCATGCAGAACCGCGTCGCGCCGGCGGCCCGCGCGCGCTCCGCGGTCACCAATACGGACTCGAGATCCATCAACGGCTCAGCCGTGATGCCGGTCGCGTACCGCGCCGACTGCGGGCAATAGCCGCAATCTTCTGGGCAGCCGCCGGTCTTGATGCTCAACAGCGCCGCGCGCTGTACGTCGTTTGGATCGTTGTGCCGGCGATGGACTGCAGCCGCGCGGTAGACCAGATCAAGCAACGGCGACTCGTAGATTTCGAGCAGTTCGTCAGCGTTCCAGGCTTCGTTCATTGCCGGATTGTTGGCCGCGGCACGAGCGACACCTATCGTGGCGCCGTTACGCGATCGAGGCGATCGCGACGCTGGACCTGGTGCGCCGCGCGCGGCCAAGACGTAACACGCCGTCCGGTTCGCCGTCGTTTGGCGATCACGGGTTACTCAGTCAGGGCGGCCGTTACGATCCGGGCTTGCTCGATCGCATGCGCGGCGCCGTAGCCTTCGCTCGGGCTCGCGCGATACGGGCGGCCGGCGTAGTCGAGATCGCC
>JBOHTW010000375.1:0-8966 GCA_050733835.1 Vulcanimicrobiaceae bacterium | reverse complement strand
ATGTCGGACTGTGGAAGCCATCATACCGGCCGAAGCTGAAGCGGACCGGAGAAAATCGGTTAACGGCCGATGAGAAGCCGCCGTCAGGCGCCGGCAGGCGCCCGCTCCAGCGCATCGAGCAATCCGTCGACGGTGAACTCGTCGGCAACGAGGTCGACCCGCAGCCCGCGCTCCCGGGCGGCGGTGGCGGTGACCGGGCCGATGCAGGCGATCAGCCGGCCGCGCACCGCGGCGGCGAGATCGGGCAGATTCACACCCAGACCGTAGACGGTGCTCGCGCTCGTGAACGTCCAGACGTCGGCCGCCCGCGCGCGTTCGGCGATCTCCGGGGTGACGACGAACCGCGTGCGGTAAGCGGCGACGGCGTCGGTTGGCCGGCCGCTCGCGCGCAACCGTTCCGGCAAGACGTCGCGCGCCGCTTGGGCGCGAAACAGCAGCATCCGGTCGCCCGCGCACGTGTGCGCGAGCAGACCGTCGGCGACGTCTTCGCTGACGAAGCGCACCGGCACGAAATCGGGGTGCACGCCGAATGCCGCGAGTTGCTCGGCGGTCGCCGGCCCGATCGCCGCGACCCGCACGCCGCCGAGCGCGCGCGCATCCGCGCCGCCGGCGCGAAGTCGATCGAAGAATGCGGTCACGCCGTTCCGACTGGTAAAGATCAGCCACGCATAGTCGCGCACGTTTCGTACCGCATCGCGCGCCGCCGCTTCGTCGTCGGGTGGACCGATTTCGATCGTCGGCGCGAGCACGGGTTCGGCACCGGCTTCCCACAAGCGCGCGGCGAATTCGCCGGCCTGTCCCGCCGGTCGCGTGACGAGCACCCGTTTGCCGAACAGCGGCGACGAGTCGAACCAACGAATCCGTTCGCGCTCGCGCACGACGTCGCCGATGACAACGATCGCCGGTGCGCCCAAGCCCACCCGTGCGACCTCGTCCGCGATCGATGCCAAAGTCGCGACCAGCGTCTGCTGCTGTGGTTTGGTCCCGTCGCGAACGACCGCTACCGGTGTGTCCGCCGGCAGACCAGATTCGATCAACCGTTGCGCGATGCCGCGCAGATTGCCCATCGCCATCAGAAAGACGAGCGTTTGCGCCGGGTTGGCGAGCTTGGCGAAATCGAGCGACGAAAAGCCCTTGGTCGGGTCCTCGTGACCGGTCGCGATCGTGAACGACGTATTGTGATCGCGATGCGTGATCGGAATTCCGGCATAGGCAGGCGCTGCAATCGCCGACGTGATCCCGGGCACGATCTCGAACGGCACGCCGGCCGCGTGCAGTTCGGCCGCCTCTTCGCCGCCGCGCGCAAACACGAACACGTCGCCGCCCTTGAGCCGCACGACGCGTTTGCCGGCGAGCCCCAGGCGAACGAGCAGCGCGGTGATCTCGGTTTGCGCAAGCGTGTGCGCACCGGCCCGCTTGCCGACATAGATGCGCTCGCAGTCTGGTGACGCGAGCGCGACGATCGGCGCGGCGGCGAGATAATCGTAGACGAGTGCGTCGGCGTTTGCGATGATTCGCGCCGCCTTGACCGTCAGCAGGCCCGGATCGCCCGGTCCGGCGCCGACGAGATAGACTTTACCGCGCTTGGGACGTTCGCTCACGCCCGCGCGGGTTACGCCGGTCCGCTCAGCGCGCGGGACGGTTCGGGTGCGATCAGCAGTTCGGCGGTTCGCATTTGGAGATCGAACAGCTCCTCGAGGATGCGCGCGTGCGTCAGCGCCTCGCCGCGATCGGCGACCGCCTTTTCCCGAATGCGAACGATCACCGTATGTAAGAGCTTGGAGATGATCGTCAGCGAGGCGCCGGTAATCAGCATGCGCTCGCGCTCGGTGAGTTCGGGACAGCGCGCGAACAGCCGCTCGATTTCGGTTACTCGAATCGCTTCCGCCTTTTGCGTCAGCGAACTGACCACCGGAATCGCGACCTGCGCGCGATACCATTGCGCGTAGCGTTCGACATGTTCCACGATGATCTCGTCGACCAGCGGAATCGCGGCCCGGCGTTGATCGAGGTTGGTCTCGACGGCGCCTTTGAGTGCGTCGATGTCGACGACGGTCACTGCCCGAAGCGCCGACACCTCGGGATCGACGTCGCGCGGCACCGCGATGTCGACGATGAATAGCGGGCGATCGGGCCGCGCGTTCATCGCCGCCGCGACGTTTTCCGGCGTCAACACAAAGTGCGGCGCGCCGGTCGACGTGATGACGATGTCGGCGTTGGCGAGCGCGGCCGTCAGGTTCGGCAGTTCGCTCGCGCGGCCGACGCCGAGCCGCTCGACGACGTCGCGCGCACGCGCAACCGAACGATTGACGACGACGAGTTCGCCTGCGCCTTCGCTCTTCAAACGTTTCGCGGCGGTCGTGCCCATCTTTCCGGCACCGATCACCAGCACCGATGCGCCCGCGATCGTCCCGAGCCGCTGTTTGGCTAAATCGATTGCAGCGGTTGCGACGCTCACGTACTCGCGGCCGATGGGCGTCTCGGTTCGAGCAACTTTGCCGGCGCTCAGCGCCTCGCGAAACAGGGCATGTAAGACTTTGCCGAGCGACTGAGCCCGCTGCGCCTGAATGTAGGCATCTTTGACTTGGCCGAGGATCTCGGCTTCGCCGATGAGCATCGAATCGAGGCCGGTCGCGACCCGAAAAAGATGGTCGACCGCCTGCACACCCAGCAGCGTGTACAGATACGAGCCCATGTCCTCGACGCCGGCGTGGCGGAAGCGCTGCAGAAACTCGTTGAGTTGCGCGACGCCGGTCTCGTAGTCCTCAAGCTCGGCGTAGATCTCGAGCCGGCCGCACGTTTGGAGCATCGCCGCCTCGTGGACGGTCTCGTAGTCGTGCAATGCGACCAGCGCCTCGCCCATTTTGGCTGGCGGAAAAGCGTGGCGCTCGCGCACTTCAACCGGCGCCGTCCGGTGAGAGAGGCCGAGGCAGACTAGCGGCATGGCTGCCGGCGGTTCGGGCGAGACACAAGCTCTATCCTACCCGAAGCTGCCGGTCGTGGCTACCAAAAGAGTGGGATTGCGGGGCGGCCTCGGATCGAGCGCCGAAGCCCGCCCGGTGCCCCAGCTCGACCTTTCCTCGGCGGTACTGTTCGTCTGTGTCGGGCTGACCGTTGGGTGGTTGACGCTCCGGCGGCCGGCGTGGGGGGTGGCGGCGCTGGTCGTGCTGGAGCCGTTCGCGCTCTACCGGTACGTCGGATTGACGACGGTCACGCTGCCGAAGATCGCGCTCGCCGGCGCGATCGTTGGGCTCGTTCTGCGGGGCTGGCCGCGCGCCGACGATCTCGGGCCCGCGGCCCGCGCGCTCGCGTTCGCGCAGGCCGCAGTCGTCGCCGCGACCGCGCTCTCGATCGCGGTCGCCGATTTTCGCCTACCGGCGGTGCGCGAGACGTTCAAAGCGATCGAATTTCTCGCGTTCTTCCTCGTCGTTGCGATCCTCCGGCACCGCGACGGGGACGACCAACCGGTTCGAGACGCGCTGGTCGCCGTCGCCGCCCTCGTTAGCCTCGTCGCGTTAACGCAGGTCGTCACCGGCAGCGGTTCGGTCCTCCTGGTCGACGGCTTCGCGATTCCACGGATCGCCGGTCCGATCGAGGGACCGAACCAGCTCGCCGGCTATCTCGGACTCACCTTGCCGCTAACACTCGTGCTTGCCAACGATGAACGCCGGCGGATCGCGTACGACCTCTCGGCGCTCGCGCAAGCCGTCGCGCTCGTCCTCACCGAATCGCGCGCCGGCATCGCGACGACCGCGATCGCAATCGCGCTGATCCTCGTCCTGCGACCGCAGTTTCGCTCGCGGGTCGCCGGCATCGCGGCGATCGGCTATGCGGCCGGCCTCGCACTCCTCGGAACGATCAGTTTCGCGATCACGCAATCGTTTGGCGCGCTCGCACACGTCTTCTTCGGCAGCACGAGTCAACTGCCGGGCGCGGTCGGCACGCGCGCCGAGCTGTGGCGAGCGGCTTGGACGCTGTAGCAAAGGCATCCGCTGCTCGGCGTCGGAGCCGGGAATTTTGAACTCGAACTTGGGCGCGCCGGACTGCGTGGCATCCGAACGCACGCCAACAGTTGGTACCTGCAAGCGCTCGTCGAGGGCGGGATTCCCTTGCTCGCCGCAACCCTGGCATTGCTTGGAACCGCGTTCGCTGTGACGCGCCATGCCCTAAGGACCGACGATCTCGTGCTCGGCGTCATTGCCGGAACGCTCGGATTCGCGCTCCATCAGGTCGTCGACTACCTGGTGTTCTTTCCGAAAGTCGGCGACCTGTGGTGGATTCTACTCGCCGTCGCGAGCGTCCGAGTTGCTCGGCTTATACCTTCGCTAGAATCGCACTGAGCGCTTCGTCGGCGGCCGCGAGCGTCTGATCGATCGCGGTTTCGGTGTGCGCCAGCGACAGAAATCCGGTCTCGAACTGCGACGGCGCGAGATAGACGCCGCGTTCGAGCATCGCGTGGAAGAAGCGCCCGTAAAACACCGTGTCGCTGGTCTTTGCGCCAGCCAGATCGACGACCGGCTCGTTCGTGAAAAAGAATCCGACCATCGAACCAACGCGTGCGCTGCGGTGCGGAACGCCGTGTTTGCGAAAGACGCCGCTCATGCCGTCGCTAAACCGCCGGCCGAGCCGGTCGAGCTTCTCGTACGTTCCGGTCGCGTGCAGTGCGCGGAGGGTCGCGACGCCGGCGGCCATTGCCAGCGGATTCCCCGACAGCGTTCCGGCTTGATAGACGGCGCCGTCAGGCGAGAGTGCGCGCATGATCTCCGCCCGGCCGCCGAACGCACCGACCGGCAGGCCGCCGCCGATGATCTTCCCGAGCGCCGTTAGGTCGGGCAGAATCCCCTCGCGCTCTTGCGCACCGCCGGGGGCAACCCGAAAGCCGGTGATCACTTCGTCGAAGATCAGCAGCGCACCGTAGCGCACGGTGATCTCGCGCAGGCCGGCGAGAAACCCCGACTTCGGTAGCACGAGCCCCATATTACCGGCGTACGGCTCGACGATCACCGCCGCGATTGCCTGCGGTTCGGCCTCGAACATTCGGTGCACCGTCGCGAGATCGTTGAACGGCAGCGCGATCGTGTCGCGCGCGGTTCCTTCCGTGATGCCGGGCGAGTCGGGCGTGCCGTAGGTCAGCGCGCCGCTGCCGGCCGAAATCAAGAACGAATCGGCGTGGCCGTGATAGCAGCCCATGAACTTGACGACTTTCGAGCGGCCGGTAAACCCGCGCGCGAGCCGCAAGGCGCTCATCGTCGCCTCGGTCCCGCTCGAAACGAACCGCACGCGCTCGATCGACGGCACCATCGCGCACACCAACTCCGCCAAATCGGTCTCGATCTCGGTCGGCGCGCCGTACGACGTGCCGCGCGAAGCCGCGGCTCGGACCGCTTCGACGACCGCCGGAAATGCGTGGCCTAGGATCAGCGGTCCCCATGACATGACGTAGTCGACGTAGCTGCGGCCGTCGAGGTCGGTGATCGCGCAACCGGCTGCCGATTTCACGAATACCGGGGTGCCGCCGACGGCCTTGAAGGCGCGGACGGGCGAGTTTACGCCGCCGGGGATGCTTCGTTTGGCGCGGTTGAAGGCGGCTTCGCTTTTATCCATGCGTTCGATATTCGGACCTGATGATGGGTGGCGGGACATTGCTGCTCCGCTCGTCGTCAGAGGTTCCACTCCGCAACATCCCGCCACCCATCATCCGGCCAGGCTGGGGAACGGCGGTCAGTGCTTCGTTGTATTCTTTGGGGGTGTTGATGTTGGTTAAGGTGATGGGGTTTTCTATGCGGAGCGTGCGGACGCGGAGGCGGTCCAGGACTGCGTGAACGGAGGCGTTTCCGGTTCTTAAGACGCTTGGGGCTTCGCGTAGGAAGGCTAGGCGGTCGTAGAGTGCGGCTAGCGGCTCGCGTTGGAGGTGGTTGTCGATTTCGCGCTCGGCGACGACCGCTTCGTCGCCCGGTTGGACGGCGGCGACGAGCCGGTCGATCAAGGTGGCGTCGACGAATGGAAGATCGCCGGCAACGGCAGCAACGAGCCGCGTCCGCAACTGTGACATCGAGGTGATCATACCCGCAAGCGGACCGCGTAAACTCCAGCGGTCGACAATCAGCGGCACGGCGAGGGCTCGGTCTAGTGCCTCGGGGAACGACCCGGCACACGCGATGACGGTTGGCCGGGTGCCGGCGAGGTTTGCAACGACTCGCGCCAACAGCGGCTCGCCGCCGACCGGCAGCAGCAACTTACCGGGCAGTCGGGTCGCCCGACCGCCGGCGAGCACCAGGATCCCTACGCTCACTCTACGCGTCCGCGGCGCCGGCGCGCGTACTCGCCGGCGAAGTAGGTGATGATGATGTCGGCGCCGGCGCGGGCGAAGCTCGTCAGCATCTCGTCGACGATGCGGTCTTCGTCGATCCAGCCGTTGCGCGCGGCCGCTTTGACCATCGCGTACTCGCCGCTCACGCTGTAGCACGCGACCGGAACGTCGACGACTTCGCGAACCGCGCGCACCAGATCGAGGTAGGCGAGCGCCGGCTTCACCATCACGACGTCGGCGCCTTCGCCGACGTCGAGCAAGGCCTCGCGAATGGCTTCGCGCGCATTCGCCGGGTCCATCTGGTAGGTGCGGCGATCGCCGAACTGCGGGATTGAATCGGCAGCATCGCGGAATGGCCCGTAAAACGCCGACGCGAATTTGACCGCGTACGACATGATCGCGATGCGTTCGTGGCCGGCACTATCGAGCGTCTGACGCAGATAGCCGACGCGGCCGTCCATCATGTCCGACGGCGCAACGACGTCGACGCCGGCCTGCGCATACGAGAGCGCCGTCTTGCCCAAGAGCTCGAGGGTCGCGTCGTTGTCGACGTCGCCGCGCGCATCGATGATTCCGCAGTGGCCGTGATCGGTATACTCGCAGTTGCAGAGATCCGCGATCACGAGCAGCGCGGGCAGCGCCGCCTTCAACGCGCGGATCGTGCGCTGCACGACGCCGTCGGGATCGTAATTGGAACTGGCGACGGCGTCCTTGTGATCGGGGATGCCGAACAGCAGCACCGCGCGAATGCTCAGCGCGTCGAGCTCGCGCGCATGCGCGACCGCTGAGTCGATCGAATGGCGCACGATGCCGGGCATGCTCGCGATCTCGCCCTTTGGCTGGTGCTCGGCGGCGATGAACAGCGGCTGAACCAGGCTACCGATCCGAACCTCGGTTTCGCGCACGAGTTCGCGCATCGCGGCGCTCGCGCGCAGGCGGCGCGGGCGAATCGTCAGGTCGACGGCGGTCCGGGGGCGGAGCAACTCGCTGAGGTTCATCGTTGCAGTCTCGCTTTGGTCAAATGATGGGTCACGCTGTGAACGAACTCGGGAACGGTCGCGGTGGCGGCGACGACATCGGGCGGAAACCCCTGCGCGCGGGCCGCTGCCGATGATGCCGCGCCCATCGCGGCGATCGCTGGCCGTTGCCCGCGGGCCCGCAGCGCCGCCAGGTATTCGACGATCGCCGCAACCGAGCCGCTCGACGGGAACAGAACCGCATCGGGGGCACGCGAGCCGAGCGCCCGCTCCGCGCCGTCGGCGTCGCTGGCTTCGACCACTTCGGCGCCGACCGCGCGCAACGCCGGGGCAATTCGGCTCGGCCGCTCCTGCGTGCGCGGCAGCAGGACGAGGAGACCCGCGAGCGGACGCTCGTCGGCGGGCGCCGCAAGCAGCGTTCCACCGCCGCGCGCGACGAGGTCCTGCGCCAGCCGCTCGCCCATGCGCTCGGCGTCCGCAATCGTTGCGACCGTCGACGCGAATCCGCCGCGAACGATCTCCGAGCCATCGACCGCCGCGATCACGCCGTCAAGTTCGAGTTGCCGCCCGTCGATGCGCGCGTGCGCCCCGACCGGCGCTTGACAGCCCGCATGCAACGTTCGCAAGAAGGCGCGTTCGGCGGCGACTGCGATTTCGACGGCGGGGTCGGAAAGGGCATCGTGCAGCGCGTTCGCGAGCCGAGGATCGTCGGCCCGGCACTCCACCGCGAGCACACCCTGCCCGACCGCCGGCACGACCACGCTTGGATCGAACGCCACCGTATGCGTCGCCTGCAGCCCCAACCGGTGCAGGCCGGCCAGCGCGAGCACGATCGCGTCGAATTCGCCGTCACGGAGTTTGCGCAACCGCGTGTCGACGTTGCCACGAATCGGTAGGTAGACGAGGTCAGGGCGCCGTGCGCGCAACTGCGCAACCCGGCGCGGGCTCGACGAACCAACCCGCGCGCCCGCCGGCAAATTCTCGAACGCAGCGTAGCGCTCCGAGCAAAACGCGTCGCGCGGATCCTCGCGGGCGCCGACCGCGGCAAGCTGCATATCGCCGGGCAAAACGCTTGGCAGATCTTTGCACGAATGCACCGCATAGTCGGCTCGCCGCTCGCGCAGCGCACGCTCGAGCTCCTTGACGAACAATCCGTCGCTGCCGATCTGTGCGAGCGGCCGGTCTTGCACCTGGTCGCCGCGGGTCGTAATTTCGAGCATCTCCGAAGCGATGCCGACGACCGCCAACTTCGCCATCACGAGGCGCGTCTGCCGCAACGCGAGCGCGCTGCCGCGGGTCGCAGCGATGACGCTTGCGATCGACGGACCGCTGGTTGCGCCGGGCGCAACGGCGGCGGCGACCAGTTCGGGAATCGCGGCGTCGTCGAGGTTCGCCAGTTCGTCGATCGGTCGAGCCGCCAGTTCCGCCATCGTGGCCGCGCGGCGGTCCGGCGCTACGCCCGTCATCACGTAGGTCCGCACGCGGCCGAGCGCTAGCGCCGCGCGGCCATAGCGTTCGTCGAACCGCTCGCGCAGCTCGTCGCGCAAGCGCTTCGTGAACGACGGCGAGTGGGCGCCGGTATCGAGCGCGAACGTGATCGGTCCGTTGCGCTCGACCAACGGCACCGTGAAATCACCGCGGGCCGATTGGGCCGCATCGTTCACCAAGATGCCGCGCGA
>JBOHTW010000374.1:0-9067 GCA_050733835.1 Vulcanimicrobiaceae bacterium | reverse complement strand
TTCGAGCACCGGGCCGGCGGCGAAGCCCCAAGCGCCGTCGACGAGCGCGCGGATGCCGTAGCCGGCGGTCATTTCGTCGGACAACTCGGCGACGACTCCGTTGCGGACTTCGATCCGTTCCGCGCGGGCGGTCTCATAGCGAATCTCGGCGTACGCGGCACCGCCGGCCGCACACCGGTCGAGGCCGCGAGCGGCGAGGTCGGCAAACGTCACGAAATCTCTCCCCCCGGTTACCAGTGATAGAGCGGCTGCGGCGGCTGCGAGCCGGCGAACGTCGCGTGCAGGTCGCGCAGCGTCAGCGTGCCGGCCGAATGCACCGGCGCGCCGCCGAGCGACCCGACGACGTAGAGCGCCTCGAGTTCGATCGGTGGCACGAGCCTCGCCGGTAGTGTCACGGTAAGCGGGCGTGGCCCTTCCCAGTCGACCCGCTTAGCGAGCGTGACCGCGATCTTCGCACCGCGCGCATCGACGAGCGCCGCGCGCACGCCGACGCCGCTCCGGTCGCCGTCGACGGTCAACCCAAGCGCGAGCGGCAAACCCGCGAGCGTAAGGTGCGTTCGGGCATACGCCGCCCGTTCGTCGCCGGTGAAGTCGTAGTCGAGGGCAAGCCCCCCATCGACGGTCAGCTCCCCGGCCCGGTCGCGCGGGTACGTGTCGAACCGCCAGTGCGCCGCATCGGAGCGCCCAAACACCGGCAACGGCTCGGTACGCCGGCCGACCAGAACGGTCGTCGCAACGCGAACCCCCGCGACCCGGGCGGCGACGACCGCGTCGCGATTGCCGGCTTCGAACCGGCCGTCGGGCGCGATCGTTCCGCCGGCGGCCGTCCAAACGACAGGCCCCGGCAGCGCTACCGGGTCACCGGCGCGGTCGAATCCGGTGACGCGCAACGTCAGACTCTCGCCGGGGTTGGGGTTCGGATGGGCCGGTTCGATGCGAACGGCCGCCGGCGCCGCCGCGACCGTCAGCGGCAGTTCGGCAACCAGCGCTCCGCTGCGCACGGCGAGCGTACCGGTTCCCGGCCGCAGTCCGACGACCATCCCGTCGGACTCGAGGCGCGCGAGCCCAGCCGGTACGGACTCGCCGGTCAGCGGCCGGGGCGGCGAACCAAGCGGGTTCCCGGCCGCATCCGTCGCGGTCACGATCAACGGCTCGAATGCGCCCGTAAGCAGGTCCAGCCGGTCCGGGCGCAGCGCGAGCCGGGCCGGCGGCCCGCCGGCGGCGGAACTGTAGACGAACAGACCGTCCGCGACCGGACGGTCGCGGCCGTCGGACGGGACGTTTTGCGTAACCGCGTGGTCGGCGCCGCCCGTTCGCGCGACCAGGGTCGAGGAGCCGCCGCCGTCGAGACCCATCGCGTCGACGGCGCCGAAGGCGGCGAGCAGGGCCGAAAACTCGGGCCGCGTCAGCCCGACCGAGGCGGTCGGATCGTGGCCGTCGACTTCGACGAAGACGAGCGCTCCGTCGCCGCGCGCGAGGACGCCCGAGAGCGGTTCGCGGCGTAGCGCCTCGCCCGGCGACGGAGGCGCGGGATCTGTAGCCGGCTGACCGCCGCGCAGATAGAGCGGACCGCCGCCAACGGCCGCGACCGCCCCCGCGATCGGCGGATCGATCGTCTCGCTTAGCTGGATCGGGTCACCGACGGCGGGCAATGGAGCGATCGCCAAAACAGCCGGGCCGAATGCGAGCGCGAGCGACGCCGGGCTCCCGGCGGTCGCGTCGACAAGCTGCACGACCGAATAACCTTGCGGCGCGCCGGGCGTCGCCTGGAGGAGCGCGAGGGTCACGCCGGGCGCCGGCGGGATCGGCCCATAGCTCGGCAAGATCAGGCTGACGCCGCCCTGCGGCGGAAACCGGTCGACTGCGGTTAGCGGCCAGATCGAGCTGCCGTCGCTGGCCTGGCCGGCGAACGTCACCGGCCCGAATCGCGCCGCTCCGTCGGCGCCAACGACGATCGCCGCGCGCCGGTCCGGCGATCGCAGCAACTGTCCCGCGCGAATCACGATCCCAAGCGGCTGGCCGGTATGCCCGATATCGAAGAAGTCGCCGTTGATCCCGCCGACGGCACCCGTTCGGGCGGCCATCGCGGCGACCGTCTCGCCCGGTGAGCTCAACCGGTCGTCAGCCAGCGCCGAATCGATGCGGACCGTCGGTACGCGCGGATCGACGGCCAGCGCGGTGACGACGAGCGGTCCGTCGAGGGTCGCGATCCGGTAGCGCGCGAATCGGACGCCCGGGGCGACGAAATCGGTCGCGAACGATTGCGCGACGATCGCCGGAAAGGGTGCTGCCGGCGTCAGCGCGGCCGGTAAGTTCGGGGTCGCGGCGCGCACCGTCGACGGCAGCAACACGGCGACCAGTGCCACTCCGAGCAATCGAGCGCGTGCCGGACGCCGCAGGCGATGCGGTCCGTACATGTTGTTGCCGATGTTCGCTACATGGGGTTGTCTTGGCCCGCCGAAGGTTATCGATGATGCAAAATAGGCTTGCCGCTGCCGCGCTCTGGTGCGCTGCGCTGACGTTTGCCTTGCTCGGCCGGACCGCGGCCGCGCACCCGATTGCTCATCCCCGGGCGACCCCGACGCCGGCGCTGGCCGCGCTCGCGCCGGCCGACGAATATTTCGGCCGGTTCAAGCTCAGCATTCTCGGTATTCGCAACGTGATTCGCGATCAAGGTCTGCGCTATCGGTACGATCATGCCGTCGCTGCAACCGCGATGCAGACGGTCGACGAAGCGGTTTCTTCGATCCGCGACTGGGAACGAAAATATCCGCACGACTCCGACGTTCCGCGCGCGATCTACTTTCTGGACCGCTTCTATGCGGCGGTCTCAAGCGATGCGGCGCGCGTCCAGGAACTGGCGACCCGCAACTGGCTGCTCGCCGATTTCGGGAAGTCGCCGCAGGCTAAACAACTGCGCAAGGACTTAATGGAGCAGGCGTTCCTCGCCAAGCACCGGCCGCCGCCGACGCCGGCCCCGGTCGATTCGCCGGCCGCGCCGGCCCAACCGTCGCCGTCGCCCAGCCCGTAACCGCGAACGAGCCCCCCGACTGCTCGGGGAGCTCGCTGCTTTTCGTGGCCGGTTTCGGACTCGAGTTAGATCTTGATGCCGAGTCCGACGAATGGGCCGTTGTGCGTGAACCCGATCGGGGCTGCGTCACGCGCATTTCCCCGGTCGCCCTCGAATCCGAAGTCGAGGAAGACGGGGGTGGCTCCGAACCGGTACGCGCCGCCGATCTGGTACTTTAGCATCGAATAACCGACGTTTAATCCGTTAAACTTCCCCTTGACGTCGGGGTAGTAGTAGATGCTGCCGTAGGCCGAGATCGACTGGTCGAGATCGGGCAACTTCTCAAGCCCGAACCCAAACCCGTTCTGATTCGGATATCCGTAGTTGGTGCTCCGATGCAAGTAGCTCGCACCGAGGTATATTCGCGGATCGGCGATTTTGATGCCGAGGCGGCCGTCGATGTCCTGATCTTTCGCCGTGAATCCCGGCACGAAGGTCGAACCGTTGCCGCCGATGACGTTGACGTTACCAGCCGGATGCGGGTAGCGCCATTCGCGACCGTCGACGCCGACCATCAGCGTGCTGCCGAACGCCGGGAACTCATACGCGCCGTGGAAGCCGAACGAGCCGTTGCCCTTGTTGCCCGGGTTGAACTCGTTGTAGACCTTGGGCGAGATGATGTAGTCGCCGAGCAGATAGCCTTCGTACGACGCCTTAGCCGGAGCCGGCGTCGGAGTCGGGGTGGGCGCCGGCGGAGGCGGGGTCGCCACCGGGGTTGGTGGGGCCGTCGGCTCCGGGGTTGGCGGCGGAGTCGGGGGCGGCGTGGCCGGTGCCGGCGGGTTGTAGCGCACGACCACTTCGTGCTTCGCCTGCACCCACAGAACGTAGGCGCCCATCGTCTCCGAGATCACGCGGACCGGAACGAGCAGCGTGCCCTTGTACATCTGGGGCGGGACGTCGAGCGGTCGTTGCTGGCCGTTGATGATGACGCTCTTTTTGCCGACCGTCAGCCGAATCTCGGCCCCGGGTTTTGAGACATCGACGGTTTTGGTCGCCGGATCGTACGAGACCGTCGCGCCCATCTGCTCGAACATCGAGCGGAGCGGTACGAGGATCGTGTTGCCGCGGATCAACGCCGACAGCACGCGGTTCTGCTTTAAGGTGTCGGGCTTGCTGTAGACATGGGTGTCGTTGTACAGAATCGGGACCTCGCCGGTGGGCGGGGAGCCGAAGTCGGCCGGAGGCGCGCCCTGGGCCTGCGCAACGACCTTGGCGGTCGCCGACGGCACGGTCGCCGCGGCGGCCGCGCTCAGCCCCGCACTCGCGGCGAGGGCCGCGGCGAGCGCGCCTATGCTGAGTGATTTCAAAAGGTTCCTCCAGAATCGAGAGATTGCGACGCGAACGTCGGGAGCCCGGGAATGGGGCTCTCCCTGCTCGTACCCACGGGGCTCCCGACGTAATCAACCAAGCAGGTCGCCGCGCGGCTGGGTCGAGGTCAGCCGAGCTTCTCTTCGACCCGCGAAAGAAACGTGGCGCGCGGCATGATGAACCGCTCGTGCATCCCTTCGGCGACCTTCTCGCGTTCATCGAAGGCGGCGACCGCGAACTCGACCCGCGGTCCGTCGAGGGCGATCACCTCGACTTCAATCCGCACGATTAAGCCCACCGGCGTTGGCCGCAGGTGCTCGATATCGATGTGCGAGCCCAACGTGATTTGGTCGGGGCTCAGCTCGGATGCGATGCAGGCCACCGCGGCTTGTTCGATGAGCTGGACGAGGATCGGCGTCGAGAGGACGTCAACGCCCTTGTTGCCGGCCTTTTCGGCGGTCATCCATTCTTCCACGCGGGTCTGACTCTCGTACCGTCGCCCGATCTCGATTTTGGCGGCCATGCGCCTTACGATACTCCGGGCACCCTCGCGCTCCCGCCTGGTGAATCAAAATGCCGGCGCGAAGCGTAGTAGCGGAGGTAGCGGTATAGGCCGACGCTAATCGCGCTCGGGGACCGCACGACGTTCACGAACGATGAGAGAGTTACGATGATGACCCCTAGCGCCCGCGCGCTGTTCGTCACTATCGCGCTGGCGAGCGCCGTCGGCGCGAGCGGCTGCGCGAAATCCACCGGCGGCCCGAAGGGACCACCGCCGCTCGCCGTCGAGGTCGCGAAGGCGACGCGCGGCAACATCTCGACCTCGGCGCAGCTCGACGGTCAGGTGAGCCCGTTTTTGCAGTCGGTCTTGAGCACGCCGCAGTCCGGGACGGTCGCGGCCGTTTATGTCACCGAAGGGCAGCACGTCCACAAGGGCGAGCTGCTGGCCAAGCTCGACGACTCCTCGCTACGCGCGCAACTCGCCTCGAACGAGGCGCTCGCGCGCGAAGCGCAGGCCAAGCTTCAAAGCGCCCAACTCTCCAAGCCGATCCAGTCGCAGACCTACGACTCGGGTTTCGCCGCCGCACAGCAGGGACTGGTGCAAGCCAAGAACCGCGTCTCGACCGACGAGGCGGCGCTCGCCAACGCCAAACTCGTCTACGAGAGCAATCAGAAGCTGTACGCGCAAGGCTACGTCGCACAGACGACGTTCGAACAGTCCCGGTCGTCATACGTTGCCGCCCAACAGGAGCTTGCTAACGCGCACTCGGCGCTGGCGGCCGCTCAAGCATCGCTCAAGACCGCGCACGCTAATTTGAACCAGACCGGCGTCGACCAAGCCAACATCGAGGCAAGTCGCGCGTCGCTCGCGGAGGCGCAGGCCAACGTCAAATTGCTCGATACGCAGATCGCGCAATCGTCGCTCTACGCGCCGTTTGACGGCGCGGTTACCGTGCGCAGCCTCGATCCGGGCGCATTCGCCGGCCCAAGCCAGCCGATCCTGACGATCTCGCAGTTGGCCACCGTCTACGTCAACGTGAACGTGCCCGACGAAGATCTCCAGTTCGTCCACCCCGGGACGGTCGTCAGTTTTACCAGCGCGAGCCTGCCGGGCCGGACCTTCCGCGGGCCGATCTCCGATGTGAACGCGACCCCGACGCAGGGCACGCTGTCCTATCGCGCGCGCATTCGCGAACCCAACGCCGACGGTGTGCTGCGCGGCGGGATGCTCGTGACCGTCAACGTGCTCAAAGAACTGCACAAGGACGTCGTCATCGTGCCGCGCACGGCGATCGCGCAGAGCGATCAGGGCAACAGCGTCTATACGGTCAAGGACGGCAAGGCGATCGCGGTGCCGGTCAAACTCGGCCTTCAGACCGACACGCTCGCCGAGGTGTCGAGCCCCGACGTTACGGCGGGAACGCCGGTGATCACGACCCGTCCCGACGCCTTACAGAACGGCAGCGTGGTGGCGATCGGCGGGCCCGGTGCGCCCGGTGGCGCCCCGCCGAGCGCCGCTCCGGCCGCTGCCCAGAAAAAGTAAGAGGAACGGATGAACCAGATTCGCTTTTCGCGCGCGGCCGCCGCCGGCGCGCTGATCGTCGCGGCGCTTGCGATTGTGCTGGGGGCGGGCGCCGGCGCGCAGACGAATCCGCCGGTGCGCCTGATCGCGCCGAGCAATGCGCCGACGCCGTATCCGCTCCCGACCTTCGGGCCGGTCTCGCAACCGACGTCGCTGCCGTATCCGGCCTACGGAACGCCGGCTCCGGGTGTCGGCGCCGGCCCCAGCGTTCCGGGCGTCAACAACGTACTGACGCTTCAACAGGCGATCGACGTCGGGCTCGCGCGGGCGCCGCAGTTGGCGATCTCGCTCTCGAACGTTCGGGTCGATCAGGCGGCGGTCGGACTCTCCAAGACCGCGATCTTTCCGAACATCTCGGCGAACGCGAGCACCGAGCGGGGCCGCGGCCAAACTACGGGTTCGCTTACGAACGGAACGACGACCGGCGGAACTGTGCCGGTCACCACGCGCGGTTCGGGGTCGAGCTTCACCACCAATGGGCTGACGATAAACCTTCGGCAGTTGATCTTCGACGGTGGCAAGATCGCCGCCCAATTGCGCCAGGCCAAAGCCACCGAAGTCGCCGCGCTCGACACCTATCGCCGCCAAGGACAGACGATCGCGTTCGACGTGGCGACGGCCTATTACAACTCGCTGGCCGCCCAGCGCCAGACGCAGGTCGATCTGGAAACCGTCAAACTCGATCAGGTTCAAGAGAACCTCGTCAACGCGCAATTCCACGCCGGAACGGCCTCGAAGGTCGACGTCGCGACCGCGCAGTTGCCGGTGGCGCAGGCGCGGGTTGCCGTCGTCCGCGATCAAGGCGCTGAACTCAACGCTCAGGCGGCGTTCGCCAACGCGATGGGTTTGCCGGCCGATGCCAACGTGTTGCCGGCCGACGACACGCCGGTCTTCGATGAGTCCGCGTTCGCGTCGTTGACGATTCCGACATACCAGGCGGCGGTCGCCCGGGCGATTGCAAGCCGCCCGGACTACGATGCGGCGGTGAACACGATCCGGGCGGATGAAGCGGCCTATAAGGCGGCCCGGCTTGGAACGTTTCCGGTGCTCAACGGGGTCGCGGATTACGGCGTCTCGTCGAGCGACGCGAGCGGCGGCAGTTTTCGCAACTCGAACGGGATTGGTCTGCAGTTGAGCATTCCGATCTACGATCAGGGAATCACGGCCGCCCAGCGCGCGCAGGCCCAGGCGATTACCGACGGTGCGAAGGCCCAACTCGCGTTCACCGAACAATCGATCCAACTCGCCGTCAAACAGGCGTTGGTTGGCCTCGTGAGCGCGCGCGCGCAACTCGACGAGGTCCAGATTCAATACACCGAGGCATCGCAAGTGCTCCAGGCGACCGAGGCGCAGTATCGCGCCGGGGTCACGACCCTGCCGCTGTTGCTCAACGCCCAAGTTTCCTTTACGAGCGCGCTGACGGCGCGGGTGACGGCGGTCTATAACTTGCGCCAGGCACAACAGGCGTTCGCGTTTGCAACCGGCGCGAGTCTCTAGCATCATCCGCGGGCTCTCGGCTCGCTGATCGGCCCGACCGTTGTCCGCGCCGCGGCCTGCCGGGAAGGCTGAATGTGGGGCGGGAATCGGAGGGCTATGGACTTGGTCGACCTGCCGGTTTCGGTCAGCGATCCGACAAACGTGCGGATTCTCGCGGTCTCCGAAGACCGTATCGGAGGCTTTCAACGCGATCCGTTCGGGGCGATCGCGGCGGCTTGCGGGGTCGACGTCGACACGGTCATCGAGCGAATTCGCGGAATGCTGGCGGCCGGAACGGTTCGGCGGGTCCGCCAGACGCTGCTGGCAACCAGCCTCGCACCCGGCGCGCTGGCCGCCTGGCAAGTCCCCGAGGCGCGGCTCGACGCCGCCTTCGAATACCTCTACCGCGAGGATCCGTTCTCGGGTCACGTCGTCATTCGAACCGCCGATGCGGCCACGCCGGGCTCGCGTTACCGGTTGTGGACGACGCTCAAAGTGCCCCAGGGCTTTTCGATGGAGAAGCATGCGCGGTTTCTGCAGCGCACGATCGGCGCCGGCGCGTTTCGCTTGATGCCGGCCGCCCGGCTGTTTGCGCTCGGCGTCGGCCACATTCGCCGGCGCGGGCTCGAGCCGGGTAGCCGCTCCGAGCAACTCGCCGACGTGATCGACACGACGCTCGTTACGCTGACCGCGCACGAATGGCATGTCCTCGAAACGCTCAAGCGCGAGTTCGCGCCGGAGGAACTGCAACGCGACGTATGGTCCAGTCGCGCGCGTGAGGCGGGCATCACGCTCGACGAGTTTCTCACGATCGGCGAAACGCTCCACCGGCGCGGCGTGATCGGGCGGTTCTCGACGTTTCTCGAACACGTCAAGCCGACCGCCGGCAACGAACGCGTGACCCGCTACAACGCGCTATTTCACTGGCAAGTTCCGCCCGGGCGCGAGATCGACGCGGGCCGCGAAGTCGGCCGGCATCACGTCATGACGCACGCCTATTGGCGCGAAGGCGGCCCCGAGTTCCGCAACGTGAATATGATGGGCGTCGCCCACGGCCTCGACAAAGATCTGCTGCTTGCGCACAAAGCGGCGATCGACGAACATCTGCGTGAGGCCGGCATCGACATCGG
>JBOHTW010000373.1:0-10412 GCA_050733835.1 Vulcanimicrobiaceae bacterium | reverse complement strand
TCGAGACGCAGGCCGGCGATTTCTCGGCGTACATCCCGACCAACGTCATCTCGATTACCGATGGTCAGATCTACCTGACGCCGCAATTGTTCTTCCAGGGCATTCGTCCGGCGGTCGACGTCGGGCTGTCGGTCTCGCGCGTCGGCGGCTCGGCCCAAACCAAGGCGATGAAGAGCGTTGCCGGTCAGCTCAAACTCGAACTTGCGCAGTATCGCGATCTCGCGGCGTTCGCCAAGCTGTCGAGCGACCTCGACAAAGCGACGCAAGCGCAGCTCTTGCGCGGCGAGAAGCTAACCGAATTGCTCAAACAACCGCAGTACCAGCCGCAAGCCGTCGAAGATCAAGTCGCGATCATCTATGCCGCGACCAACGGCTTCGTCAACGAGGTCGCGACCCCGCGTCTGCAGGACTGGGCGCGCGGTTTCATATCCTACCTGCACGAACACCATCCCGACATCCCGCAGGGCATCGCGACGAGCAACCAGCTCTCAGACGAAAACAAGAAGAAGCTCGAGAGCGCGCTTGGGGAGTTCAACAAGAGCTTCTAATGCCGAGCGTCAAGGATCTTCGCGAACGGATTCGCTCGCTGAAGAACACGCAACAGATCACCAAAGCGATGAAGCAAGTCGCCGCAGCGAAGATTCGCCGGGCGGAGCTTGCGCAAAAGCAGGCGCGACCGTATGCCCAGACACTCGCGGAGATGCTGCGCGACTTGATGGCCAGCGTCGGGAGCGTCGACCATCCGTTCATGCGGCCCGGCAAAGCCGGCGCGCCGTCAGGCGTCATCTTGATGACCGCCGACAAGGGCCTCGCCGGCGCATTCAACTCCAACGTCGTTCGCGCCGGCGAGTTGTATCGAAAAGACCACAAGGACGCGATCTTCTACTCGATCGGCATCAAGGCGCGCAACGCCGTCCGCCGCTGGGGTCTTGGCGAGCACCCGGCGTGGCCGCTGAACGCACCATCCAAGCTCACCGCCGCGCGCGACTGCGCGCATCGCGTCACCGGCGACTTCGTGGCCGGGAAGATCGGCGACATCACCGTGATCTCATCGAAACTCGTCTCGATGCTCTCGCAGAAGCCCGAAGTGCGCGCGCTGGTCCCGATCGTCCGCGAAACCCTTCACAAACCCGACGAAGCCTCCGCCGAGACCAAGCGCCCCCAAGGCGCCGTCGAGTTCGCGCCCTCGCCCGAGTTCGTCCTCTCCCGGCTGCTCCCGAAGTACCTCGAGTTCACGATCTACTCCGCAATGCTCGAAACCGACGCCGCATTCTTCGCCGCCCAACTGCTTGCGATGAACAACGCGACCGAAAACGCCGGCAAACTGATCGACGAGCTAACGATCCAAATGAACAACGCCCGCCAAGCCGCGATCACCAAAGAGCTGCTCGAAATCGTCGGCGGCGCGGAAGCCTTGGCCGGATGATCGGGGTGATGGTGTTCCGGAGCGGAACCTCTGACGAGGAGCGGAGCCCGGAGGGCGGGAGCGACGAGCAGTGGAGCAGCAATTTTTCCATGGATGGAAAAATTGTAGCGGTTCCGCGCAGGAATGCCGTCGCCCCGATCATCTAGCAGAGACTCTCACAAGAAAAGGTTAGCGATACAATGTCAGCAGCCACCGGAAAAGTCGTTCAGGTGCTTGGGAATGTCGTCGACGTAGAGTTCAGCGCGGAGACCCTGCCGGCGATGAACGATGCGCTGGAGGTTCGCGTCAACGAAGATTCGGACGCGTCGCAGAACCACGCCGGCGGCAACGGCATCGAACTCGGTGGGACGGCGATGCAGGCGCGCGACTTGATTCTGGAAGTCCAAGACGAGCTTGGGAACAATCAGGTGCGATGCCTCGCCATGGGCTCGACCGATGGGTTGATGCGCGGCGCGAAGGTGACCAACACCGGCGGTCCGATCACGGTTCCGGTCGGCGAAGGCACGCTTGGACGGATCTTCAACGTGCTCGGTAAGACGATCGACTCGAACGAACCGATCACGGCGGCGGCGTACTGGCCGATCCACCGTCCGGCGCCGACCTTCGAGGCGCAGGATCCGACGCCGAAGATATTCGAGACAGGGATCAAAGTCGTCGATTTGATGGCGCCCTATACCCGCGGCGGCAAGGTCGGACTCTTCGGCGGCGCCGGCGTCGGCAAGACGGTGTTGATTCAAGAGCTGATTCGTAACATCGCCAACGTTCACAAGGGGTTCTCGGTCTTCACCGGCGTCGGCGAGCGCACGCGCGAAGGCAACGACCTGTGGTTGGAGATGAAAGAATCGGGCGTGCTCGCGCAGACGACCCTGGTGTTTGGACAGATGGATGAACCGCCGGGCGTGCGCTTCCGCATCGCGCAGACCGGCGTCACGATGGCCGAGTACTTCCGCGACGAACTCGGCGCCGACGTGCTGCTGTTTATGGACAATATCTTTCGCTATCTGCAAGCCGGCTCGGAAGTCTCGGCGCTGATGGGGCGCATGCCGTCGGCTGTCGGCTATCAACCGACGTTGGCCAGCGACATGGGCTCACTCGAAGAGCGGATAACCTCGACGCGCAAGGGCTCGATCACGTCGGTGCAGGCCGTCTACGTTCCGGCTGACGACTATACCGACCCGGCGGTCGCAACCACGTTCGCGCATCTCGATGCGACGACCGCGCTCTCGCGACCGATCTCCGAACTCGGCATCTATCCGGCGGTCGACCCACTGGCCTCGAGTTCGCGCATCCTCGATCCACAGATCGTCGGCGACGAACATTATCGTGTCGCACGCGGCGTGCAGGAGACCCTGCAGCGGTACAAAGACTTGCAGGATATCATCGCGATCTTGGGCGTCGAGGAGTTGTCCGAAGAAGACAAGGTCGTCGTCGGGCGTGCGCGGCGAATTCAGCGGCTGTTCTCGCAGCCGTTCTTCGTCGCCGAGCAGTTCACCGGACGCGAGGGCAAGTACGTCAAGTTGCCCGACACGATCGCGTCGTTCAAGGAAGTCCTCGACGGCAAAGTCGATCATCTTCCGGAGCAAGCGTTCTTCTATGTCGGCGGCATCGATGAGGTGAAAGCCGGCGCCGAGAAGATGGGCGCGACCGTCTAGCCGATGGCCAACACGCTGCCGTTCAAACTGATCACTCCGACGAGCATCGTGTTCGAAGGGCCGGCGGAGCTTGTCATCGCCGTTGGAACCGATGGTGAAGAGGGTATTTTGCCGTCGCACGCCCCGTTTCTCACGACCCTCAAGCCCGGAATCTTGCGCGCAAACGTGGTCGTCGGCGACGAACGCCGGCGGCTGGTGTACGCGACCAGTGAAGGCTTCATGCAAGCGCTGCCGGATCGCGTGACGGTCATCGTCGACGCGGCGGTCGACGCCGACCACGTCGATCCGACGGCCGTCCGCAGCGAACTCAACGACGCCGAGGCGCGCCAGCGCGGCCACATGCCCGAATCGCCGGAGTACGCGCGCGAACAGGCGATCATCGACTTCGCCAACGCGCGGCTGACGCTGATCCAGTAGCGCCCGTCAATAGCCGCGCTCGAGAGCGACGACGTCCTGGAGCGCTGCCGCGGTAGATGAGTACACGTTGGTCGTCATCGAGCGACATTCATAGCTCCGCCGCGCGACCGCGCGTATCCGCTTCTAAGTGGGAAATGCTGACAGAGCAGCGGCGCCGGCTTTGTGGACAGTCTATACCCGCTGTGCTATAAGTCGGTTTGTACAGGCGACCACGCGCTCGATCGTTTTCGAAACGCAACGTACGGCGCGACTTGTCGCCGCGGAACAGTTCATCATTCAGAAGCGCGTCTTCATGCTTGGAGGCCACCTATGCATTCGATTAAGCGATCCGAGGCTCTCGCGGGCGGCGCGGGGCTGCTCGGAGCCGCGTTCCTTCCCCGGTCGATCTCCGCAGCCGAGCCGATTAAGCTCGGCTGGGTTGGACCGCTTTCGCCGCCAGGAGGGTATGCGGCCGGTCAGGAGATGAAATGGGCAGCCCAGCTTGCCGCCTCCCAGATCAATGGGACGGGCGGCGTGAATGGGCGTCCGCTGCAGATCACCTTTGAGGATACCAAGGGGACACCCGATCAAGGAACCGCGGCCATGGAGCGGCTCGCCTCGCAGCACGTCTCCGCCGTATTCGGCGAGTTCCATAGTTCGGTTGCGCTGGCTGAATCGCAGATCGCGCACAAGTACGGCATCCCGTTTTTGGGTACGGACGTGTGGGCCGATAAGCTGACGGCCCAAGGTTACCCGGAGTTCTTTCGCGTTTGCCCGTCCAACTCGCTGATCTACACGATGGTTGGAAATTGGGCCGCGTCCGCGGGCTTTAAGAACGTCGCAATTATGCAAGAGACGACCGACTACGGCGTCGGCGCAGTCCAGGTTCTCTCGGGTATCTTCGACAAGAAAAAGATCAGCCACAACGTGATCACCGTGGAGCTAAAACAGCAAGACTTTACCCCGGAGATCCTGCGGCTGCTCAATACCAGCCCGCGCCCCGATCTCTTCATGATCATCGTTGCCGGCGCGTCCGCGTACGACATCATCAGCCAGGCCTGCAAGCAGAGTTTTGCCCCGACGGCGCAGACAGCACTCTACAGCGGCGGTGGTCCGGCGTTGGAAAAAGAACTCTGGGAGAACGACGGGAAGTGTGCCGTCGATCTGATCTCCGAAGATGTGACCTTGCCCAAATCGCAGTGGAACGCGAAGGCAAAAGCGTTCGTCGCGACCTTCCAGAAACAGTTCAAACGTCCACCGACCGGAACTGCGATGGAGTCGTTCGATTGCGTCGGCGTGTTGGCGCATGCGATCGCGGTAGGAAAGTCGTCGGAGCCCAAAGCGATCATCGCCGCAATGGAGCACCTGACCTTCACGGGTACGCGTGGAACCTATAAGTTTTCGACTAGTCACCATCCGGATTGGGCGTATCACCAGTTCATGTCGGCGCCGGTCATGCTGATCCAATACAACAAGCTGCGCCAAAGTGCGGACGACGCCCCGATCATCTATCCGCCGAACTGGGCGACGCTCAAAGAGGGCTATCTCAAACCGTCGGCATAGGCCGAACGATGGCCGAGTACGTCTTTCTGCAAGCGATCAACGGGCTGGTGACGGGGCTGATTTACGCGATCGCCGCCGCCGGCCTGACGATCATTTTCTCGGTCTTGAAGATCGTGAACTTTGGCCATGGCGTTCTCTATATGCTCGGCGGCTACGTCGGCTACTACGCGATCACGCTGCTCGGCATGCCGCCGGTCGTTGCCGTGTTGGTCGCGATGGTGGCGACGTTCATCGTCGGCGCGATCTTCGAACGGCTCATGCTGTCGCCGCTCTACTCCGGAAAAGTCGATCGTAAGGATGAGTACGCCATCATCGTGACATTCGGGTTGTTCATGCTGATGGAAAACGCTGCGATCGTCGTTTTCGGTCCGTTCAACAAGCGCCCGCCGTCGTTCGTCGAGGGCGGCGTGCACATCGGGATCCTGACGATCACCTACGACCGGTTGGTCGCCGCCGCGATCGCGGCGGTCCTGTTGCTCGGGCTCTCGCTGTTCATGCAGCGGACGTCGATCGGCCAGGCACTCGATGCGGTAAGCCAAAGCCGCACGGCCGCTGCGATCATCGGCATCGACTCGCGCCGGATGTTCACGATCGCGTTTGGCCTGGGGGCGGCGCTCGCCGGTGGGGCCGGTGCGCTGATTGCGCCGATCTTTTCGTTGACGCCGACGATGGGCGAGCTGCCCGCGGTCCAAGCCTACATTATCGTGGTGCTCGGCGGCATGGGCTCGGTCCCCGGCAGCATCATCGGCGGCATCCTGCTGGGCGTCGTGGAGGCCCTGGGCGTGGCGCTCTACCCCGACGCCAATCGCGCGCTGGCGTACAGCACGGCGTTCGGTGCGCTCTTACTAATCTTGACGTTGCTCGTCCGGCCGACGGGCTTGTTCGGCCGGCAGCATGTGCGCATGGATTAAGCCTTGAGCCGCCGCTCGCAGATTGCGCTCGTCGTCTTGCTGATTGCCGCAATCCCCCTGCCGCTTTTTCTCGGTGCGTACTGGCTCCACGTCGTCTCGATCGCATGGTACTATGCGATCCTCGCCGCGAGCTGGGTGCTCCTCGCCGGCTATGCCGGCCAGTTTTCGTTCGGCCACATGGCGTTCGCGGCGATCGGCGGGTACACGTCGGGTTTGCTCGCCACCAACCTGAAAGTGCCGGTTCCCCTGGGGATGCTGTGCGGCATCGTCGTCGCCGCAATCGTTGGAGCCGCGATCGGTTGGCTTTGCCTGCGCCTACGCGGCCCGTACCTCTCGCTGTTCACCCTCGCGTTCGCAACGATCTTGCAACTGATCCTCGTCGCGGAGTATCAAGTTACGCGCGGTAGCCTGGGACTCGAGGTGCCGGGAATCTTCCGCGGCAACTCCAACCTGCCGTATTACTACGCCGGACTTGGGATTCTCATCGTGTGTCTCATCGCGATGACGTTGCTGCTCCGGTCACGCATCGGCATCTTCTTGCGCGCGATGCGCGAAGACGAAGACGCGGCCGAGGCCAGCGGCATCGACACCGCGTACTACAAGATATTGGTCTTCACCGCAACCAGCGCGATCGCCGGGCTGGCGGGCGCGTTCTACGGGCATTTCGTGGGGATCATAACGCCGGACATGGTCTCGCTCTCTGAAATGGGGTTGATCGTCGCGATGGCCGTCGTCGGCGGCGTCGAGAGCCTGCCCGGTGCGGTGATCGGGGCAGTCTTCGTCTACGTGCTCTCCGAGGTGTTGCGCGACGTTGGGCAGATGCGCTTCGTCATACTCGCGCTCGTCATCATGTTAACCCAGCGGTTCGCGCAAAACGGCTTGGTCGAGCTGATTTTCAGTGGGCCGGCGCGCTCGCAGGGCAAGGATGCGAATCTGGTCGTCGTCGAGCCCGAAACGTCAGTGGGCTGACGCGGTGTTGTTGCGCGCGGAAGCTGTAGCCAAGCACTTCGGCGGCATTCGGGCCGTCGACGACGTGACGTTCGCGGTCGCGCCGGGCGAACTCGTCGGCTTAATCGGTCCCAACGGTTCTGGCAAGACGACGCTGATCAACGTCATGAGTGGCGGATTTGCGCCCGATGCCGGCCGGATATTCGTCGATGACGTGCCGATGGGCGGCAAACCGGCGCATGTGTTCGCGCATCACGGCGTCGGCCGGACGTTTCAAATCCCACGATTGTTCGGACGCATGACCGTGCTCGAGAACATGATCGCCCCGGCATTGACGCGCAAGCACGCCGGCTCGCGCGCTGCAATCGATCGCCGCGCCTTCGAAGTGTTGGATTTCCTGAGTTTGACCGCCCTCGCCGAATGCGATGCGCGGACGCTCTCCGGCGGCCAGCAGAAGCTGCTCGAACTGGGACGCTGCCTGATGCTCGAGCCCCGATTGATCTTGCTCGATGAACCGTTTGCGGGCGTGCACCCGAACCTTTTGGAACAGTTGCTTGCGCGCATCCGCGAATTGAACGAACAGGGCTTTACGATCATTGTCGTCGACCACAACCTGGACGCGGTGCGCGGGCTGGTGAAGCGCTTGATCGTCATGGCGCGCGGTACGCAGATCGCCGACGGCGACCCCGAAGCGGTCTTGCGCCACGCGCACGTCGTCGACGCCTACACGGGAGCGTCGTCGTGAGCGAAGCGCTGCTTGAAGTCCGCGATTTGGTCGCGGGATACGTCGCCGGCATCTCGATCCTCAAAGGGGTCTCGCTGGCTGCGCGCGCTGGTGAGATTGCGTGCGTTCTGGGTCCCAACGGCACTGGAAAATCGACACTGCTCAAGGCCATATTCGGGTTCTTACGGCCGACCGGGGGAAGCGTCCGATTCCGAGATCGCGAGATGATCGGGATGCTGCCGAAAGCGATGCTGAAAACCGGGATCGCGTATCTGCCGCAACATCCGAGCATCTTTCCGTACCTGACGGTTGAAGTGAACCTCCGGCTCGGCCTGTGGAGCCGCAAGCTGAACCGGGTTGCAATCATGGAACGCGTCGAGCAGGCGTACGAGCGCTTTCCGGCGCTGGCCGGCAAGCGCCGCCAACCGGCGGGCCAGTTGTCCGGCGGCCAGCAGCGCCAGCTCGAGATGGCGCGAAGTCTGCTGGCGGACCCCGATCTGCTCCTCATCGACGAACCAACCGCCGGCGTCGATCCCAAGACGAGCGTCGAGATTTACCGGACGATTCGCGCGCTCGCAACCGAGCGGAACAAGGCCGTCGTGTTGATCGATCAGGATATCCGGCACGCTCTCGAGATCGCCGACTACGTTTACGTCGTGCGCACCGGCGTCATCATCGAAGAAGGCAGCCGGCGGGACTTCGGTGACGATACGCAGGAGTTGGTTGCACGCTGGTTGCGCGCCAGCGGAGCGGCTTGATTTGCCGTCGGCGCGCGAGGAGGTATCAGAGCATGAGCACCGTCACCGAACTTCGAACCATCGGCCACTGGATCGACGGAAAGCCGTACGAGGGCGCAGCGTCGCGGTTTGGCGACGTCTACGACCCGGGCGCCGGTCGAATCGCGGCCCGGGTTGCCTTCGCCGGCGCAAGCGAGATCGATCGGGCGGTCGCCGCCGCGCAGGCGGCGCTTCGCGAGTGGGCGGACGCGCCGCTTGCCAAACGGGCGGAGGTCATGTTCGCATTTCGCGAACTCCTCCGCGCTCACGCCGACGATTTCGCCCGAATGATCGCCTCCGAGCACGGGAAGCCGGTTGGCGACGCGGCCGGCGAAATTGCGCGCGGTCTTGAAACCGTCGAACTCGCCGCCGCACTGCCGCTTGCGCTCAAAGGCGAGTTTAGCGAGCAGGTCTCGCGAAACGTGGACGTCCACTCGATCCGTCAACCGCTCGGGGTCTGCGTCGGGATCACGCCGTTCAACTTCCCGGCGATGGTGCCGCTCTGGATGTTCCCGATCGCACTTGCCTGCGGGAACACGTTCGTGCTCAAACCATCGGAACGCGACCCGTCGCCGGCGCTCTTGCTTGCGCAACTCTTGAAGGAGGCGGGCCTGCCCGACGGCGCGTTCAATGTCGTGCAAGGTGACAAGGTTGCCGTCGACGGACTGCTCGACCACCCCGACGTCGCCGCGGTGAGCTTCGTCGGCTCGACGCCGATCGCGCGCTACATCTATGCGCGCGCGGCGGCGGCGGGTAAACGCGTCCAAGCACTCGGCGGCGCGAAGAACCATCTGGTCGTCATGCCGGATGCCGATCTCGACGCGGCCGCCGATGCGCTCATCGCATCGGCGTTCGGTTCGAGCGGCCAGCGCTGCATGGCGATCTCGGCCGCGGTCGTCGTCGGCGGTGTCGCCGACGAGATGATCGAACGTCTCGAGACGCGCATCGGCAAACTCCGGCTTGGGCCGCACACCGACCTGACGGCCGACCTCGGCCCGCTGGTTACCAACGATTCGAAAGCGCGCGTCGAACAGTTGATAGCGCAGGGCGTAGCGGACGGAGCCAGGCTCGTCGTCGATGGCCGTAATCCCAACGTCATCGGCGGTGAACGCGGATTTTTTGTCGGTCCCACGCTGTTCGATCACGTCACGCCGGCGATGGATGTCTATCGCCAGGAGATCTTCGGTCCGGTGCTCGTGATCGTGCGGGCCGATTCACTCGACGAGGCGCTGGCCCTGATCGAGCGCAACCCGTACGGAAACGGTTGCGCGCTGTTCACGCGCAGCGGATCGACGGCTCGTTACTTCGAGCGCCGCGCCAGTTCCGGAATGATCGGTATCAACGTCCCGATTCCGGTGCCCGTTGGGTCCTACAGCTTCGGCGGGTGGAAGCAGTCGCTGTTCGGCGATCAGCACATCTATGGGCCCGAAGCCTTCCGCTTCTACACCCGAGGCAAAGTCGTGACCGCTCGTTGGTCGGAAAACGACAGCCAAGGCATCAACCTGCAGTTTCCGAGTAACGCCACGCAATGACGCCGCAAACCATCGACACGCCGGCAGTCGACGAGCGGCATGTGCTCGTGCCCTGGAAGCGCCAGCGCGGAACACGCTCCGCGCCGATCGTCCGAGCCGAAGGCGTGTACTTCTGGGACGCGGACGGCCGCCGCTACCTCGACTTCACTTCGCAGTTCGTGTTCACGAACTTCGGCCACGGCGAGCGGCGCGTCGTCGAAGCGATCCAGCGCCAAGCAGAGCAGCTACCGGTCATGGCGTCGCCGTTCGTCACCGATGCGCGCGCGAATGCCGCGCGCGACATCGCGGCCGTGACGCCCGGCGACCTCAACCGCGTCTTCTTCTCGACCGGCGGGGCGGAAGCCAACGAAGCCGCGATCAAAATCGCCCGCGACCTTACCGGCCGGCCGTTGATCTGCTCGCGCCATCGATCCTACCACGGATCGACGTATGGCGCGATGACGCTCTCGCGCGATCATCGGACCTGGCCGTTCGAACCGGCGCT
>JBOHTW010000372.1:0-2786 GCA_050733835.1 Vulcanimicrobiaceae bacterium | reverse complement strand
ACCCTCTACGCTGGGACGACCGGCACGATCAGCGGAACGGTGACCGACTCGCAGACCCACCAACCCGTCGGCAGCGTCACCGTCGAGGCCGTTTCGCCGACCGCAGCCTATCACGGCAAGACCAACGCCAGGGGCTTCTACAGCTTCATCGGCGTCGTCCCCGACACGTACATCGTCTCGTTTCAAGCGAGCGGCTTCCAGCCTGCTTCGGAAACCGGCGTGACCGTCAACGCCGACCAGGTCGAAACGGTCAACGGGCTGCTATCGGAAGCGCTCAAAACGATCGGCCGGGTGAGCGCCCGCAGTCCGGGCGGCGCGTATCAGCCGACCCAACCGCAAGACACCTATACCGTCACCTCGCAGCAGATCGATACCACGCTCGGCCGGCCGGACGTGATCAGCGAGAGCGACCTGCTTGCAAGCCTCCCCGGCGCGAGCTTCGACTCGAGCGGCTACCCCGTGCTTCGCGGCGGCCGCGAGAACGAGGAAGGGTTCGAGTACGAGGGGATCCCGTACACCGACGCCTTCACCTCCCAGTTCATCAACTCGCTCTCGCTCGACCCCGCGGTCGGGAGTCTGCAACTGACGCCGGGCGCCGGCGATGCCTCCTCCGGTAACACCGGGACCGGCGTGATCAACCTGATCTCGAAGCGCGGGACCTACCCGGGTTTCGGATCGGTCCTGGGCGTGGTCGGCGCAAACAACGGCTTCAATCACGAGCTGAGCCTCGAATTCGGCCTCGCCTCCCCGAACGGCCGCATCTCGAACTACTTCTCGTTTGAGGGCACCCGCGACGCCTTCTCGAACTTCGGCTACCACGCGAACCCGGTCGACGTCAATGCATTTTATGCCACGACGGGCCAGCTCTCGAACGACGTCGTCGACAATTTCGTCTACAAGTTCGGCCGCGACCTCAATCAGTCGCTCCAGCTATGGGGCCAGATCCAGCAATCGACGTTCTTGGTCGGCCCGACTGGCAACACCCTCAACTACAAGTCGAACGATCCGTTCTACCTGGGCAACTACGAGTTCTTCAGCGGTCTCTCCGCAGCGACAATCCAGTCGCTCTTGCCCTTGCTCCCCTATCAGCCTTCGGCGACGAGTTCGCTCGGCGGTCAAGCCCCGCTTCAATATTACCAGCCCAACGACACCTACAAGATCCAGTACACGAACAACCTCAACTCCTCGACCTTCTTGACCGCGAAGTTCTACCGGACCAGCTCCGTCGTCAACTTCAACTTCCCATATTACAGCACCAACTACGTTGTTGAGCCGGGTTTCAACCTCGATCAAGGCGGTCAGCGCAGCGGCGGGACCCTCGACATCGTTCGCCAGCTCGGGACCAAGAATCTCCTCAAAGTCGGCGGCGAGTATGGCTACCTGTACCCGGTCTACAATTTCAACGATCCCTACGATGGCTTCGGTATCGACACGCTGACCTTCGGCAACGAATACGACTTCTTGCCGGCTACGAACCCAGACTGTCAGGCTTTCGCGACCAATCCGTGCGGCTACCTCAATTCGCAGGGGGTCATGAATCCGGGAACGGTCCCGGGGATCCTCGAGACGGCGCAAACCCGCGCCCAGGCCTATGCCGCGTACATCACCGACGAGTTCACGCCGACCTCGCGGACCCACATCGACGCGGGCGTCCGGCTCGACGGCCAAAATTACCGCTTTCCCTCGACCGACTCGTCGCTCTACGCGCCGGCGCACATCAATGCCGCGGGCTTCCCGCTCAACGCCGCCGGGCAGCCGGTGACGAGCGACACGCAGCCGTACGCGATCAACGTCCCGAACGGGGCGCTCCATCCCTTAGTCGTCGAGCCGCGTTTGGCGATCGCGCAGCAGCTCGGCCCCAACGACTCGGTCCGCGCCTCGTTCAGCCGCTCGGTCGAGTTCCCGTCGATCGGGGCGGTCGATTACAACGGCGCGGCCGGCAACTACGCGCGCTTCGACAACGTCGCTCCAACCCTCGCGGTCTGCGGCGTGACGGTCAACCTGACGTGCCAAAGTTACGGCGACGAGTTGTACTGGATCGCCGAGAACCAGTTCCTCGGCGTCCCCTATCAGCCGTTGCTTCCCGAAACCTTTACGAACTACGACTTCTCGTACTCGCACCAGTTCCCCGGAAACGTCGGTATCAAGATCACGCCGTTCTACAGCCGCGGTTACGATCAGTCCGCGAACGTGGCCAACCCACTCCTCGGGCCCAACGGCCAGCCGCTCCTCAACCCCAACGGTTCGATCATCTTCGGCCCCTCGACCGCGACGAATCTCGGGGTCGAGAAGACGACCGGGATCGAATTCTTGTTCACGAAGGAAGCGCCGTACGGGCTCTCGGGCCAGATCTCGGCGACCTACATCAACGAGATCTCGAACGTCATCCCCGGGAGCATCAACGAGGACTTCTTCCCGACCATTCCCTCGCAGTCGCTCGCGCTCGGGAACCTGTATCGCGTCGGCTTCCTCTCGCCGTTCCAGGCGACGCTTGCGATGCAGTACAAGTTCCATTCGGGTCTCCGAATCAACCCGCAGATCTACTACGTTCGCGGCTTCCCGGTCAGTCCGGGTTTGCTGACCGCCGCCTACGTCAACGGCACCCCGGTCAACCTTCCCGATACGAACGTCACCGATCCGAACGGCGCGACCTCGACCTTCAACTACGTCGATCCTCAGAATCCGGGCTCGGAGCTGGCGCCAAACATCGCCGCAACGCGCGGTGTCGCACAGACGGCCGCGGCGGGCGGGGCGATCGGCAACGCGGGCGTTTACACCAACCTCTC
>JBOHTW010000371.1:0-16268 GCA_050733835.1 Vulcanimicrobiaceae bacterium | reverse complement strand
CGCGCCGATCGAGCGCGAGGCCCCCCACCGAATCAAGCAACTCGGCGTCGCCTACATTCCGCAGACGGCGAATACGTTCGGTGGCTTGACGGTCGAAGAGAACCTCCGCATGGGCGCGTGGCTGGTCCGGCGCGACCGGGCCGGCGTCGCCGCCCGCATCGAGCAGGCGTTCGCGACGTTTCCGATCCTCGCCGAGCGCCGCAAGAAGAAGGCCAGCGAACTGAGCGGCGGCCAGGCGCGGATGCTGTCGATTGCGCGCGAGACGATGAGCGAGCCGCGGCTGTTGCTGGTCGACGAACCGACGGCTGGACTTGCGCCGGCGGTCGTCGCGCAGGTGTACGGCGCGCTGCGAACCGCCTGCGATTCGCTCGGCGCGGCGATGCTGCTCGTCGATCAAGCGATCGAGGACGCCGTCGCGATCGCCGACGACGTCGTGTTGCTCGACCTCGGCCGCGTGCGGGCCGCGGGGCCGGCCGGCGAGTTCGGCCCGCCGCGCGTGCGCGAGCTGATCCGCGAGTGTCTCGCCGGATGACGAAATCGACCACGGTCATGCTCGCGGTCGCCGTCGTCGTACTGGCGCTGGTCCCGTTGGTCGGCAGCGGCTACGTGCTCCATCTGGGAACGGTCGTTTTCTACTACGCGATCCTGGCCGCGTGCTGGAACTTGCTGGCGGGCTATGTCGGCGCGTTCTCGCTCGCGCAGGTTGCATTCGCCGGGATCGGCGCTTACACGACGGCGCTGGCGGTCGACGACGCCCACGTCCCGATCTGGGCGGGCATCGGCTTGGCGCTGATCATTTCAACCGCGCTTGGCGCGGCACTCGGAATGCTCGTGCTGCGGCTGCGAACGATCTATCTTGCGATCGCCACCTGGGCGTTTTCCGAGACGTTTCACATCATGCTCGGCGCCGAGTACGGAATTACCCGCGGCGAGCTTGGTTTGAGCGTCCCGCCGTTGTTCGCCAACCTCGAGCCGCGGGCGTATTACTACACGTTTTTGGCGCTAGCGATCGTCTGCATCGGCGCGCTGGCGGCGGTCGTCCGGTCGCCGCTGGGCCAGTTCATGCGGGCGATCAAAGACGATGAGCTGCGCGCGCGCAGCCTCGGCGTCGACGCGACTTGGGTCAAGGTGTTCGCGTTCGCGCTTTCGAGCGGCATCTCCGGACTCGCCGGCGCGTTCTACGCGCACTACCTGGCGGTTCTGAGCCCGCAGCTCGTCGATTTCAACGAGATGGGGAAAGTGATCATCATGGTTATCGTCGGCGGCCTTGGCAACTTCGTCGGACCGCTCGTCGGCGCGGCGATCGTGCAGGTGGCGTCCGAACTGCTGCGAGCCTACGGCGAATGGGATTTGGTCGTCTTCGCGCTGATCGTCATCCTGATCATGCGTAGCTCGACCGGCGGCTTGGCGGAGCTGGTCGCGCGGGTTCGCGCGGCGATCTCATTGCGCCGAAAACGAACGGCGAGCGACGCCAATGGTTGAGGGCGGCAAGAACCTCTACGGCGCGCCGGTCGGCATCTTGATGACGCAGACCCGGTTCCCGCGGATCGTCGGCGACTGCGGCAACGCGCGCACCTGGCCGTTTCCGGTGCTGTTCCGCGTCATTGCCGATCTGACGGCGCGGCGCGTCGTACGCGAACTGGATCCGGAGCGCTGGCTGCCGCCGTTTGTGGACGCGGCGCGTGCGCTCGAGCGCGACGGCGCGGAGATGATCACGACGACCTGCGGGTTTCTCGCGCTGTTTCAACGGGAGCTAGCCGACGCCGTGCGGATCCCGGTTTGGACGTCGAGTTTGTTACAGGTGCCGTGGCTGGCCGCGCAATTTGGTCCGGCCAGCGTCGGCGTGCTGACCTTTGAAAAAGCGTCGCTCTCCGAGGCGCACCTGCGAGCGGCCGGGATCGATGCCGCGATGCAACTTGCGATCGTCGGGATGGACGAGATCGGCGGACACTTCCACGACGTGATCGTGAACGATTGGACCGAACTCGACGTCGACCGCGCGCGCAGCGAGCATCTCGCGGCGACCCGGCTGTTGCTCGAACGGGCGCCCGCCATCCGCGCGATCGTGCTCGAATGTGCCAACATGCCGCCGTACGCGCAAGCGATCGCGCAAGCCGCGCGGCTGCCGGTCTACGATTTGACGACCCTCGTCCGCTGGGCGGCGACGGGGTTGGGAGCGTGAATCGAGGCGGCTACGACGCTTGTCGCGTCAGGATCTTGGCGAAACAGGCTAGAATACGGCGCCGTGTTCGTGGGAGCAGGCTCCATACCAGCTCGGGCTCTCGTCCAACCAGCTCGATGAACCGCGTGCTGAATGAGCCCAGCGACGTACATCCCACCGCGAAGCAGACCTCCGTCACGGATCGCCGGATCCTGACCGGCGATGGAAGGTTCTTCCAGAATGGCCTATGGCAGATGCAGAGAATCATTCTGGTAGGCTGAGCGAAGAGCAGTAGCATCAAGCGCTTTCCGACGGTTACAATGAACCAATGGAAACGTTGATAGATCGGCAGATCGCGGATGCGAGCATGCCGCGGCTTGCCCTCATCGCTCACGACGCTTGCAAGGCCGACCTCACGGACTGGGTCGCGTACAATCGTGAGACCCTCAGCCGCTGTGAATTACTGGCGACGGGGACGACCGGAGCGCAGATCGCACGCGCCACCGGCCTTCCGATTCAGCTTCTCTTGTCGGGAGCTTTCGGCGGCGATGCGCAAGTCGGAGCGCTGCTCGCCGAACGACGGCTCGAATGCGTCATCTTCTTTTGGGATCCGTTGACGACCCAACCGCACGACGTCGACGTCAAGGCCGTGCTGCGGCTCGCCGTGCTCCACAACGTGCCGATCGCCTGCAACCGGACGACGGCTGACTTTCTGATTTCGTCGCCGTTGTTTTTCGACGCGAGTCATCTTCACCAGCGACGGAGTGCCGTTGGTAAAGATGGTTACGCATGATCAGATTTGCTGTCGAAAATCGGAGCCGTTTCCGGCGCGACCTTTAGAACGCATTTGAGGCCCGCGAGTTCGTCCCGCCGCGCGGGGTCGATCTGCGTCGTGATCCAGCAGTCGACCTCCGAGACGAGCGTGATCCGATGTGGGAAGCTCAGGCCCCAGCGTCCGAACGGCGCGACGACGGTCTTGCTCAGTGCGTGCTGGAGGAGGTCGTGTTTGAAGCGCGCGCTTTCGGGAGTCATCGTCGTGATGCCGGCTGTGGGGTGAACGCCCTCGACCTCGACGAATGCTTTGTTGGCAACGAGGAATTTTAGATCGCTCGCGCCTAGCGGCTGCGGAAGTGTATAGCCGCCCGGATTGAGCTTGCCGCCAAGGAAGATCACCTCGATGCCGGGTTGTCCAAGCAGAACGCGCGCGGTATCGAGATGATTCGTAACTACGATCAATCGCATCGGCGCTACAGCGAGCATTTTTGCGACCTGCGGCATAACGAGCTGGCCGTCGAAGATCACGGCATCGCCGGGTGCAAGCGCTTGGTAGACCGAGCGGGCCAACGCCTCATCGTCCGTGGTGACGGCCGGAACCTGCAAAGTGTTGGAGAGGACGGCGCCGCCGTGCGTACGCCGGAGCAGCCCCGCTTGCTCCAGCCGGTGGAGATCCCGGCGAATGGTCGCGGCGCTGGTCGCGAGCAGCGTCGCTAGCGCTTCGACCGACGCATTTCGGCGGTTTTCGAGATAACCGATGATCGCGGTGTCGCGTTCGAAAGCGTGCATCGGTCGCCGCGCGTCATCGATTGCGCGGTTTTGATCGATTTGACCGCGATGAACGTTACGTTTTTCCATCGCCATGAGCCACATCCCGTACATTAGTGCTCATATCTGCGCATATTGTACGATAAATTGACATAATCACGCAACTTACGCTAGCATTCGTGCAAGAAAATTCTATCGGAATCCAAATCGGGGCCTCATGTGCGGTATGGCGGGGTAGCGGTTGTGGCCGGGGTTGCTCACGGGAATCTCTGGATGCCTGAGGTGCCTCCTGCTAACGCTCGCGCCGGCACGTTAGACGACTTCCACTCCGTTCGTGAGCGGTTCGTCCGCGACGCCGAGGAATTGCCGGCCGATCTGCGGACGATGTACCAAGCGCTGGCGGCCGATCCCGCGTGGGATGACGGGATCACGGCAGAGTTGACTGCGGGAAAGAGCCTTGGCGAGGCGATCGCGGCGACCGCGCGTCAAACTGCCGGCGCGCTGGCGGCGATCGAAGACCCATATCTCCGTGCGCGAGGCGATGACATTATCCAGCTCGGCGCGCAGTTTTCACGGCTGCTCGGCGGGGATGTGATGCCGCCGCCGGGTTCGATCCTCTGCGCAAGCGACGTCTCGGCAGTCGAGCTGCAAGCGTGGTCCTCGCGGCTGGCGGGCGTAGTCTTGCTCGACGTCTCGCTGACGTCGCATCTAGCGATCGTCGCGCGTGGACTAGGGCGACCGGCGATTATGGTTAAGGGCGAAGCGGCGAGCCGGCTTCGTTCTGCGGCGCGTGGAGAAACCGCCGTGCTCGACGCTTTCGGAGCCTGGATCGAGACGCCCGCCGCCGATGCACTTCGCGAACAGCATCCTCCGCAACACATCGAGGCGCAACCCGATCTCGATTCGGTCACCGTCGGCGGGCGGCGGATCGGCGTCTTCGCGAACATCAACGCTCCCGACGAAGCACTCTTCGCCGCGCGTCTCGGTGCCGATGGCGTCGGGTTGGTGCGCACGGAGTTTTTGTACACGGGGCGCACGCACCCGCCGTCCCTCGACGAGGAGCGCGCAGCGTACCGGCGGATCGCCGCTCAGTTTCAAGGCCGCCCGGTCATCGTTCGCACGCTCGATCTCGGTGGCGACAAGCTCGGCGGCGGCCTGACCGACGATGGCCTCGACCACGGCATGCTCGGCATACGCGGCATCCGCCTGATGCTGCAGCATCCCGACCAATTCGCTCGGCACGTGCGCGCGATCGTCGACGGCTTTGCGGGAACGGCCCTGCAGATCATGTTCCCAATGGTGGCGATACCCGAGGAATTCGCCCGTGCACGCGACGTCGTTCGCGCCGTAGTTGCGGAAGCCGGTATCGCGAAGATGCCGTCGCTCGGCTTCATGGTCGAGATTCCAGCCGCCGCCTACGCGCTCGATGTGTTCGCGCGCGAGGGTGCTACGTTCGTAAGCCTCGGGACGAACGATCTTCAGCAGTATTTCTTTGCGACTAGCCGGCTCGACGCCAACGTATCGGCGCCACGCGAGTCGCTGCCGCCGGGGTGGCTACGCTTCTTGCGCGATACCGTGGCGAAGGCGAAAGAGGCGGGGTTCGAGGTCGGCGTCTGCGGCGAAGCGGCGGGGGATCCGCGCCTGTCGAGCTTTTGGCTCGGGGCCGGCGTCGATGAACTCTCGGTAACTCCCGGACTCATACCGTGGCTCAAAGACCGTTTGCGAACCTTGAACATCGAACCTAGCACCTAACCAAGAAAGGTTGGATCGTGGCACAATCAGCAAAAGCAGTCGAAGGCTGGAGATCCACAATTTGGGGCGAGGTCCTCTCCGAATTCTTGGGCACGTTCGTGTTGCTCGCATTCGGCGCGGGCTCCGTCGCAGTCGCAGTCGTCGGGCTCACGATGTCGGGCCGCACGACCGTCATTTTTGGCGGCGCGGCCGGCTGGTTACTGATCACCTGGGGCTGGGCGATGGCCGTCGCGATGGCGGTCTATGTCGCCGGCGGCGTCTCCGGCGCGCACATCAATCCCGCGGTGACGCTCGCCTTTGCGGTTCGCGGCGATTTCCCGTGGCGTAAGGTAATTCCGTATTGGATCGCGCAAATCGTCGGTGCATTTGCCGGCGCCGCAATCGTCTATGCTGACTTCTATCCTGCGATCAATGCTTGGAATGCCGCAAATCACGTCGCCGCGAGAATCGATCCCGGCGGGTTGACGACGTACAGCATCTTCGCGACGTTCCCGGCTCAATATTACGGCAGCAACATGTGGGGGCCGTTTCTCGATCAAGTCATCGGAACGGCGTTCTTGCTCATCTTCGTTTTTGCGATCATCGACAACCTTAACCTCGGCGTGCAAGCCAACCTTGGACCGTTTATGATCGGCTTAGCGGTTGCGGCAATCGGGATGTCGTTTGGCGTCGGCGCGGGCTACGCCATCAACCCCGCTCGCGATTTCGGTCCGCGCCTATTCACCTGGGTCGAGGGTTGGGGGCCCAACGCCTTCCCGGGTCCGCACGGCTACTGGTGGGTTCCGATCCTCGGGCCGCTCGTCGGTGGCGCGATCGCTCCGTTTATCTATGATTGGTTTGTCGGTACAACGCTGAAGCTTCGTAATGCGGGGAAGTCGACATGAAGAAACTGATCAATCGTGTCGAAGCCGTCGTCGACGAGGCCACGGCCGGTCTTGCGGTCGCACACCCCGATCTCGTGCGCATCAACCGCGATCCGCGTTACATCATTCGCAAGGATGCGCCGCGGCCGAAGGTAGCGTTGATCTCCGGCGGGGGATCCGGCCACGAACCGCTGCACGGTGGGTACGTCGGGCTTGGGATGCTCGACGCTGCCTGCCCCGGCGAAGTATTCACGAGCCCGGTCCCGGACCAGATGTACGAAGCCGGCAAGGCGGTGCAGGGCGGTAAGGGCGTTTTGTTCATCGTCAAAAATTATACGGGCGATGTCATGAACTTTGATCTGGCCGCCGACCTGCTCAAAGCCGACGGCATCGAGGTGAGTTCCGTCTTGGTCGCCGACGACGTCGCCGTGCAAGACTCGCTGTATACCGCAGGTCGTCGCGGCGTCGGTGCGACCGTCTTCGTCGAGAAGATCGCCGGTGCCGCGGCCGAGGCCGGCGGGACGATCGGCGCGGTGCAGCGCGTCGCGAAGAAGGTCGCCGACGGCGCGCGATCGATGGGAATGGCGCTGACGTCGTGCGCCGTTCCGGCGAAGGGGAGCCCGACGTTCGATCTCGGCGTAGACGAGATCGAAATCGGGATCGGGATCCACGGCGAGCCCGGGCGGCGCCGCGCAAAGATGCAACCGGCCGATGAGATTGTCGAAACTTTGGCGACCGCCGTAATCGACGACTTGGGCCTAACCTCGGGCGAACGGGTCATCGCGATGACCAACGGTATGGGTGGAACCCCGCTGCTCGAGTTGTACGTGGCGCATCGCAAGCTCGCGGAGATGCTTGCCGCTCGCAAGGTAACGATCGCGCGAACGCTCGTCGGCAACTTCATCACGAGCCTCGAGATGCAGGGTCTCTCGATCACGTTGCTGCGGGTCGACGACGAACTGCTCAGGCTTTGGGATGCACCGGTCCACACGCCGGCGCTCCGTTGGTCCGCTTAACGGGATGACCAACGCAGCACGGCTGGGCAGCTTCGTGCTCGCGTATGCCGATTTGATCCGTCAGCACCGCGATGAGTTGACCGAACTCGACGCGGCAATCGGCGATGCGGATCACGGGATAAACATGGAGCGCGGCATGACGGCGGTGGCGGAGCGACTGCCGGGAGATGAGAGCACTCCGGAAGCGTTGTTGAAGGCGGTGGCGATGTCGTTGATTTCCAAGGTCGGCGGAGCGTCGGGGCCGCTCTATGGGACCGCGTTCTTGCGCGCGTCGGCAGCGGTTACAGGTAAGCCGGAACTGACGCCGCCGGATGTCGCGATGCTCTTTCGCGCCGCGCTCGGAGGGATTCGCGAGCGTGGCAAAGCGGAACTGGGCGATAAAACGATGGTCGACGCGTTCGAACCTGCGGTCGTCGCGCTCGAAAGAGCGGTCGCCGGTGGTCGCGACCTCCATGCAGCATTCGCCGACGCCCTTGCCGCCGCTCGCGCGGGCTCCGACGCGACGATTCCGCTGGTCGCGCGAAAAGGCCGCGCAAGCTATCTCGGGGAGCGGGCACAGGGCCACCGAGATCCCGGTTCACTCAGCACTGCGCTGCTCTTCGAAGCAGCCGCGATCACGATAGGAGTCGACTCATGAAGTCTTTGCTCGCACTCGACCAAGGCACGACCAGCAGCCGCAGCATGCTCTTTGACCTCGAAGGTCGACCGCTTGGCAGCGTACAGCGTGAATTTCCTCAGCATTTTCCGCAACCGGGTTGGGTCGAACACGATGCGGCCGACATCTGGGAGAGCCAGATCGGAACCGTGCGCGACCTTTTGCAACAGACCGGAACCAAGCCCGAGGAGATCGTCGCAGTTGGGATCACGAATCAGCGGGAAACGACGCTGATCTGGGATCGCAAGACGGGGAAGCCGGTGCATCGTGCGATCGTCTGGCAAGACCGCCGGACCGCGAGCATCTGCGACCAGCTCAAGGCACGCGGATTGGAGAAGGTGTTTAGCGACAAGACCGGCCTCGTGCTCGATCCGTACTTCTCCGGCACGAAAGTCGCGTGGTTGTTGCAAAACGTCGCGGGCATCGCGGCGCGAGCTAAGGCGGGCGAGCTCGCGTTCGGAACCGTCGACAGCTGGCTGATCTATAATCTGACCGGCGGGAAGGCCCACGTCACCGATGTGAGCAATGCGAGCCGCACGCTGCTCTTCAACATCCATACGCTGAAGTGGGACGACGAACTGCTGACCGCGCTCGATATCCCGAAGGCGCTGTTGCCCGAGGTGCGGCCGTCGGCCGGACGCTTCGCACAGACCGACGCCTTGGTGCTCGGAGCGTCGGTCCCAATCGCAGGCGTCGCAGGCGACCAGCAGGCTGCGCTCTTCGGCCAGGCCTGCTTCGCGCCTGGTATGGCAAAGAACACGTACGGCACCGGCGCTTTCGTCGTAATGAATACCGGTACGAAGTCCGTGAATGGCCCGGGCGTGATCTCGACCCTCGCGTGGCAACTCGAGGGTCACGCTGCGGAGTACGCGCTCGAAGGCTCGATCTTCATTGCGGGTGCGGCCGTGCAATGGTTGCGTGACGGTCTCGGCATCATTGCTTCATCGGATGCGGTGGAGGCGTTAGCTGCGAGTGTCCCGGATACCGGCGGCGTGTATTTCGTTCCGGCGCTTGCCGGCCTCGGAGCTCCCTATTGGGATCCGTACGCGCGCGGCACGATTGTCGGGATCACGCGCGGAACAACGAAGGCGCACATCGCGCGAGCTGCGCTCGAAGCGATGGCCTACCAGACCAAGGACGCCATCGCCGCGATGGAGAGCGCATCGGGACTGAAGCTCAAAGAGTTACGGGTTGACGGCGGCGCATCGGTCGATGAGCTGCTCATGCAGTTCCAGTGCGACGTCCTCGGCGTTCCGGTGCTGCGTCCGAAGGTCACGGAGACCACCGCGCTCGGTGCGGCGTACCTAGCCGGCATCGGCGCCGGGGTTCTCGATCAGCCGACGATCGAGAAACGCTGGGCCGTCGACCATCGCTTCGATCCGAAGAGGGATGCGGCAACGCTCGGCCCGCTCGAGAACGGATGGAAACGGGCCGTCGAACGTTCGCTGAAGTGGATTGAGGCCTGACGGCGAGCGCATGGCCGGGGTAGCCGTCGTCATCGTCTCCCACAGCAAAGGCCTGGCTGAGGGCGTTCGGGATCTCGCACGACAGATGACGAGGACCCACGACCTGATTTGGGCCGTCGGCGGCGGTGACGACGGCAGGCTCGGTACGAGTGCGTTGCTGACAAAAGCTGCGCTTGAGGAAGCGTTGGAGCACGCCGATGCCGCGGTTGTGCTCATGGACCTCGGCAGCGCCTATCTCAACACCGTCATGGCGATCGAGATGTTGGATGAGAGCGCGCGGTCGAAGGTGTTGTTCGCCGATGCGCCGCTGGTCGAGGGAGCAGTCCTTGCGGCGATCTCGGCTGCTTCGGGAAGCAGCGCCGAGGAAGTGCGCATCGCTGCCGAGGAAGCGCGCGACATGAAGAAAGTCCTGAAAGGCAGCTAGTTCCCAAAATGCAGCGAGCAGATGCGATCGAACGCCTAAAAACCGAAGCGTTCGATGTGCTCATCATCGGCGGCGGGGCGACGGGGACGGGGATTGCTCTCGACGCGTCGACGCGCGGCTTCAGAGTTGCACTGGTCGAGCGGTACGACTTCGCGTCGGGAACCTCGAGCCGCTCGACGAAATTGATTCACGGCGGCGTCCGCTATCTCGAGCAGGCGGTCAAGAAGTTGGATTCGGTGCAGTATCAGCTCGTTCGCCACGCATTAGCGGAGCGGGCGACGTTTTTGAAGATCGCACCACATCTCACGCGCCGGGTTGCGCTCCTCACGCCGTCATACAGCCGGTGGGAACAGCTATACTATTGGGCCGGGCTCAAGCTGTACGATCTGCTCGCGGGCCGGCGGAACCTCGGATCGACCAAACTGCTTTCGCGCCGCGCCTCGCTTGCGACTTTTCCCGGGATGCGCGAAACGGGGCTCGTGGGAGCGGTGCTCTATTACGACGGGCAGTTCGACGACGCACGGATGAACATCGCGCTCGCGTCGACCGCCGAGCGCGCAAGCGCTGCAATCGCGAATTACATCGAGGTCGTTGGTCTGCCAAAGGCCGACGGCCGGGTTGCCGGCGCGCAGGTGCGCGACCATATCGGTCACACGGCGTTCGAGATCAAAGCCCGGGTCGTTATCAACGCCACCGGGCCGTTCACGGATTCGGTTCGTAGACTCGACGATGCCGCAGCACAGCCGATGCTTCGTACCAGCTCCGGTGTCCATATCGTCGTTGCGGGCGATCTTTGCCCACCCGATACCGGAATGCTCATCCCGAAGACCGATGACGGGCGAGTCCTGTTCGTCTTGCCGTGGCTTGGAAAGACGGTGATCGGCACGACGGACGAGCCCGCCGAGCCGGTCGATCATCCGGCCGCCCATGAAGCCGAGATCGACTATCTTCTAAAACACGTTAGTCGTTACCTCAAGCAACCGCCCCGAGCGGATCAGGTACTGGCGGCGTGGTGCGGGTTGCGACCGCTCGTAGCGGGGGATTCGGGCCATGCGGGAGGCACGGCGAAGCTCGCGCGGGACCACGTCATTCGCGAAAGCGAATCCGGTCTCGTGACGGTGACGGGCGGGAAGTGGACGACGTATCGCTTGATCGCGAGCGACGCGGTCGACCACCTCGTCAACCACCGAGGCCTCGTTGCGAAGGCGCCGTGTATCACCGATCAGCTGCGGCTGATCGGTGGCGAGAGATATCGTTCCGATGGAGATCGCGCGCTCGTAGAGCGGTTCGGCATCGACCCCGATGTCGCCGACCATCTCAACCACGCATATGGCGATCGCGCCGAGCAGGTCGCCGCACTCGCCGCCGACGGCTTGGGCAAAAGACTGGCCGACGGACACGCGAATATCGAAGCAGAGGTCGTTTGGGCGGCGCGCGAGGAGTACGCCCAAGGCGTGATGGATGTGCTGGCACGCCGGCTGCGGCTCGCGTTCTTAGATCGCGTGAGCGCCGAGCGCAGCGTTCCCCGCGTCGCCGAGCTGCTTGGCGGGGTTTTGAGTTGGGACGATGAACGGCGGGAGCGAGAAATAGTTGAGGCGATGGAAAGACTTCGAAGTGGGCTCTAACGGGTGACGAAGGTGACGAACGTGACCATAGTCGTCAAGGATCCGCTCGGCATTCATGCCCGACCGGCGGCGAGTCTGTCCGTTGCGATTTCGAAAATCGGTGCGCGTGTGCTCGTTCGTTTTGGCGATCGTTCTGCCGATCCGAAGAGCATCATTCAAATGTTAGCGCTCGGTGCGACTTTCGGCTCGGAGCTGACACTCGAGATCGAAGGCAACGACCAGCAGGTTCAGGAAGTGCGCTCGGTGGTCCGCTCGTATCTGTGAATTTTCGCAGTCTGGATCGGGGTTGTGGCGCTTGCGGAGGACTTCGATTCTCCGGCCGCAAAGCCGAATTCCGGATTCTTCGCACCTCTGATCGGAGGCTTCGTGAACGTTTCGAGACTCGCTTTTTCGGCCATGCTCGGCTGCGCGCTGGTTGGCCCGATGGTCGCCACGGCTTCGGCGAAGGACACGATGGCCGAGATCAAGCAGCGCGGCAAATTAGTCGTCGGCGTGAAGCAAGACTACCGTCCATACGGGTTCCTCGACCCTTCGGGGAAGATCGTTGGGCTCGAGCCCGACTTGGCGGCCGACGTCGCGAAGCGGCTCGGCGTCACGCTCGAACTCGTGCCGGTCATCGCATCGAACCGGATGCAGTTTTTGCAGCAAGGACGAATTGATTTGATGATTGCGACGATGACCGATACGCCCGCGCGCCGGGCGCAAGTCGACATCGTGCAACCGGACTACTACGCGGCCGGCGTCAACGTGCTTGCCAAGAAAGGCGCCGGCCTCACGTCCTGGCAGTCGCTCAAAGGCAAACCGCTGTGCGCGGTCCAGGGAGCGTTCTACAATAAGCAGATGCAGGACGAGTACGGTGCCCAGGTGCTGGCATTTCCGGGAACGTCGGAGGCGCTGAACGCCCTCAAGGCGGGCAACTGCATCGCGTTCGTCTACGACGACTCGTTCAATAATCCGACGAGCCAGTTGCCCGAGTATGCCGGATTCGACACGCCGCTGCCGTCGATCGAGGTCAAACCGTGGGGACTGGCGGTCGCCAAGGACGAGCCGCAGTTTGCGACGTTCATGTCCAATACCGTCAAGGACTGGTTTCGCACGGGTTTGATCATCGAACTCGACAAGAAATACAAGCTGCCGGTCTCGGACTTCGACAAGCAGATGCACGAAGAGTACTCGAAGAAGAAGTAACGCGTGCGGCTGGCCGTGCTCACGGACCCATTGGCCGTTTTCGGCCAATGGCTCCAGCATGCCATGGGCATCCGGCTCACGATCCTCTACGACGGCCCCGACCGGGCGCGGATGGAGTGGGGGATCGTCACGACGATCGAGCTATCGGTTTTGACGATCGCGTTTAGCCTGGTCATCGGCTTTGTCGGCGCGTGGCTCGCGGGCTCGCCCCGACCGGTCGTCCGCCGGCTGCTCGCGGGTTACATCGCGCTGTTTCGCAACACGCCGCCGCTCGTTCAGATGTACTTTTTCTTCTTTGCGCTCAATCCGCTGTTTCCCAGGATCACGGAGGGCGGACTAGCCCATCCGCTGCTCAACAATTACTTCTGGGCGATATTCTCGCTCTCGTTTTTTGCGGGCGCTTTCAACGTCGAGATCTTCCGGTCGGGACTCGAAGCGGTGCCGAAGACAATGGTCGAGGCCGCCGAGTCGCTTGGCTATAGCCGGCTGGAGAGCTTCCGGCGGGTCGTCTTGCCGCTGGCGTTTCGCATCAGTCTGCCGGCACTGGCGAACAATTTGGTCAACCTCGTCAAGACGACGTCACTCGCCTATGCGATCGCCGTCCCCGAGATGCTCTACGTCGCCAATCAGATCTGGTCGGATGAGGCCAACGTGCCCGAGATGATGGTCTTCATCTTGATCGCGTACGTCGTCCTGGTCGCAATTTTAGTGCGGCTGCTGCAGGCGTTGGAGTCGCGGCTGCGCATCCCCGGGTACGGCGTGTGAGCCGGTTGCCGGTCTTGCACGCGCCTTCGGGCGCCCTGCTGGCGCATCGGCAGGATCCGGTCGCCCGCGCGGTCGGCCGGCTGCGCATCGACTGGCGGCTCGTGTGCGCGGCCCTGGTGTTCACGGTAGCCTCGGCGGCGGTCGCGCAGACGCAGACGTTGCCGGCCGACCCCGGCGTCGTCGCCGTCTTGTTGAAGTGGTCGCCGCTCATTTTGCGGGCGTTCGTGTTCAACATCGCCATCAGCTTTCTGGCGATGGCGATTGGGACCGTCGTCGGCACGTTGGTCGGCATCGGGCAGATCTCGCCCAATCGCGCGATCGCGGGGACCGCCTACCAGTTCACGCATTTCTTTCGCAACGCACCGTGGCTCGTGCTGCTGTTCTTCTGCATGTTCCTGATACCGTTTCAATTCCGCACGCCGTTCGGAGTCGTGCCGTTCCCGGACTGGATCAAAGCCGTAGTCGGACTGTCGCTGCCGGTCATGGCCAACGTCTCCGAGATCGTTCGCGGCGGCATCTTGTCGATTCCGAAGACGCAGTGGGAAGCGGCGGCATCGCTTGGGTTTTCGCGGCGCCAGACCTTGCGGTCGGTGATCCTGCCGCAGTGCGTAAAGCGAATGCTGCCGCCGTGGATGAACCTCTACGCGATCTTGACGATGGCGACGACGCTCGCGTCGGTCGTCGGTGTCAACGAGGTGCTGACGACGACCAAGAGCGCGCTAAATGCCGAGAGCCGCCCCGAGCTGCTCGTCCCGTTCTATGCGTACGTCTTGCTGCTGTTCTTTATCTACTGCTACCCGATTTCGCGCTGGACGGCCGCGCTCGAACGCCAATTCGCGGTGAACGAGTGAACCACGTTCCGCCGCTACTCGACGTCGTCGGCATCCACAAGGCGTTCGGCGCGAGCGAAGTCCTGCGCGGGCTGTCGTTCGAGATGAACAAGGGCGACGTGTGGTGCATCATCGGTCCGTCGGGGGCCGGGAAGTCGACGATCTTGCGGTGCATCAACGGGCTCGTGCCGATCGATTCGGGCACGATTCGGGTGGGAGCGCATCAGGTCGATCGACTGCGGACCGACCGGGATCTGATCGAGCTGCGGAAAGTTGTTTCGATGGTGTTCCAGCAGTACAATCTGTTTCCGCACAAGACGGCGCTCGAGAACGTGATGATGGCTCCGATCCAAGTGCTCAAACAGGACCCTAAGGTTGTGGAGGAGCGGGCGTATGCGCTGCTGCGCAAGGTGCGGCTGGTGGGGAAGGAGCGAAGCTATCCAGGCGAACTCTCCGGCGGGCAACAACAGCGGGTCGCGATCGCCCGGTCGCTGGCGATGAATCCGGAGCTGATCCTGTTCGATGAAGTAACGGCGGCGCTCGACCCCGAGACGGTCAAAGAAGTGCTCGTCACGATCAAGGAGCTTGCGCAAGAGGGGATGACCTGCTGTTTGGTGACGCACGAGATGGGGTTCGCGCGCGAGATCGCGGACCGGGTGGCGTTCGTCGACGACGGCGTGATCGTCGAGAGCGCGCCGCCGGCCGTGTTTTTCGAGTCGCCCGAGAATGCGCGAACCAAGGCGTTCTTGAGTCAGATTCTATGACGTATGATGCGGTCGTGCTGGGGTTGGGTGGCATGGGCAGCGCCGCATTAGCCCAGCTTGCGGCTCGCGGTAAGCGCGTCATCGGTTTCGAGCGCTTCAGCCCAGCGCACGCCATGGGCAGCTCGCACGGCGACTCGCGCATCATTCGGCGCGCATATCCGCTCGATGCGCGCTACATTCCGCTGGTGCTGCGCGCGTACGAACTGTGGCGCGACCTCGAGACGGCGACCGGAACGTCGCTGCTGCAAATTGCGGGTGGCTTGTTTTTGGGCCGGCCGACGACGCGAACAGTTGCAGGCGGGATCGCAAGCGTTCGCGCGCACGATATCCCGCACGAGGTGTTCGACGCTGCGGCGCTTCGCCGCCGGTTTCCGGCGATTACGGTGCGCGATGACGAGGTCGGGCTCTACGAGCCGGAGTCGGGGGTCGTGTTTCCAGAGCGAGCGATTCTCGCGCACTTGCAACGCGCGGTTGGAGCCGGCGCCGAGGCGCGGTTTGGCACGGCAGTCAGCGGCTGGGAGCCGACGCGCGGCGGCGGCGTGCGGGTGACGACCGCGGCCGGCGAGACGGTCGAAGCGGCGCACCTGGTCATCGCCGCGGGCGCCTGGTTTGCGCAAGTCGCGCCGGAGCTGGCGCTGCCGCTGCAAATCGAGCGCAACGTGATGCATTATTTCGGTGCGCGCGACCGCGCGGCGCAAGCGGAGCTCGACGGGTTGCCGGTTTACGTCGTCGAGCGCGACGAGGGCCGGATCTACGGGTTTCCGTCGCTGCCGGGAGCCGGCTTGAAGATCGCGTTCTATCGAAGCCACCACTTCGTGTCGCTCGAGACCGTCGACCGGACCGTCGACCCGCGTGAGGAGTTGGCGATTCGCGCGTTTCTCGCCGATCTGATTCCGTCGGCGGCCGGGCCGTTGCTGCAGTCGCGCGTCTGCCTCTATACGCTGACGCCGGACGAGCACTTCATCATCGGATTGCATCCGGCGCACCCGCAGGTCGCGCTGGCCGGCGGCTTTTCCGGGCACGGTTACAAATTTTGCAGCGTGATCGGTGAGATTCTGGCTGAGCTTGTGACCGACGGCGTGACGCGCCATCCGATCGGATTGTTCGCGCCGCAGCGGTTCGTTCGCGCGTAAACGCGGTCAGATTCCGCGGGGTGCGTACTTCAGCGCGCTGCCGGTGTTGAAGAGCACGATCGGTCCGGTCGGCCGCAGGCCGCG
>JBOHTW010000370.1:0-4834 GCA_050733835.1 Vulcanimicrobiaceae bacterium | reverse complement strand
GTGCGGGTGCGGCGCCGGCTACTCCGAGCGTCGCGACCAACGTGCCCTGCGAGACCTTGTCGCCGGCCTTGAGCGCGACGTTGCGAACGACGCCGGCTTCGGTCGCCGGAACGTCCATCGTCGCCTTCTCCGACTCGAGCGAGACGAGTGGCGCTTCCTTTGCAACGTGGTCGCCCGGTTTGACCAGCACGTCGATCACCGGCACGTCCTTAAAGTCGCCAATATCGGGGACGCGCACCTCGACAGTGCGTTCGCCGGCATCGACCGGCGCCGGGACGCCGTTGGTCGACGCCGCCGGTGCGGTCTCCACGACCGGCGCCGCGACCGCCGCCTGAGTTGCGGCCGGCGGCGTCTCGGCGTCGGCCGTTGCCAAGACCAAAACGGTGCTGCCCTCGGAAAGCTTGTCGCCGACCTTGACCTTCAACTCTTGGACGGTCCCGGCATGGGTCGCCGGAACGTCCATCGTCGCCTTCTCGGATTCGAGCGTGACCAGCGGCGCCTCGCGTTCCACGTGGTCGCCGGGCTTCACCAGCACATCGATCACCGGAACATCGCGGAAATCGCCGATGTCTGGAACGCGCACCTCGATCGTCTGACTCATCGCTTCGATCCTCAGACCGTTACCGGATTCGGTTTGTTTGGATCGATGCCGTACTTCTTTATAGCTTCGCTCACCTTTGCTGCCGGGATCGTCCCGTCGTCGGCCAGCGCCTTGAGGGCGGCGATCGCGACGTAGTTGCGGTTGACCTCGAAGAACGCACGCAGCTTGGAGCGGTAGTCACTGCGCCCGAATCCGTCGGTTCCGAGCGCGACGTAGCGGCGATGCATCCACGGCCGAATCTGATCGGCGAACGCTTTGATGTAGTCGGTCGCAGCGATCGCCGGCCCGACGCGCGATTCAAACGCCGCTTCAACGTAGGCCTTGCGCTGGGGCTCTTCGGGATGCAGCATGTTCCAGCGCGTAACGTCCAAGCCGTCGCGCCGGAGTTCGTTGAAACTCGGGGCGCTCCAGACGTCGGCAGCGACGCCGAAATCGGCGGCCAGCAGATCGGCACCCGCGAGCACCTCGCGCAGGATCGTCCCCGAGCCAAGCAGTTGCACGCGCGGCTGCTTCTTGTCGACCTTGCCACCGTCGCGCAAGAGATAGAGGCCCTTGATGATACCGTCTTCGACGCCTTTGGGAATCGCGGGATGCTGGTAGTTCTCGTTCATCACCGTGATGTAGTAGAACACGTCCTCTTGGTCGGCGAGCATCCGGCGCAAGCCGTCGCGCACGATCACCGCCAGCTCGTAGGCATAGGTCGGATCGTACGAGACGCAGTTCGGAATAAACGATGCATGAACTTGGCTGTGGCCGTCCTCGTGTTGCAGGCCCTCGCCGTTGAGCGTCGTGCGCCCCGACGTTCCGCCCATCAAGAAGCCGCGGCTGCGCATGTCACCGGCCGCCCAGATGAGGTCGCCGACCCGCTGCATTCCGAACATCGAATAAAAGATGAAGAACGGAATCATCGGGGCGTCGCTGGTCGAGTACGCGGTCGCGGCCGCAATCCAAGAGCAGGTTGCGCCGGCTTCGCTGATACCTTCTTGAAGGATCTGGCCTTCCTTGTCTTCGCGATAGTACATCAACTGGGCGGCGTCTTGCGGCTGGTAGAGCTGTCCGACCGGCGAGTAGATGCCGACTTGGCGGAACATCCCTTCCATGCCGAACGTCCGCGTCTCGTCGGCGACGATCGGCACGATCCGCGCACCGATCGCCTTGTCGCGAACCAAGGTCGTGAGGATACGGGCGAACGCCATCGTCGTCGAGATCTCGCGGTCACCCGTGCTCTTGAGCACGGCGTCGAATGCCGACAGTTCGGGGACGGCCAGAACGGCCGATTTGCGGCGCCGCTGCGGAACGAAACCGAGTTCCTTGACGCGCTCGCGCAGGTACTCCATCTCGGGGCTGTCGTCGGACGGCTTGTAAAACGGGACCTTTTCGATGTCGGCGTCGGCGATCGGAATCGAAAAGCGGTCGCGGAACTGCCGCATTGCTTTGATGTCCATGTGCTTTTGCTGGTGCGCGACGTTCTGTGCCTCACCTGACTGACCCATGCCGTAGCCCTTGATCGTTTTGGCGAGGATCACGGTCGGCTGGCCCTGATGCGCAACGGCGGTGGCGTAGGCGGCGTAGACCTTGCGAGAATCGTGGCCGCCGCGGCGCAACGCCCAGATCTCGTCGTCGGTCATGTCGGCGACCAGCGCCGCCGTCTCGGGGAAGCGCCCGAAGAACTTCTCGCGCACGAACTTGCCGTCGTTGGCTTTGAACGTCTGGTAGTCACCGTCGACGCACTCGTTCATCAGTTGCACGAGCCGGCCGGTGTGGTCTTTGGCGAGCAGCGCATCCCAGTTGCTTCCCCAGATCACCTTGAGCACGTTCCAGCCCGCACCTCGGAATTCGCGTTCGAGTTCTTGGATGATCTTGCCGTTGCCGCGCACCGGACCGTCGAGCCGTTGCAGGTTGCAGTTGACGACGAAGATCAAGTTGTCGAGCTGTTCGCGCGATGCGACCGAGATCGCGCCGAGGGACTCTGGTTCGTCGACTTCGCCGTCGCCGAGGAACGCCCAGACCTTGCGGCCGGTTGTGTCCACGATCCCGCGATTGTGCAGATACTTCAGGAAGCGGGCCTGATAGATCGCCTGAATCGGCCCCAAACCCATCGAGACCGTCGCAAACTGCCAAAACTCCGGCATCAACCAGGAGTGTGGATACGACGACAGCCCGTGGCCGTCGACGTCTTGGCGGAAGTTCGCCAACTGCGCTTCGGAGATGCGGCCTTCAAGATAGGCGCGGGCGTAGACACCGGGCGACGAGTGTCCCTGGAAAAAGACGAGATCGCCGCCGTTGGTCGCGGACGGCGCATGGAAGAAGTGGTTGAAGCCGACGTCGTAGAGGCTTGCCGACGAAGCGAAACTTGCAACGTGTCCGCCAAGTTCCGATGAGTGTTCGTTCGCACGCACGACCATCGCCATCGCGTTCCAGCGGATGTAATGGCGGATGCGAGCTTCCAGCTCTTGATTGCCGGGCATCGGAGCTTGTTGCGCAACCGAGATCGTGTTGACGTACGGGGTTTGCACGCCAAGCGACACGTGCGCACCGCCGGTCTGCGCGCGTTCGACGATCCGTTCGACGAGCGTCTTGGCGCGGGCCGGGCCCTCGTGATCGAGAACGCCGTCGAGCGCCTCGAGCCATTCGCGGGTCTCGATTGGGTCGGGGTCGATTGCGTGCGTCACCATGAGCGGTCGCTTCCTGAGCAGTCGGCCCTGCACCCACTGCCGACCTCATCCAAGCCGCCCCTTGGAGCGGTCCACTTCCGGCGTTTCGCTACTTGAAAGCGCGCGCGCATTTTGCTGAAGGCGCGTTCATGAAGGAACCGAAGTGGACTGCGGTCGCGCGCTTCCCATCGGATGCGCGAACTGCGTCTTTTTCCGCAGCAACAGGAGGCCTCAATGTCTCTGAACCGCGATCGCTTCTTAAAGACCGCCGCGGCGGCGGCCGCCGGTGCCGCCGCAGGCGTCACGCGTCCGCATATCGCATTCGGCGCCGACTACGCGCCGATCGGAACCTTCCCTGACGGCACGAAGGGCGACTCGGTCTTCGTCGGCATCATCACGCCGCTGACCGGCTCCTACTCCGCCGACGGTGTCGACATGCAAAAGGGCTACGAGCTCGCATTCGAAGATCTCAATGCCGGGACCGGCGTGATGGGCAAGATTCCATCGCTCGGCGGGAAGAAAGGCGTGCTCGGGAAGAAGGTCAACTATCGAATCGCCGACAGCGAAACAAAGCCCGACGTGGCCGTACAGCACGCAACCGAGTTCATCACGCACGACAAAGCGATCATGCTCTCCGGCGGCGTCAGCTCGGCCGAGGTCATCGCGACCGAAAAGGTCGCGCAGCAGCAGAAGGTCATCTACATGACCGGCGCGAGCGGCTCGAACGACACGACCGGTAAGGATTGCCAGCGCTATGCGTTCCGCTCGCAATGCGACGCCTACATGGTCGCCAAGGCGATGGCCCCGGTCCTGGGCAAGAACCTCGGTCACAAACGCAAAGCGATCTATTTGGTCCCCGACTACAGTTACGGACATTCGCTGGCCGACTCGATGGCACAGTTTTGCGAACAGCAAGGCTGGTCGACGGTCAACAAAGTCATCGTGCCGTTTCCGTCGACCGACTACAGCTCGTATCTTACCAATATCGCCAATACCGATGCCGACACGCTGGTCAACATCGAGTTCGGCAACGACGGCGTCGCATCGATCAAACAGGCACAGCAGTTCGGCCTGCTCAAACGCATGACGCTGGTGGTTCCGAACATCTCCACCTATCTTCCCGACGGCGTCGGCGCCGAGACGATGCAAGGCGTCTACGGCACGGTCGAGTGGTATCCGTCGCTCGAAAGCCGCTACCCGCTCTCCAAAGTCTTCATCAGCAGCTTCGTCAAGAAGCATGGCATTCGACCGCGTTGGACTGCGCACGTCGCCTACGCGCAGGTTGCCATCTGGGCCGATGCGGTCACCCGCGTCAAGACGTTCTACCCGCCGGAGATCATCAAGACGATCGAAGCCGGCCACCCGGTGGAGTTGATGCTTGGCAAGGTCTTCTATCGTGCCGGCGACCATCAGCAAGTGCGTCCGGTTCCGGTCGTTATCGGAAAGAAGCCGTCGGAGATGACCGCCAAGGACGATTTTTTCAAGATCGTCGACCTCGTCCCGGGCGACAAGGTGCTCGAGCCGCTCGCGGACACGATGTGCAAGCTACCCGCCTACACCTGAGGCGACTGCACTGGAC
>JBOHTW010000369.1:0-7046 GCA_050733835.1 Vulcanimicrobiaceae bacterium | reverse complement strand
ACGCCGGCGAAGTCGACTTCGCCCTGCTGCCGGTGGAGAACTCGATCACCGGCTCGATCCCCCGCATCTACGACTTGCTCTGGTTCTACGAGCGCCTCCGCATCGTCGACGAGTTGGTCTATCGGGTCGTTCAAAACTTGATCGCGCTGCCCGGCGCGACGCTTGAGACGATTCGCGAGGTCCACTCACACCCGGTGGCGCTCGAACAGTGCCGGTCATTTCTTGGCGCGCACCACCACCTCCACAGCGTGATCGTCGCCGACACGGCCGGCGCCGTCCGTGCAATGGTCGCCGGCGGCGACCCGAGCGTCGCCGCCATCGCCTCGCAGCTTGCCGCGCAGCGCTACGGCGCCCACGTGCTCGCGCCATCGATTCAGGATACGGCCGACAACTTTACGCGCTTCCTCCTGCTCCAGCGCGATGGCGTCGCGCGCCGCCGCCACGGACGCGCCTGCGTCGCGCTTGCGCTCGCGCATCGGCCGGGCTCGTTGCGCGACGCGCTATCAGCGTTCGCCGAGACGGGGATGAATCTCCGGTCGCTCGTCTCACGCCCCTCGCAAGACGCAGCGTTTGCCTACCGGTTCTACTGCGAGATCGAAAACGTCGAACAACCGGCCCTCGATCGGGCGCTCGCGAAGCTCAGCGGCAGCTCGCGCATTCTCGGATCGTACTGAGCGCATCATGCCGACGGCTTCGCCGGTGCGACGTTGGCCGGATTCGCTTGAACTTCGGCGCGCGCGCGCTGCGCGTAGATCCGCAACTCGGCGATGTCGCGCGGAAAGATCAGGTTGAGCAGCCAGTCGAACGCGACCCGAAACCGCCGGTCGAGTCCCGGCAAGCGTGCCAGATAATACATTCGCCAGAGAAAAAAAGCCGGAAAGCCGGAGAGGATGAGCCCGTTACTGAGGCCCGCCACGCCGCTGCGCGCGCCAAGCGACGCCATCATCCCGAGCGACGCATACCGAAACGGTCGCGTCGGCTGGCCGCGTAACCTTCGCGCGATGTTTTCGGCGAGCACCGGGCCTTCGCGAATCGCGTGCTGCGCGGTTGGCGGATACGGCTTACCCGTCGGGTCGGGGATCGCCGCGCAATCGCCGATTGCCCACAGATTCGTCTGACCGGGAACGGCCATGTCGGCGGTGGTCACAATCGCGCCGCCGCGACCGATTGCGAGCCCCAGCGCCTGGACCCGCGGCGACGGCCGAACGCCGGCGCTCCACACGACCGTTGCCGTTTCGATTCGCCGGCCGCTGCGCAGTTGGAGGCAATCGTCGTCGGCGCCGGCGACGAGGTCGCCGAGCACGACGTCGATGCCGCGCCGTTGCAACTCGCGCGCGCTATATTCGCCCATCCCGGATACCAGCTCCGGCAGCAACCGTGCGCCGCCTTCGATCAACACGATCCGAATGTCGCCGATCGCGAAGCCGCGATAGAACCGACCGATGCTGGCAAAGAAGTCGACCATCTCGCCGGCGGCCTCGACGCCCGTGAACCCACCGCCGACGAAAACGAACGTCAACAGTCGTGCGCGCGCCTGAGGATCGGTCGTGACGTCGGCGATCTCGAGCATCGCAATCACATGATTGCGTAGCCGATCGGCATCTTCGAGCGTCTTGAGCGGGAGCGAGTGGTCGGCTACTCCCGGCAACCCGAATGTCGAGCTGACCGAGCCCAATGCGAAAACCAAATGGTCGTAGGGCAGCCGGCTAGTCGTGCCGAGCAACGCGTGTTCGATTGTGACGGACTGCGCGCCGAGGTCGACGTGCTTGACTTCGGCAAGATAGAACTGCGTGCGGCGAAGTTGCGCGCGGATCGGCGTGACGACGTGGCGGGCGGCGAGACCGCCGGAGCTGACCTCCGGGACCATCGGCGTGAACAGCGAGTAGTTCTCGCGGCTGACGAGCGCGGTTTCGGCCTCGCCAGGCCGGAGGATGCGTTCGAGCCGCGCGGCGGTGGCGATTCCGGCGAACCCACCGCCGAGAATGACGATGCGCACCGGACGCGCACCCGCCGTCACCGCCGGATCCACGCGCGCAGTTGGTCGCCCGCTTCGCGCGCGTCCCGGGCGGTCAGCGGTCGCGGTGATGGCGCCAGCCGCGCGATATCCCAGCGTTCGTCGTCGGCGCAGCCGAAGTAGCCGTCGGCGAGCGCCGCTTCGGCATGCGTCATCACATGGGTGGCGTCGGCGGGAAGCTCATACCGTTCGCAGAGCCGGCGGACGACCGCGCACAGCGCATCGAGCATCTCGACCCGCAACGGATAGGCCCCGAAATCGCTCGGGGTCGCGCCGCGCATACCCATAACGGCCAGACCGGCGGCGAACGAGTTGCGGCCGAACGTGTGCGCGGCGTACGATTCGGTCGCCGGCGGCCGGACATCGCGCAGGTTCGCCTGCAGATCGTGGGTCAAATGAATCGCGACGGCATCGGCATCGTCGAGTGCGACGCAAATGTGGTAATGGTCCGAGAGCGTCCGGTAGTCGCCGCCCGACCAATGCAGATAGATCGCGTGGAGCGGACCCGCCGGCAGCGCATCGAGCCATTTGGGGAGTCGGCCGCCGCGATAGCGAAGCTCCAGCTCGTGCGCGATCCCCGGCTCGTTCAACATCCGGTCCAGCCCGCCGAGGGCGCTGCGACCCAACCCGGGGCAGCTCGACCCGAGCCGGTCGAAGGTAAATATCTTCCGCCCCCACCGGCCGCGGGGCGCAACTGGCGCGCGGCCGGCGCGGGGGCCGTCGGCATTGGGCTGTTCTTCGCAAAGTTCCAGGGCTTGCTCTTCTTGTTGCTCAACGCGAAATGGGCGATCCTCGGTTTCAAGGTCCTCATCTCGTCGTTTTCGTTCATTGCGTCGGTCGGATTTTATGCACTGTTCTGGGGTTGGAAGTTCGCGCTCGGCTTCACGATCTTGATCTTGATCCACGAATTCGGGCACGTGCTTACGATGCGCTTCTTCGGCATGCCGGCGGCGCTGCCGTATTTCGTTCCCGGGCTCGGTGCGTTCGTAACGCTCCCCAAACTGCCCGCCTCGCCGCTAGCCGAAGCTTATATCGCGCTCGCCGGGCCAATGCTGGGAGGGCTAGCGGCGCTCGGTTGTTATGCGCTCGGCCAATCGACCGGCTCGGATTTTTGGTACGCGCTGGCCTACACCGGCTTCTTCCTCAACGTCTTCAACTTGGCGCCGATTCCGGTGCTCGACGGCGGCCGGGTCGTCGCCGCGATTTCGCCGCGGGTCTGGATCGTCGGTCTGATCGCGCTGGTCGCGTTCGCGCTGCTGCGCGGCTGGTGGAACCCGATCTTGCTGCTGATCGTGTTGGTCGGGATTCCACAGGCGATCGCCGCCTGGCGCGGTCAGCTCGACGCTCGTTACGCTACGATCACGGCCGATCAGCGCGTCGGGGTTGCACTGGCCTACTTCGCGCTGATGTGGTTCCTGATCGACTGGATGCTGCGCAGCCATGTTCCGACGGGCGCACACTTCAACGGATGAGTTTTCGACAATCAGATATCGGCGTCCATGAACTGATCGAACGGGGAGAGCGCATTCGGGCGCCAGCCGTGAAAGTCGGAGTTATACACGAAGACGTCCTCGGGAATGAACAGCACGATCGTCGGAATATCCTTCGCGAGTAGCTGCTGAACGATCGCGTCGTCGCGTCTGCGGTCGCCGAGGTCGTAGTCGGCTTTGACACGCTCCATCGCCGCGTCGGCGGCTTTGTTACAGTAGCGCGAAACGTTTTGACCGTTTGGCGGGATCTGGCTACACTCGTACAAGTTCGACAAGTCGCCGATCGGATCGCCGCCCCACTGAAACTGCGCGAGATCGAACTTGCCCGTGTAGAGTATCCCGCCGTCACTATACGATGCGAACATCAGCGACGGCAAGTAGTGCTTGACCGTCAGCTTCACGCCGATCTTCTGCCAGCCGTTCTGCATGATCGCGGCCCACTGGTCGCGTTCGGCGTTCCCGGCGACCGTCGCCAGGTCCAACGCAAGCTTGAGACCGCCCTTTTCGCGGATGCCGTCGGCACCGAGTTTCCAACCGGCCGCGTCCAGGATCGCCTTGGCCTTGTCGAGGTCGAACGGCGTGACCGGAATGCTCGGGTCGTGCACCGGGTTGATCGGCGAAATCGGCGAGTCTTGAACCACGCCGAGAGCATGCTCGATCTTTTCAACGATCGTGCGCCGATCAGTCGCGTACAGGAGGGCTCGGCGGACGGCCGGGTCCTTGAGGGCGGGGCGCGTCAGGTTGAGGTCAACGTGCGAAAAATAAAGGCTGGGCTCGTGGACGGTTATGAAGCCACGCAGCGCTTGCACACGCGCGAACAAGCTATTGGGAACGTATGCCGCCAGGTCAAGTTCACCGCTCTGAAGTTCGGTTACGACGGTGTTCCAGTCCGGAACGATCTTGTAGATGACCTTATCGAGCTTCGGTCGGCCGCGAAAGTAGAGCGGATTGGCAACCAGCTCGACAAAGTCGCCACGTTTCCATTGTTTATACTTGAACGGCCCGATTCCGACCGGCAGTGCGTTGTACGCGGCGTGGTTGATGTCCGGCAGTGACCCGAGCAAGTGCTTGGGCAGGATGCACGGATTGGCTCCGGCACTCCCAAAAAAGCTGACGATTGCCGGCGCGTACGGTTTTTTCAGGTGATAGACGACTGTATGGTTATCCGGTTCGTCGATTTTCGCGATCAGGCTCCAACCCGTGCGGCTGACTTCGAGATTCGCGGGGTTGAGCACGACCTTGGTCGAGAACACCACGTCGTCGGCGCTGAACGGTACGCCGTCCGACCACTTCGCGTCGGTGCGAAGGTGGTAGGTGATCGTCTTCCCGTCGGCGCTGATCCCGCCGTTCTCCTTCGTCGGGACCTCGGTCGCCAATTCCGGGATCGGCTGATTCTCGTGGTTGAATTTCACCAACCACGCCATCGTCAACGACGAGAGCTGCCCGAGGCTCGTCTGCTGCACGAGATGCGGATTCAACCCCGCAATGTCCTCGCCGTCGGAGAATCGCAACACGTGCGGAACCGTAAACGAGTTCTGCCGGACACCGGCTGCGCCGGATGTCGCCGAACCCGTGCCGCCATCGACTTTGGAACAGGCCGCGAGCGCCATCGCCGCCAGCAACCACGCGCGTCGTCGCATCGAGCGCCGTCTCAGATGTCCGCGTTCGCGAGTTCGTCGAACGGCGACAACTGATTGGGTTGAAAGCCGGTCAAGTCGCTATTGAACGCAAAGATGTCGTCGCGTGTGTCGAGGACGATCGTCGGCGCATCGCGGACGATCGCTGCTTGAACGAAGTTCGTCAGCGGTTGGCGCGCGGCCGCCGACAACGTCAGCTTGAAACGCTCCATCGCCGCGTCGACGGCCCGATTGCAGTAGTGCACGTCGTTCTGCCCGGCCGGCGGGATCTGGTCGCATTCGTATAGGTTGGAGAGATCGCCGATCGGGTCGCCGCCCCAGGCAAATCCGACGACGTCGAACTTACCGGTGTTAATGATCCCGCCGTCCGCGAAGGCGCCGAATAGCAGCGGCGACGGATAATGCTTGACGACGAAGTCGACGCCGATTTGTTTCCACCAGCCGCGGATCAGCTCGATGCGCGTGTCGCTGTCGGGCGTCCCGACGCTGGTCGCGAAGTCGAGCACCAGGCGCCGGCCGCCGTTCGCGCGGATGCCGCCGGAGCCGGGCTTCCAGCCGGCATCATCGAGCAATTTGCGCGCGGCCGCCAGATCGAACGGGGTCGTGCCCAGGTGCGGGTCGTGGGCCGGATTGGCCGGCCCGACCGGCGAGTCTTGAACGCTGCCCAGATCATTTTGAATTTTTGCGAGCAGGTCTTTGCGGTCGATCGCCAGCCGCAACGCGCGCCGGACGCGCGAATCGGCGACGATGGGATGCGCAATGTTAAAATCGAGATGGTCGAAGACATACCCCGGCCGCTGTACGATCATGATACCGCGAATTGCTTTGATCTGCGGGTAGTAGTGCGCCGTCACCGGCAACCACATGTCGAGTTCGTGCGTGCGCAGTTGCGTCAGCACGGTATTGCGATCGGGGATGATCTTGAAGACGATCTTTTGGAGCTTTGGCCGCTTGCCGAAGTAAAGTTGGTCGGCGACCATCTCGACCGAGTCGCTGCGCCGCCAGCTCACGTACTTGAACGGACCGATGCCGACCGGTAGCGCGTTGTACGGCGCATCGTTGATCTCGGATAATTTGCCGAGGATGTGCTTTGGTAGAATGCACGGGTTCGCGCCCGCCGTGCTGAAGAATCCATATTCGAACCCGGCCAGCGCATGCTTCAGATGATATATGACCGTGTATTTGTCCGGCTCGTCGACTTTGGTGATCAGGTCCCAGCCCGAGCGGCCCGTCTCGTTGTTGCGCGGATTGAGCACGGCGGCCGTCGAGAACACGACGTCGTCGGCGGTGAACGGAACGCCGTCGGACCACTTGGCGTCGCGACGCAGGTGCCAGGTTATCGTCCGGCCGTCTTTGGAGACGCCGCCGTTGGCTTGCGTTGGAACGACCAGCGCGAGTTCGGGAATCGCCTCATTGTGGGGACCGGTCTTCGTCAGCCACGCCATCGTCAACGACGACAGGTAATGCACCGTCGCTTGGCTCGCCAGATGTGGGTTGAGTCCGGTTATGTCTTCCGCCGTCGCATAGCGCAACTCGTGAGCGATCGTATACGGATGGCGCTGCGCCGCCGCACGGGGCTGCGCGCCGCTCAACAGCACTGCAACCAGCGCGCACAGCGCGCCCATGCACTTCTTCGGGTTCATCCCGGAAGCGCTCACGATCAGGTCCGCATCGTTTCCGGATCGGCGCCGCGTGCGCGACAAAAGCGCTCGAACGCGGCCGGCGAAATTTCCGACGGTTTGATTTCGCTGCGGCCACCCCAGAACACGTTGGTGTAACCGATGTCGATGCCGGCCTCACGCAGATGTTCGTCGATCGCCGCTTTGTGCGCAAGCAGCAGATCTTTGTCGAGGCCGTGGGCGACGCCCATCATATTCACGTTGCGGAACTCGGGGCCGCCTTCGC
>JBOHTW010000368.1:0-20617 GCA_050733835.1 Vulcanimicrobiaceae bacterium | reverse complement strand
GAGACGAACAACCCGCGCTCGTCGGTTCCCAAGGCCCTGCTCTCGTCGACGATCGCAATCGGTTTGCTCTACACGTTCTTGGCGTACGTCACCGTCGTTGGTTTCCACGACAATGCCGATGCGATCGGCAAGGCGGCGGTGCCGTTCATCACGGCGACCGAAGCGGCGGTCGGTGGATTCGTCTTCTTGGCCTATCTCGCGGGATTCACGAGCACGTTCGGTTCGCTGATCGGTGCGGTGAACTCGCAGACGCGCATCCTGTTCAACTCGGGCCGCGAACGGCTGCTACCGGCGGTGCTGGGTCGTGTCCAATCCCAATACGGCACGCCGTGGGTAGCAATCGTCACGTTCTTGGTCATCTCGACCGCGATCGTGTATATCTTCGGCTGGGCGCAGAAGCCGACCGATTTCTTCGGCATCATCGCGACCGCGGGAACCATCCCGATCGCCGTCGTCTATCTGGTCACCAACGTCGCGTTGCCGTTCTTCATGCTGCGCCATCACCGCGCCGAGACGCAGACCTTCCGGCACATCGTATTACCGATCCTCGGCGTGCTCGCGTTGTTGCTCCCAATCTGGGGCCTCGTGCAACCGGGACAACCCTATCCGTTCAACTTGTTCCCCTGGCTGACGCTGGTGGTTCTGATCCTCGCGCTCGTCTACGGATACGTGGCCGAACGGCGCGACCCCACGCTCGGCGACCGGGTCGGCTCGATCATCGCCGACGAGGGCTAAAGGCGGCGTCTAAGACTGCGAGCTTTCATATCCTGGAAAGAACGTCGGCGCGCGGTGTCGAGCAAAGGTAAGGAAGCCCTGCGGAGCGGACAGAACTCGCACGAGCCAAAGCGTATCGACACGCGAGGTACCCGCATCTGGTTATGCCCGTCTCATCCGTGCTCGACGCGGCGTGCCTGCGTCAAGACTTCTACGCGCTGTGCGATGCCGGCGGCCGGTTTGCCGGAACCCCGAGCGAGCTTGCCGCTCGCCGTTACGTCACCCAACGACTAGTGGCGATTGCGAACGGCGCGTCGCGTTCCCAGACGTATCCGTATGACGGTTGGCGGCGCATCGCGACCCGGGCCGGGCTCGCCGGCGGTCGTTCGATCGACGCCACCAGTCTCGTGCTCTCGCCGCCGGTGCGCGACGCCGAATTCGAAGTCGTCGACCTGGGTCGCGGCACGTTCGAGGAGTTCGAACGCGAGCGGGGGCGTATCGCCGGGCGTGCCGTGCTCGTTCGTCACGAGTTCCCGTTCAGCGTGCAGCACGTTCACCGGCGCCGCAAGTACGCTTGGGCAAAGGAGGCCGCTGCCGCGGCCTTCTGCATCGCCAACTACCTGCCCGGAGTTGGCGTGGTCGCCGGATCCTCGGGGCGCGGCGAGCCGGGCGACATCCCAGCCGTCGGCTTGAGTTACGAGGGCGGCCAACGGCTCGCGCAGGCGGCCAGCGCCGGACCCGCCGGAATTCGCCTGACCATCGAGAGCGAGCGCGCTCCGATGGAGGGGGCTCACGTGATCTTCGAACTTCCGGGGACCGTCGACGAGTGGGTCGTCGTCTGCGCGCACTTGGACGGTCACGATCTGGCCGACAGCGCGCTCGACAATGCCACCGGCGCGGCGGCGGTGCTCGCGATCGCGCAGGCTCTGGCGAGCGCCGGCGATCTGCGCCGCGGCGTGCGCTGCATGCTGTTCACCTTCGAAGAGTGGGGCCTGTACGGATCGAGCGTTTACGTTCAGGGCTTAAGCGAGGAAGAACGTCGCAAGATCGCCCTCGTGGTGAACCTCGACACCATCTGCGGCGCCGGGCGCTTGAGCGTGCTCGTCAGCGGCATGGACGACGTCGCCGCGTTCATCGGCCGCACCACCGACGGCGTCGCCATGCCGATCGACGTCGTTGCGCCCGTGATGGCGAACTCGGATCACTACAACTTCTTCCTGGCGGGAATCCCGTCGTTTCGGCTTATCGCCGGCTACGAGGATCCCACGGCCCTGACGCGCTTTCTGCTCACGCCGGCCGATCGACGCGAGATCGTCGATCTGGACGACCTGCGAGTGGGCACGGAGGTTGCGTTACGGATTGCTCACGCCGCAGCGCGCTCGGCGGAGCCGATCGCGCGCCATCGGTCAGCCGCGGAGGTGCGGGCGTTGCTCGACCTCGACGATCCCTGGGTTAGCGATCGGATGGGTGCATCATGAACATACGAAAATGCTTGCCGGTCCTGGCGCTCGCAACCGCGGCGATCGCGTTCGCAACGGTCTCGCCTTCGCGGGCTGCGCAAACGCCGAAGCCGGGCGGAACGTTTGTGTTCGCGATCGGCAACGACCCGGAGTCGCTCAACCCGGCCATTACGACGGGGGTGGCCGCACTGGCCGTCGACTGCAAGATGTTCAACGGCTTGCTCTGGGTCGATCGTCAGAACAAAGAGCACCCGGAACTGGCGACGACCTGGACGGTGGCGAAGGACGGCATGGCCTACACCTTCCGTCTGCGCCACGATGTGAAGTGGCACGACGGTCAGCCGTTCACGGCGGCCGACGTGCAGTTCACGTTTTGGAACGTGTTGCGCCTCTATCATCCGCGTTCGCGGGTTGTCTTCGAGAACGTGGCCGACGTAACGGCGCCCGACCCCTATACGGTCGTGCTGAAGATGAAGAAGCCCTATGCGCCGCTGCTCGACGACATGACCTGTCAAGACGCGCCGATCCTCCCGAAGCACCTTTACGCCGGGACGGACATCTTGCAGAATCCGCACAATTCGAACGATCCGGTCGGCACCGGACCGTGGCAGTTCGTGAGCTGGACGCGCGGCGATCGCGTCGAGATGAAACGCAACCCCGGGTATTTCCGCAAGGGCTTGCCGTATTTTGACAGCGTGATCGCGAAGATCGTGCCCGACCCGGTATCGCGCATCCAAAGCCTGCAAACGGGCGAGATCGACTACGTGCAGAGCTTCTTCTTGCCCAAGACGCAGGTTGCTCCGCTCAAAGCCGACAAGCGCATCCAGCTCAAATACGATACCGACGTACCGGGCAACTACTTGATGTTTTTTAATGTAGCGCGCAAGCCGCTCGACGACGAACGCGTTCGCCAAGCGCTCCTGCGTGCGCTCGATCGTAAACAAATCCTCGACCAGGCGTTCTCCGGCATCGGCTACGTCGGCAAGAGCGCAATTCATCAGAAGCTGCCGTTCTACGATCCGGCGGTGGACCTGACGAAGCTCTATTCGTACAACCCAACCGAGGCCGGCAAGGAACTCGACGCGCTGGGGCTGCCGTCGAAGGGCGGCATGCGGTTTACGCTTCACTTACTCTACGACGTGCATCAAGCGGGCTTCACCGCCATCGCCCAAATCATCCGCGACAACTACCGTAAGATCGGCGTCGACGTCGTTTTGGAACCGTACGAGACCCAGGTCTTCGACGATTTTATGTACACCAAGCGCGACTTCGACATCGGGCTGCAGGCCTACACCACCGGTGGCGACCCCGCCATCGGTATCGCCCGCGCCTACATCACGACGCCGCCGGGAAAGCCGTTTACCAATCCCACCAATTTCTCCGATCCGAACGTGGACAAGTTGTTCGAGGAGGCAGCTTCGACGGTCGACGTCGCCGTGCGCAAAAAGGACTACGACGCATTGCAAGTGCTGCTCGCCAAAGCACTGCCGCTCGTGCCGCTGATCGATCGCACCGAAGTCGATGCGGCGCAGGCGAACCTACGCGATCTCTGGCAGAGCCGCCAGCCGTACGATGAATGGGACGGGGTATGGCGCGCGTCACCCTAGGCCCATAGGAGCGTGCGGGCCGGCGCCTCTCTTCCCCGACTCCTGCTCGTCGTTCCGCAGCTCTTCGGCGTTATCATCGTCATCTTCTTTCTGACGCACATCATCCCAGGCGATCCGATCGTGGCACTGGTCGGAAACTATCCCGCGCCGCCGGATTACATCGCGCACCTGCGCCACGACCTTGGCTTGGATCAGCCGCTCTGGGTGCAGTTCGTCGACTACCTGGGCCAGGTGGTTCGTGGAAACCTCGGCTACTCGTTCGCGTACAGCGCGCCGGTGACGGCGGTGATCGGCGCGCGCATCGGACCGACGCTGCTGTTGGCCGGCTCCGCACTCGTATTGGGATCGCTCGGTGGGGTGGTGCTCGGAACCGGCGCGGCGATGCGGCACCTCGGTCTCCCCGACCGGGCCGTTAGCATCGTCGCGCTCTTGGGTTTCGCGGTTCCCGGGTTCTGGCTCAGCCAGATTTTGATCCTCATCTTTGCCGTCCACTTGGGTTGGCTGCCGTCGATCGGCATGAGCGCGCTACACAGTCAACCGACGGCGCTCGGCCACATACTCGACGTGGGGCGCCACCTGATTCTCCCAGTCATCGCGCTCTCGACGGGACACCTCGCGCTCATGACGCGGCTGGTGCGCTCGAGCATGATCGAGACGCTGACCAACGACTACATCCGCACCGCCCGTGCCAAGGGCGTGAACCCAGGGCTGGTCGTCTTCCGCCACGCGCTGCGCAACGCGTTGCTGCCCGCGATCACCGCCGCGGGCTACAGCGTGGGCCTGTTGCTCTCGGCCTCGGCGCTGGTGGAGACGGTCTTTGGCTGGCCGGGCATGGGACGGCTGCTCTACGACTCGCTCTTCCGGCGCGACTACCCCACGCTTACCGGCATCTTCTTGGTGACGAGCGTGCTGGCCATCGCGGCGAATTTCGTTGCCGACGTCGCCTATGGGCGAGCCGATCCCCGGATGCGCGCATGAACGGGCGTGCGCTGCGCACACTGCTACGTTACCAAACGTTCTCGCTCGGCGCGCTGATCGTTGCCGGCCTCGTCTTCGCTGCCATCGCCGCGCCGCTGATTGCCCATCACGATCCGCTGGCGACCTCCAGCAGCACTTTCGAATCGCCGCTGGCGCACAGCGTGCTCGGGACCGACCAATTAGGCCGCGACTTGTGGAGCGAGGTGGTCTACGGGGCTCGCGTCTCGCTGGTGGTGGGCATCGGCGCCTCGCTCATCGCCACCGCGATCGGACTATGCATCGGGATGATCGCCGGCTACCGCGGCGGGCTCGTCGAGATCTTCTTGATGCGCGTCACCGAGTTCTTCCAAGTGATTCCGCAGTTCTTCTTAGCCATCGTGCTGGTGGCGTTGATCGGCCGCGGCGTCGACCGCGTCACCATCGTGCTCGGGGTGCTGGGCTGGCCGCTCATCGCGCGCATCGTGCGCGCGCAGTTTCTCTCCCTCAAGGCGCTCGAGTTCACGGAGGCCGCGCGCGCCATTGGCGCCGGTGACTGGTACATCGCCAATCGCGTGATGCTCCCGCACGCGATGCCGCCCGTCATCGTGGCGGCGACGCAGGGCGTCTCCCACGCGATCCTGCTGGAGGCGGGGATCGCCTTTTTTGGCCTCGGCGATCCCAATTTAGTCAGTTGGGGCTCGATGCTCAACGCCGCGCAGGGGTATCTGGGGCAGAGTTGGTCGATCAGCGTCTTCCCCGGCGTGGCCATCGTGCTCAGCGTGGTCGGCTTCAGCTTGCTGGGCGATGGGCTCAACGATCTGCTCAACCCTCGTTCGAGCTAAGCCGCGTTGACATCGAACATATGTTCGATGTATTATCGCTCTCCCATGGGCGCCCTGCCGTTGCCACCTGTCGCCTTGCCGGACGTCTCGGGGCGCCGGCACGCCTTTGTCGAGTTGCGGGCCGCCCACGACCGGCAGCACCGGGCAGCGGCGGCGCCGGCCTTTGTTCCAGCGACGGCCGGGCTCCTCGCGACTGGTTTTTCGGCGCTCGATGCGGCGCTTGGCGGCGGGGTTCCGCGCGGCTGTATCGCGACGCTCGAAGGGCCGTCGGGCTGTGGCGGTTCAGCGCTCGCTGCGCGCCTGCTTGCTCGGGCGACGGGCTTGAACGCCTTGATCGAACGGCCGGACGATCCAGCCGGCGGCCGGCTCTTGCCACTCGCACTGGCTGCCGCCGGGATCGATCTCGAGCGGTTGCTCGTCGTCGCCGCCGATGACGAGATCGGCGCCGCGCGGGCGCTCGACATCCTGCTGCACGCGGCGCTCGGCGAGGTCATCGTGGTGCCCGCGCTGCGGTTGAACGCCGCGAACTGGACCCGGATCGCGAACCTCGCGCACCGCAGCGGTATCGTGGTGCTCGTTCGTGGTGCAAACCTCGCCCATGAACTGCGCGCGTTCGCGGCACTGCGGCTCGGTTTACGCACTGCCGCAGTCTATTGGACGGGCGAGAGTGGGTTATTCACAACCCTCGCCGGCATCGAAGTCGGTGTCGAGATACTCAAACACAAACGCGCGGTTCCGGGAAAGACTGCGAACTTCATCTGCACGGCGTTCGATCGTGGCGGTGCGCCGCTCGAACTCCCGGCCACGCACCGCCGTGTCGATGCCGCTCGTCTGCGCGTTCGTTCCTGCGTTTAAGGTCGCGGTCGCCCGACGCGCCGACCCCGAACTTGGCGCACGGCCGGTCGCGATCGCCGACCGGCTGGAACGCGGCCGGATCGTCGCCGTCGATCGGCGGGCGGCCGAACTCGGCGCGCGCGCCGGCATGACGATCGCGCAGGCGAGTGCAACTCTGGCGACCGAAGCCCGCGCGGCGACGATCCTTGCCGACGATCCGGCGCGCAATCGAGCGGTGTGGGAGACGGTGCTCGACGCGCTCGATGTTGCCTCGCCGCTGATCGAAGATGCCGGCGAAGGCACGGCCTTCATCGAGATGCGCGGCATCGCGGGAACGCCAGCGCTGTGGCTGACGACCATTCGCGACGCGGTTGACGCCTGTGGGCTGCCGGTTCGAATCGGTTTTGCCGCAACCAAATTCGTCGCGCGCGTCGCAGCCGGTATCGGCGATAGGACGATCGTCGCCCTTGGTGACGAAGCCGCGTTTCTCGCACCGCTGCCGCTCGGCGTACTCGGACTCGAAGCGGAGATCGAGCACCGGTTGGAGTTGCTCGGGATTCGCAACCTCGGTGAACTGGCGGCATTACCGCACGGTCCGTTCGTGCGCCGCTTCGGCAAAGCGGCCGCTCGTTGGCATGCGCTGGCGCGCGGGGATGATCCAGAACCATTGCTGCCGCGGCCGCGCGCGCTTCGCATCGAGCGTTCGCTCTACGGTGAGGGCAGCGCCGAACGCGAGGATCAACTCCTGTTTGCATTGCGGACGCTGGTTGCACGGGTCGCCGAGGATCTGGCGCGATTGGGCAAGCGGTGCGGCCGCGCGCGCGTTCAACTCGAGTGCGAGGATGGCGAGCTACGCGAATTGCTGGTCGCGCTGGCCGAGCCGACGGCACAAGCCGCGACGCTCTTCGAGTTGATTCGCGTGCGGTTGGAAGGGGTCGCGCTGCGTTCGCCCGTCATCGGCTTGCGGCTCGGCGCCGAGCGGCTCGAAGCGGGTGGCTCGCCGCTGGGGATATTCGCGACCGGCGATCCCGACCCACAGGTGCTAGCCGTTGCGCTCGCGCGGTTGGATGCGGCGCTCGGTGCCGATCGCGCCCATCGTGCCCACGCGGCCGGGCTTCCCGTACCGGCCGAAAGCGACGGTTGCGGCACCTTGACGTACCGGGCGCTCGAACCATGCGCAATCGTCGTGCGCGTTGAGCACAATCGGCCGGCGTTCGTCGGTCTATCCAGCGGCGATGCCGTCCATCGGGTCGTTGATCTCGCCGGACCGTGGCGTAGCGCCGAACAGTGGGGGAGCACGCCCAAGGTGTGGGACGAGTACGACGTCGCCCTCACCGACGGCTCGCTGCGCCGCATCGCCTGCGTCGGCGGGCACTGGTTTGTTGTTGGCGAGTACGATTGAGTCTAACGGGCTCGCGGGGAAAAGCCCTCGTCGAAGGTCCGGCGGCGATGGGCTCCAAAATCGTCAGGGGCTATTTTCCCTCGCGCATTGCACGGAGGACCGTCGTGACCGTAAACTTTAGCCGCCCATTCCGCAGTCTGATCCGCGCGATACTCGCCGCGGGAGTGCTCGCACTGGGAGCTGCAACCGCGCCGGTGGCAGCGGCGCCCGATGCCCCGGACAGTGTCACCATCGCCTATCAGCCGGGAATCGGCTATGCGAATCTGATCGTCATCAAAGAGCAGCGCACACTCGAAAAGCAGTTCCCGAAGACGACGTTTACGTGGAAGGTGCTCTCGAATGGTGCGGTCATCCGGGACGGGATCATCGCCAACCATATTCAGATCGGCGCCGGCGGGGTTGGGCCGTTTCTCATCGGTTGGGATCGCGGGGTCGGCTATCAGCTCATCAGCGCGCTCAATGAGATGGATCTGTGGCTGGTGACCCGCGACGCGTCGATTCATTCGCTCAAAGATATCAAACCCGGCATGCAGATTGGGATGCCGGGGCCCGACTCGATCCAGGCGATTGCGCTGCGAAAGGGCGCCGAGATGCAACTCGGTAACGCGCATGCGCTTGACTCCAATATCGTGGCAATCGCACATCCCGTTGGTTTGCAAGCCCTCGAGCACGGCCAGCTCGTTCTCCATCTCAGCTCGCCGCCGTTCGAGTTCGAGGAGGTCAAAGACGGCGGGCACATCGTCTTCCGCAGTTACCAAGCATTTGGGCCGAGCACATTCAATAGCGTTTTTTCAACGACAGCGTTCTACAACGCATATCCCAAATTCGTCGACGTCTTTTACAAAGATCTCCAGGACGCGACCAACTATATCAATCACGACACGGTCGGCGCCGCAAAGCTGCTTTCCGACGACACGGCCGGCAAGGTTTCGGCTGCGCAATTCGAAGGCTGGATGACGCATAAGGAGATAACCTACACCACGACGCCGCACGGATTCGGCGCTTATGCAAAGTTCATGCAATCCATCGGCTTGCTCTCGAAAACGCCGGCCTCGATGAAGGACCTCGAACTCCCGACGCTGGCCGGCACGGGAAGCTAACGATGCTCGAACCGGCGAGCGCACTCGTCGTCGGTCGCAACGTCCAAATCGATTACGACGGCTTTTGTGCGGTCAGTCGGGCAAATTTCACCGTTAATCGCGGCGAAAAGTTTGTCTTGATCGGACCCTCGGGCTGCGGTAAGACGACGCTGCTCAAGGCAATCGCGGGCTTTATCGCGCCGACGCACGGCAGCATCGACTTGGACGGTACGCCGATCGTTTCACCCGGACCCGATCGTGCGGTCGTCTTCCAAGATTTCGATCAGCTTTTTCCGTGGCGGACGGTCGCCGACAATATCGTTTATGCGCTGCGCGTCGCCCGGGGGGCCTCGAAGATCCAAGCTCGCCAACGAGCGCACGAAATGCTTCGGCTGGTGGGAATCGATGCCGCGGCCGAAAAGTTCCCGCATCAACTTTCGGGCGGAATGAAGCAGCGCGCGGCGATTGCGCGAGCGCTCGCTCTGGAACCCGCGATCCTTCTGATGGACGAGCCTTTCGGCGCGCTCGACGCGATCACGCGCAGTCAGCTTCAGCTCGAACTCAACGATATTTGGAAGCAGACGGGCGTTACGATCATCCTGGTAACGCATTCGATCCAGGAGGCGGTGTTTCTTGGGCACCACGTCGCGGTGATGTCGACGGTCCCGGCCCGGATTCGCGAGATCGTCGAAACTGCCGATGCCGAGGACGTCGGCGATGAACGCTTTATCAGCCTTTCGAATCATCTACGCTCACTATTGATATCCCCCGAATCGCCGCGCGAAGATTTCGCCGTCGCAGTCGATTGAGAAGCTAGCGAGACCAACGTTATGGCCCGACGCGAACTGCTTGTAACGCCCGCTCCGCTCGAAGCGGCTGCTCGCAACGTGCAGCGTTGGTCGGGCCTGCCAACACCGATGCGCTACGGGATCGTGCTCCTCGTGCTGTTGATAATTTGGCAAACCTACGTCATGGCCGCCCGCGTCTCGCCACTGCTCGTTGTTTCACCGCTCGTGGTCGCTCAAGCGCTGTGGAAGGATATCGTTGACGGTCAGATTCCCGCGGCAACCCTGAGCACGCTTCGCTCGCTCGCCGCCGGGATGGTGATCGGCGTGTTCGCCGGGTTCGTCCTCGCGTCGTTCGCGGTCTTTTCGCGCGTTGGTCGAGATCTGCTGTCGGTGCTTATTGCGGTGCTCAACCCGCTACCGTCGATTGCGATCTTGCCGCTAGCCATGATTTGGTTCGGGCTGACGCCGACCTCGATCGTCTTCGTCGTGTCGCTGGCAACGATCTGGCCGGTTGCGATCAACATCGACGCAGGCTTTCGCGCGATCAGTCCAACGCTTCAGATGGTGGCGCGCAATCTCGGGTTGCGCGGAACGCGGTTGATCGTCGACGTTCTCATTCCGGCGGCGATGCCGTATATTCTCACGGGTTTGAAGACCGCGTGGGCATTCGGCTGGCGGACGGTGGTCGCTGCCGAACTCGTCTTCGGCTCGGCCGGCGCAAATGGGGGGCTCGGCTGGTATATCAATAATGCGCGTTATTTCTTGCAGACGGCGGACATCTTTGCCGGCCTGGTCGTCATATCGGTGCTCGGGATATTGGTTGATGCGCTATTTGCTTTGCTCGAAAGCCGGACGGTCGTCAAGTGGGGAATGACCCGTGCGAAATAGCTTCGTTGCAGCCGACTTGTACGCGACGTTTGAGGAATTGGGTTGCTCGCTGTACCTCGAGTCGCAGATCGATATCCCACCGGACGTGCGCGAGGGGTTGCGGATCGCAATGGAACGCGAGTCCAGCCAACTTGCGCGGGGGATCGTGTCGACGATGCTACGGGCGATCGACATCTCGGAGCGCAAACATACCCTGGTCTGCCAGGATACGGGAATCCCAATGTTCTGGATCACGATCGGTCGAGGCTTCGCCGTCGACGGCGTGCGGATGACCGAAGCGCTGACCCGCGGCGTCGAACGCGCAACCAAAGAGCACGACCTGCGGTCGAGCATTGTCTCGCCGATCACCCGCCAAAACCGGCAGACGAGCACCGGTGACGGCATCCCGATCGTCCACATCGAGTTCTCGGGCGCGATCGATCATCTCGATCTCCTGATGATTCCCAAGGGCTCGGGCTCGGAGAGCATGTCGTTCTTGAAGATGCTGACCCCGGCTGACGGGCTCGCCGGTGTCAAAAAATTCATCCTTGAGATGACGGTCGGTGCGGGCGGCAAGCCGTGCCCGCCAACGATCGTCGGCGTCGGAATCGGTGGCTCGTCGGATCTCTGCATGACGCTTGCAAAGAAGGCGACGCTTCGACCGGTCGGGGTGCGTCACGACGATCCCGAAATCGCGGCGCTCGAACTCGAACTACTCGGGGCGATCAACCGCACGGGGATCGGTCCGATGGGGCTCGGCGGCGACACGACGGCGCTCGACTTGCATATCGAGACCGCCTGGACGCACATCACGCTCAATCCGGTCGCCGTCAACATGCAGTGTTGGCGTGGTGAACGCCGGCGAGCGAAAATCTACGGCGATGGAACCTATGAGGTGGGCTATTAGCACGGAGCATCGGTTCACGGCGCCGCTCCGGGACGAAGACGTGCGACGGCTTCGGATCGGCGATACCGTCGTCGTCGACGGCACGCTTTGGGGAATCCGCGATGCGACCCAGATTCGCATCTTCGATGAGGGCCAGCCCCCGCCGGTCGACCTCACCGGTGCCATCTTGCTCCACGTCGCGCCAAACGTGCGCAAGACGGCGCGGGGCTACGAGCCCATGACGATTGGGACGACGACGAGCATGCGGATGGACCGCTTCACGGACGGCTTGCTGCGCGATTACGGCGTTCGCGCGATCATCGGAAAAGGCGGCTTGTCGGCGTCGAGCGGCGCTGCGTTCGCGCGCCACTGCGGCGTCTATTTGGCGATCGTGGGCGGCGCCGCATCGGTTGAGACCGAACAAGTCGAAGCGATCGAAGACGTCTTTTGGGAAGACCTGATGCCCGAATGCCTGTGGAAGTTTCGCGTTCGCGCGTTCGGGCCGCTGATCGTCGGCATGGATGCACACGGTGGGAGCATCTACAGCGACGTCGCTGGTCGGGCGCAGGAGCGGCTCGCGACCATCTACGAGTCGCTCGGCATCAAGCCCTAAGATGGCCAACGCGCTCGATGCCCTGCGCTGCGATGTCCTCGTTCTGGGCAGCGGTGGCGCGGGGTTGATGGCCGCGCTTCACGCGTACGACGCGAACCCGGCGCTCAAGATCGTCGTCGTTGCCAAAGGCCTCATCGGAAAGAGCGGCTGTACGCGGCTGGTTCAAGGTGGTTTTAACGCGGCACTCGATCCGCGCGACTCGGTCGAGCGGCACTTTAGCGACACGGTCAAAGGTGGCCAGTTTCTCAACAACCAGGAGCTCGCATGGGCGCTCGCGTCCGATGCACCGGCGATCATCCGTAAGCTGGAGACCAAGATCGGTTGTTTCTTCGACCGGCGTGAGGATGGAACCATCCATCAAAAAGCGTTTGCCGGTCAGACGTTCGATCGGACGGTTCACCGCGGGGACCAAACCGGAATTGAGATCGTGAACCGGTTGCACGACCAGCTCTTTGCGCGCCGGATCGCGTTACTCGACGAGACCCGCGCCGTCGATTTGATTCACGACGCGGCTGACGGAACGCAGATCGCCGGTGCTCTGCTGTTGCACCAACGCACCGGCGAGTTTACGCTCGCGCATGCGCGCGTGACGATCTTGGCAACCGGCGGTGGACCGCGGATGTATACTTACTCAGCACCCTCGCTCGAGAAGGTCGGCGACGGCTACGCCATGGCCTATCGCGCGGGCTGCGAGTTGATCGATATGGAGATGATGCAGTTCCATCCGACCGGAATTCTTGCGGGTGCATCGCGTCTCTCGGGGATGGTTTTGGAGGAAGGACTGCGCGGAGCCGGGGCGTGGTTGCTCAACGGCCGGGGCGAACGATTCATGGAGCGCTACGATCCGGCGCGAATGGAGCGCTCGACGCGCGATGTCGTCGCACGCGCGAGCTACATCGAGATCATGGCCGGTCGCGCGAGCCCGCAGGGTGGCGTTTTTCTTGACGCGTCGCATCTCGGCGCGGAGTTCGTCGCCAAGACGTTCCCGGGGATGGTTCGGCGGTGCGCTGAGGTCGGTTACGATCTCACGCGTGGCCCCGTCGAAGTCACGCCGACCGCGCATTTTCACATGGGTGGCGTTCGTATCGACGACGCAGCGCGTTGTGGGCTCGCGGGCCTGCTCGTCGCGGGTGAAGACGCCGGCGGCATTCACGGCGCCAATCGGCTGGGTGGCAACGGCGTTGCGGACTCGTGCGTCTTCGGGGCCCGCGCGGGAGTGACCGCGGCGGCTTTGTGCGACGAACTCAAGCCAAAGCAGCCGGACATCGCGCAAGCAAACGAAGTCAAAACGGCCGCGCTCGCGCCGCTCGAACGCGAGAATGGCGAGAGCCCGTTTGCGATTCGCGACCTGATCGCTCAGATAATGTGGGAAGGCGTCGGGCTGGTGCGCGAGGATCGCGGCTTGCAGCACGCGCTCGAGCGGCTCGAAGCGCTTGAGGATCGAATTGCGGCAATCGCCGTATCACCCGGCCGGCGCTGGAATCTTCCGTGGCAACAGGCGCTCGACGTGCGCAATCTCCATATCGTCGCGCAGCTCACCGCGCGCGCCGCGCTTGCCCGCACCGAGAGCCGAGGCTCTCACGCGCGCAGTGATTTTCCAGGGCGCGACGACGCGCATTGGCTCGCGAACGTCGCTCAGCAAGCCGGTCACCCAATCAAGCTAACCCCGATCGCGATGACGCGCGTGCAGCCGCCGGCAGTCGCGATGACCGGATGAAACAAGTCAACGTTCACATTCGGCGTTTCGATCCGCAAGCCGATTCACGACCGGCCTGGCGAGCGTATGCGGTCGAAGCGAAGCCAAAGATGAGCGTGCTCGATGCCCTGCTCACGATCGTCGAAACGATCGATGGATCGATCGCATTTCGCTATTCATGTCGCGCTGGGATGTGCGGTTCGTGCGCGATGCGGATCGATGGGCGTGAGGGCTTGGCTTGCCGGGCGCGGCTCGCGCGACTCGGCCGTCGAATCTGGATCGAGCCGCTCCGATCGCTGCCGGTCATCAAGGATCTGCTGGTTGACCTCGATCCGTTCTTCGCGAAGTACCGTCGGGTCGATCCGTCGTTCACCGCTGCGGAGCCGTCGCTCTTGACGCCGCCGGGAACGCCGGCGGCGATTCGACCCGACGCCCACCTGCGGGATGTCGTCGATCGACAGATCGATTGCATCTCATGCGGGGCGTGTTACTCGGCCTGTCCGACGGTTGCAGCGAACGCAACCTATCTCGGCCCCGCGGCGCTCAACCGAGCCTACACGCTTGCAGCCGACGTCCGCGACGCTGCGGGCGAACAACGGCTTGCACGCGTCTCCGGCGGCGACGGCGTCTTCGATTGCCGCAACGTCGGGAATTGCGCGAGCGTCTGCCCGGCCGGCGTCGATCCGCTACTCTCCATCCAGCTCTTGCGGAAGCGTGCGCTCCGAGGGTAGCCGGGCCTTGGACCCGCTCGAAGCGATGCTGGTTTGGCGATTCCTCCGTATCAGTGGGATTGCGCTGCTGCTCTTTGCGCTGGTCCATCTCGCGATCATGCACTACGTGAACGCGCCATCCGCAACGAATGCCGCATTCGTCGATGGGCGCTGGGTGGCCATCGGTTGGACTGCATTCGACGCAATCTTGCTCGTGTTAGGATTGACCCATGGTATGGCGGGATTGCAGGCGATCCTCCGCGATGCACTGATCGCAAGTTCAAACGCTCGCGCGCTGCGAACCGCGAACGTTGCGGTTGCCTCGGCTACGATCGTCTTTGTCGCCGTCGGGATCGCGACCCTGATCGAACCCGCCCAGTGGCGCTCAAACCCGGCCGCGGCTCCGCTGAGCGGGTCATTCTGGATTGCCGGACTGCTGCACCTTTGGCTCAACATCGTTGCGACGTGTACGTACGGCGCGCTGTTTGTGATCGCCGTGACCCTCATCGTGCGCATTAGCCGCGGTCAGCCGTTGGAGTGGTGGGGGCTCGAGGGTCAGTGGGCGTGGGCACTCCACCGGGTAACCGGCCTCGGGATCCTTGCCTTTCTCTTGCTACACGTCGTCGATATCGCATTGCTGCCGTTGGCGCCCGACGTGTACGATGCGACCGTTGCAAACTATGCTCGGCCGTACCTGATTCCAATGGAGGTTCTGTTAGTCGGTGCGGTGATCTATCACGCGCTCAACGGCGTTCGATTGATCGCCCTCGAGGCTTGGGATCGGCGTGCGTTGCGATGGCGCTCCGTGACGATCGCGGGCGTCATCGTGCTGACGGCGATCCTAGTGGCACCCAGCATCGTCGTTCTCGTCCACGTGGCGCGCTAACGAAGTGTCAACGTATCGCTGAGACCGTGGTATATGCTTCGTGTGCGACGTAGCCGAGAAATGCGACCGCCGTGAGTTGCTCCGGTCTCTCGGGATGGATGCTCCTGGGCGGCAATGCGCCCGAAGCCGATCTACCGCGAAGGACTAATCGCAATCGTCGATAGTACCTTGCTCGCGCCTCGCGCCGCGAAGCGGCGACTCAGATGAGTTCGTCGACCACCTCGACCGGGCTGGCCGCTTAGGTCCTAGGGGTTTCGGCTCCGTTGCGGTTTGCGCCGGTCAGTACGGAGTCGATGATGCCATATTCCTTCGCTTCGGTGGGGGTCATGTAGAAGTCGCGTTCGAGGTCGCGTAAGACGCCGGCTGCCGGCGTGCGCGTTGTGCGCTCGTAAATCTCGGCGATGAGTCGGCGCGTCGCGATGAGCTCGCGTGCGTGGATCTCGATGTCGGTCGCTTGGCCGCCGATCTGACCGATCGACGGCTGATGGATCAGAATCCGGCTGTAGGGGAGCGCCATGCGCTTTCCGGGCGCCCCGCCGGTGAGCAGCAAGGATGCGGCCGATGCCGCAAACCCGACGCAGATCGTCGCGACCGCCGGCTTGATCAATTGGATCGTGTCGTACATCGCAAGCCCTGCGCTGACGCTGCCACCGGGACTGTTGATATACATGTCGATGTCACGATCGGGATCCTGGCGTTCGAGGAACAGCAACTGGGCGACGACCGTGTTCGCCATCCCATCGTCGATCGGCCCGGTCACGAACACGATCCGATCTTGCAATAGTCGCGAATAAATATCGTACGAGCGTTCGCCGCGGGCGGTTTGTTCGACGACCATCGGGATCAGGTTCACGCGAGCACTATAACAGGCTGGTGCGGGCGGTCGAGGTTTCGGGCAATCAAAAGCGGACGGGTAACGAAAAGCGGCCACCTGAGTGCAGGTCCGCGAGCATCCGGCAGCCGAAGTGCGCGCCGATGAACACGCTGACCGAAGCGCAGCGCCAACGAGTGCTCGCGCTCATGCGGGAAGGGAAAACACTGCGCCAGATCGAGCGCGAGACCGGCCATCGTCGGGAGACGATTGCTGCGTACGGGCGTCGCAGGGGGCTGCTCCGTAGCGTCGGCATCGAATTTGACGCCGAGCCTGCGCAGGGGCAACTGTGTGAGCCACACCGGGCGACCATCGTCGCGGCGCTTGACGTGGGCGCAACCTTGCGCGCGATCCATGTCGAATTGACCGAAAATTACGGCTTCACCGGGAGCTACAGCACGCTAAAACGCTACGTGCGTACGAAACTCGTGTCGACCCGCGACACGACGATGTTACTCGCGGCCTGAACTACGTCTTGGCAGCCCGCTGCTTGCGAGAACCGATCAGCGCAAGTGCATCGGCCGCGGACAGTCGACCGATCGCCGCCGAGCTGTAGGTTGCCGTTTCGACCATTCCATCGGGCCGAATGATGAAATCGGTGGGCTGAAGAAACTCGTCGCTAGCAGTGTCGTTGTAAAAGCTGCCGAGCGTTCGAGCGATGACCAGCGCGTCGAGACCGTGGGCGACTGGAAACGTCAGGTGCTCTGCAGCGATCATTTTCTGCGCGTCGGCAAGATCGTCGACGGATGCCGCATAGAGATCGATCTCCTGCGCGCTGAACTCGGTACGCAACTTTTCGAAATCAGCCAACTGCTGATGGCAGAACGGTCACCATTCGCCGCGGTAGATCGCGAAGACGGTCCAGCGGCCGGTCTTCGGCAGCTCGACCGTCGAGCCATCGACGAGCGTCAGCGAGAGCCTTGGGAAAGCGTCGCCCGTATCGAGCGGTCGCGCGACGGGGTCATGTGCCATTTCGGTATGATATGCCGACCGGGACAGTTTGGTCGGTAAGCTCCATTACGCAGTCAGCGCAATGGGCGAAAAAACGCTCGAATCTCCGCGGCGAGCAGTTCGGGCTGTTCGTAGGCGGCGAAGTGCCCACCGCGGGGCATCCGCGCGTAGCGTTCCAACCGGAACGAACGTTCGAGCAAACTCCGCGGTGGATCGCTGATCTCGCGAGGAAAGGCTGCAAAGCCGAACGGCACCGGCGACCGCGGCTCGGCCGGCCGCCCCGGCGCGACATCGCGTTCGCGATACAGCCGCATCGACGAACCAATCGACTGCGTGTGCCAGTAGAGCGAGACGTTCGCGAGCAGGTCGTCGCGCGAAAACACCGACTCGACGTCACCGCCGCAATCGCTCCAGGTCCGGAACTTCTCGATGATGTAACCGGCCAAACCGGCCGGCGAATCGTTGAGACCATACGCGACCGTCTGTGGCTTGGTACCCTGGATATGGGCGTAGCCGCCCTCGAGCGCTGCCCATCGTTTGACGGCTTCGTCGTAGGCACGCTCGTCGTCCGAACGCGGGTCGATGGGGGCGAGGTAGGCGCGCATCCCGTAGTTGAGATGCACGCCGATAACGCGATCGGGAAAGCCGAACCCAAGTTCGGTCGAGACACCGGCTCCCCAATCACCGCCCTGCGCGCCGAACCGCTCGTAGCCTAGAGCCGACATCAACCGAACCCAACGCTCGGCAATGGCGCCGGCGTTCATCCCGGGTCGTTTGGCCGCATCCGAGAAGCCGTAGCCCGGCAGCGCAGGAACGACAACATCGAACGCGTCGGCCGCATCGCCGCCGTGATTTGCCGGATCGGTGAGCAGCGGCAAGATCTTTAGCATCTCGACGATCGAGCCGGGCCAGCCGTGCGTGACGATCAGCGGAAGCGGTGCCGGCCCACGTCCGTCGACATGCAAACAATGGATATTTAGGCCGCCGGCGTCGACTCGCACCTGCGGAATCGCGTTGAGCCTCGCTTCTTGCGCGCGCCAGTCGAATCGCTCGCGCCAATAGGCGACGAGTTCGCGCAGGTAGCCGAGGTCAGTTCCATACACCCATGGCTCGCCGACGCTGTCGGGCCACCGCGTGCGCGCCAGCCGTTCGGCGAGATCGGCAAGCTGGGCGTCTGAGATCGCAATCTTGAACGGCTCGACGGCGCTGCCGGCCGTCACGCGTCGACTCGGGCCAGCATCCGCTCGTAGCGTTCGGCCGGCATGGCGGCAACGCGGGCGGCGTGGCGGAGCAATGCGCGCACGACGCGCGCCCGCCGAATCGCCGCATCGAGCGCCCGCACGTGCGCATCCGCAACCGCCGCAAGCGAGTGTTCCCCGGCGGCGAGCGCGCGGATCTCCGCCAGCGACAGGCCGAGTCGTTGCGCGATCAAGACGTCGCGAATCGTGTCAGCTGCCGACCTGTCGTAGCTGCGCGCCCCGGAACACCGCGACGGCGGCGGCAAGACGCCGACGCTCTCGTAGTAGCGAATGCGCGAGGGACGAACTCCGGTCTGGCGCGCGAGTTCCCCGATTGTCATCTTGGGGTGCTTGACTTCACGCCGGCTTGAACCTCTAGTCTTGGGGTATGACGACCATTGAAAGCGAGCTCGACGCGATGCTTGCCACGACCAATTTCACGGCCTTCGGCTTCCGGCTCGTCTCGGCCGCCGACGGCGCGGCTTGTTTGCATGTCCCGGCGTTACCCTCGAATATGCGCCCCGGCGGCATCGTTGCCGGCTACATCCTGATCGCCGCGGCCGACGTCGCGGTCTGGCTTGCGATCAAAACGCTGTTCGGTATCGGCGACAACTCGGTTACCGTCGATCTTCACACAGCCTTCTTGGCGAGCACATCGTCGGATGTTGTCTGCGAAGCGCGCATCGTGCGCAGCGGCCGGCGCATCGTAACCGGAGTCGCGACCTGCTCGGACGATACGCGCCAACTCGCCCAACACACGGTCACGTACGCTCGCCGCGACTAGCGAATGGATCGCCCGATCGGCTAGAATACCGGTATGACGACACAGCGCTCCGCGCGGCTCCGCGACATGCCGGGGATCGGGGTCGATCGCTTGGGCGACCTGGCCGACACGCTCTCCGACCCGGACGTGCTACGGCTCGAAAACCTCGACACCGACCTTCGACCATACGGCCCCGCGCTCGAGATGACGCGCCGCGCAGTCGGCGAGGATGCGGCGAACAGCTACCTTCCGTTCTTGGGGCAAGACCGGTTGCGCAAAAGCGCGACCGCGCACGTCGCCGCACTGAGCGGGGTCGACTACGATTGGCGTCGCTCGTGCATCGTCACCGCCGGCGGGCTCAGCGGCATCCTCAACGTCTTGCTTGCGGTCCTCGATCAAGGCGACGAAGTCGTGCTCACCGATCCGGTCTACGTCGGTTTGCTGAACCGCGTGCGACTCGCGGGCGGCATCCCTCGATTGGTTCCGCTCATCCCCACTCCCGACGGCTGGCGGCTCGACCTCGATGCATTTCGCGCCGCGACGGCTTCGCCGCGCGTGCGTGCGGTCGTGACGATGAGCCCGTCGATGCCGACCGGCGCAACGTTGACGAGTGCGGAATGGGCCGTCGTCGCGCAGGCGTGCGCCGAGCGCGATCTGCTGCTCGTCCACGACGCCGCGATGGAGCGGATCGCGTTCGACGGCCGTGCCGTCATCCACCCGGCGAGCCTGCCGGCGATGGCGGAGCGCACCGTGACCGTCGGCTCGGCTTCAAAAGAATTGCGGATGATCGGCTGGCGAATCGGCTGGGTCGTCGGGCCGCCGCCGCTCGTCGCCGACGTTGGGCTCGTCTCTATTTCAAACGTCGTCTGCCAGGTCGGGATCGCGATGGAGGCCGCCGCAGTCGCGCTCGAAGCACCGCCGACGGATGTGGCCGACGCGGTCGCCGAATGGGAGCGCCGGCGTGACCTGATCGTCGCCGAACTGGATGGCATCGTTCCGGCCGTCAACCCGCACGGCGGCTGGTCGCTGCTCATTGACGTTGGTGCGCTCGGATTCGCCAGTGACGACGCGTCGCGCCGGCTGTTGGAACGGGGCCGAATCGCGGCGACGCCGATGGTTAATTGGGGAAGTGCGACGGCCGACCGCTACGTGCGGTTCGTGTTCTCGAACGAGCCCTGCAACCGGCTCGCAGGAATCGGCGCACGCGTACGGGCAGCGCTGCTCACCGGCCCATCGTAACGACGACCTTTCCGTTGATGCGGCGCTGCCATAGCGCTTCGATCGCCTCGTCGATTTGATCGAATGGATACGTGCGGTCGATCTTCGGCCGCAGCGACCCGTCGGCGACGAGCCGCACCAATCGGGCCAATCCGGCGGCGGCTGAGTGCGTCTCGACCTCGTGGAAGAGGATAAATCCGTACAACCGATGTCCGCCGCTGGAATAGAATTGCGA
>JBOHTW010000367.1:0-6166 GCA_050733835.1 Vulcanimicrobiaceae bacterium | reverse complement strand
TGTCGTAGTCGACTGTACCCGTGATCACGTTGCCGTCAGCATCCTTGGCGATGACTTGAACGGGCACGGGGTAAAACAGGGGAACATCCTGGCCGACGTCGCCGCACGGCGCCGCGGGTGCTGGCTTCAGGTTCACGCTCACCGTGACGGATGCGACGACGCCCTTCATCGACAGGTCGACGGGTGGCGCAGGGAATTGTTCCAGGTCCACGGTCGTCGTGCCATGAGACAAGACGTGTCCTTGTCCATTTGCAGCATCGTAGAGCTTTGCGTCGAATGCATTACTGCCCTTCGCAGCGTTCACATAGACCGAGCACGTCAGGAAGCCCGGCGTGTTGGAATTACAAGCGGCAGAGGTGGTCGTCAGATTCTTGATTTGCGGAGTCTTCGAGTTAACCGACACTGCGATCGATTGGGTCGACGGCGAGATATACTGCGGCACCGCGCCGTGTGTGCTGCTCGAACGGGGCGCCCGCGGCATCGGGATCTGAATCAATAGCTGCGCCGACGACGACAGCGGCGCGGGGTTCTGCGGATTGGCAGGCGGCGACGGGCTACCCGGCGACGAGCTTGGCGGCGCGATAGCTGAGCCGGCGGGGATCTGCGCACCAGATCCAACTCCGCCACCGCCACCGCCCCCGCAGGACGCGAGCGCCGTCGCGCTCGCGAACAGGAATAAGCGGAGCACTCTTAGCGAAAGGGCTTGCCCGAGCATAGTACCTCAGCATTGTGAACGGGTCCGAGAAGGTCCATCATTGCCCAGCCCCGGGGACCAGCCCTGGAGTAACAAGATTAAGAACTATTTTAGTAGGTCTCGGAGCGGATAGCGGTGGCCGCAGACCCGGCTGTTCCAGTTCCCGGGATTCCGCCGATTGCGGACAAAAGGGAGACGCGATGCGCATTTTGGTTACCGGCGGGGCCGGCTTCATCGGATCCCACATCGTCGATGGCTTGTTGGCGAACGGGCACGACGTGCTGGTCGTCGATAACTTCTGGGAGCACGGCGGCGGGCGGCGCGAGCATCTCGATCCGCGCACCAAGCTTGTCCAGATCGACATCGCCGAGCCCGCGCTCACCGAGGTGTTCAAAGAGTTTCGGCCCGAGATCGTCTCGCATCATGCCGCCCAGCACAGCGTCGCAATCGGCTCGCGCGATCCGCAGTTCGACGCGCGCGTCAACGTGCTTGGCCTGCTCAACGTGCTCGACAACGCGGTCGCCGCCGGCGTGCGCAAGTTGATCTTCGCGTCGAGCGGCGCGACCTTCGGCGAACCTGCGTCCTTGCCGATCGACGAGTCGACGGCGCAGTTGCCGACCTCGCCGTACGGCATCACGAAGATGGTGGCCGAGCACTATCTGCGGTTCTACCGGAACGAGCACGGCCTCGACTTTACCGCGCTCCGCTACGGCAACGTCTATGGCCCGCGCCAGGACCCCAAGGGCGAGGCCGGCGTCATCGCAATTTTCCTTGGAAAGTTTCTCGCACGCGAGGGCGTGCGGATCGATTCCGACGGCGATCAGACGCGCGATTACGTCTACGTCGGCGACGTCGCCGCGGCCAATCTCGCCGCGCTCGAGCGCGGTAGCGGCAACTGCTACGTCATCGGCACCGGCCGCAAAACCAGCGTCAACGACATTTACCGCGTTCTGGTCGAGATCACCGGCTTCGAGCCGCCGATCATCCATGGACCCAAACGCCCAGGTGACGTCCGCGACGCGCAATTCAATCCAGCGCTGGCGAACCACGAGCTCGGTTGGAGCGCAGTTACCGAACTGCGCGAGGGCCTGGCGCGCACGCACGAATACTTTCTCAAACGCTCCACTGCCTAGTTGGGCGCACACCCATGTCATGGTGGAATCACCGCGATGCGAAACAGGAAGCCGCCGGTCCATCCGGTAGTTCCCACGCGATGCATGCTCGGCGCCCCGGAGGTACGCGATGGCCAAATTAACGGTGCTTTACACGCGGCCGGCCGACGAGGCCGCGTTTATGAAATATTACAACGAGAAGCACATTCCGATCGCGAAGAAGATTCCAGGGCTGCGTTCCTACACGATCAACTCGGGGCCGGTCAATAACGCCGACGGCAGCGCCTCGCCGTACATCTTGATCGCCAACTTGGGTTTCGACTCGCTGGCGGCCCTTCAAACTGCGCTCGGGTCGCCCGAAGGCGCCGCCGCGGCGGGCGACCTCGGAAACTTTGCGAGCGCAGGCGCCGCCCTCTACGTGTACGAGGAGAAGTCAGTTTAGTGATTGATCTTCGCGGCCGTGTCTCGATCGTCACCGGTGCCGGCCGCGGCATCGGTGCGGCGACCGCCCTCGCGCTGGCGCAGGCCGGCTCGCATGTCGCGCTGTTCGATCTCGACGGTGCGGCGGCACAGCGCAGCGCCCTGCAAATCGCCGCCGACTGCGGGGTAACCGGGCGCGGGTATGCCGTCGACGTCCGCGACCACGGCGTCGTCCAGGCGGCCTGCGATGGCGTCGCAGCCGATTTCGGCGCGATCGATCATCTCATCAACAACGCCGGCGTGCAGCACGTCGCGCCGCTCCCGGACTTTCCACCCGACAAGTGGGAGTTCGTCACCGCGATCAACCTGAGCGGCGTCTTCCACGTCACCCAGGCCGTTTGGCGTCACATGGTGGCGCGCAAGCGCGGCCGGATCGTCAACATTTCGAGCGTTCACGGTTTGGTCGCGTCGCCGTACAAGCCGGCGTACGTCGCCGCCAAGCACGGCGTGATCGGCCTCACCCGCGCGTCCGCGCTCGAGGGCGCGCCGCACGGAATCACCGTAAACGCGGTCTGCCCCGGCGTCGTCATGACCGACTTGATCCGCAACCAAGCTCCGCAGCTCGTCGCCTCCTACGGCGGCAACATCAGCGAAGACGAGGCGCTACGCCGCGCCTTCCTCGAGGTGATGCCAACCAATCGGTTCATCGAGCCCGAAGAAGTCGCCGATCTCTGCGTCTACCTGTGCAGCGACGCCGCGCGTTCGATCACCGGCGCCCCGATCGCCATCGACGGCGGCTGGTCGGCGCACTAAAGCTATCCCAACAGGTCGCGCAACGATGCGATGACGCGTGCCGGCGGTTTGCCAAACGTCTCAGCCGGCGCTCCAAAACGATTGCACCAATGAACGACCAACCCAAACTCAGCCGCGCCGGTTGCGTCCCATCCGTTCGATGAAACAAAGCCGATCTGGTCGGCGCGATACCCGAGCGCGTCGACGGCCAACCGATAGACCGCGGGCGCCGGCTTATACGCCCGAACTGCGTCGACGCTCAGCACCGCATCGAGCAACCGGTCGATCCCGGCGGCGGCCGTCGTCCGCGAGAGCGCCTGTGGGGTGCCGTTGCTGAGGATCGCGAGCTTGTGGCCGCGTTGGCGCAGCGCAGCGAGCACTTCGGGAACCTCGGGATAGGTCGGTAGTTGAGACCACGCGTCGATCAACGCCGCGCGCCGCGTAGGGTCGAGCGGTACGCGATGGACAGCAGCGGCGTAATCGAGCGCGAGCCCCGTCAAGGTGTCGAAATCGACGTAGCGATCCATGATCGTCGCGGCATGGCTATACGCCAGTTGTTTTTGCCGCCAGGTGTCGATCAGCGCTCCAGGCCGCTCGGCAAGGTCCCCGAGCGCCGTCGTCAGGGTCGCAAAATCGACGACGGTTCCGTACATGTCGAATACGTATGCGTGCAGTTTCGTGTCGGTCATGAAGTGGTGCTCCTCAAGTTCGGTCGCCGACGCTGTCGTACGCCGATGCGAAGTCGGGGATGCGCGCATTGAGCGATGGCCGATAGCGCGGCGCAGCAAACGCCTGAAGGTTGATCCCGGAAGCGAGCAGGCGAGAAACTCCAGTTCGGGCGATCGTCGTCGCCACGCGCGCGCCGGGACAAGCATGCGAACCCATGCCGAAGGTATACGTGCGACGATCCTTGCGATTGAGATCGAAGCGATCGGGATCGGGATTGGCCCACGGATCTCGGTTTGCTGCCGCGAACACGACCACAACGGCATCTCCGTCTTGTACCTTCTCGCCGAGCACCGTCGTGTCAGCGGCGGCGAACCGGCGCGTGTTCTGAACGGGAGCATCGTAGCGCGCGACTTCGGCAACGACGCATTCCAGAAGGTTGGCATCCTCGCCGACGCTACCACGGAGCTCAGATGCGTTGTTGGCGAGCGCTACCAGCGTGTTTCCAATCAGGCCGGCAGTTGCGTCGTAGCCTTGGGAAAGAAAGCCGAGGGCATTTGCGATGATGTCGGCGTCGTCAACCCTGCGACGCCGCCCCTCGTCCACGAATGTTCCGAACAGCGACCCGCCCGGCTGTGGCTTGGCGAGAACGGCCCTCAGCGCTGCAATCAGCGCGCCGGTCGCCGGAATCCCGCGCGCGACTTCCTCGCCCGAGCTACCCGGCGTGACCGAGCGTACGAAATCTCTCGTCCATGCCGCCGCTTGACGTGCGTCGTCCAGCGAGAGCCCGAGGGCCGTAGCGATCACCACGGGGGAAAGACTGAAAACGAACGTCGCCAAGCCTTCCGGGTCGTCAACTGAGACCCCCTGCAAGAGCATGTCCGCGCAGCGTTCACTAACTGCGGCCAGATCCGCAATCGCCGGTGGATCGAACGCCGCGACGGCGGCATCCTTCACCGTGACCTGGTGGTCTCCGTCAGTCATGCGCACCAGTCGTGCAAAAACTCCGGCCATCGGGGTGCCGGCAATCGCCTTTGGCACCGGCTCGGATGCCGGCCGCACGCGCATGACGGTGCTCGACAAGACGGCCTCAACCGCTTGCGCACCCGCCGCGACCCACATCCCAAGGGTCTCGTCGCGATGAAACGGTCGGTCCGCGACCAGCCGCGCGTAGTACGGATATGGTTCTACGGCCCTGACGGCGGCCAGCGGATTAAGATCGTTCACGGTTTGGACCTCGTGACGCCGGCAAAATACTGCGGCGCCTCCTGCCGATCAAACATTCCGTAGTCGCGGATGACGCGAATCGTTCGCCGCCGAATCGCGGCGTCGCCGTTCGAGAGCCGCGAGGCGACCGCAAGCGCCGATTCATCTCGCCAGGATGACAGAACCAATACCTTGCCGGGGTTGTAGATGCTCTCGAAAAGCTCGACCTCAATCAAGCCGACGCTATCGGCTGCGGGCGTTTCCGAACGCACGTGGCTCTCGGCCGGCTTCGATGACGCCTCGGGGGGAATCTCGGCGATCGTTACCACCCGGGCGCGGCCGATTTCCGTTTCGTCGAACCGTTGCTGACGGAGCGTCTGGCCAAGTGGCACATGGGTATCTGCTACGATCTCACCAACGCGAAGGTGGTAGTCGGTGAAGACTTCAAACCGGCCTTTGGCTTGAATCTCGTGATGCACGGCGAGTGTCCGCCAGCGGATGAGCGCCTTTTCGTCACGCCACGTCGAGTGTGACAGAACGCGGCCAGGATCTCGCCGGCTTGCAAACCTCTCGTTATCGATAAAGCCATCGATCCGCTCGATCTCCGGCTTAAGGAGTTTCGCGTACCCGAGATATTCGTCGAACCGACCGTCTTTCGGCTGGACTTCAAAGATCACAGAAAACATCACTTGTCCTTCACGGCGACGACGGAGTTATAGGATACCGTGCAGTCGCTTCACGTGCCGATGAAGTATTGTCGTCCACCAAACTTGCACGTCGTCCACTCTAGCCTAAGCGACTGGTCCGCCGGCTGTCGACTCGGCGATCCAGCGGAAGTATTCGGGGCTGCCGTCGACGATCGGCAGCGCGACGATCTCCGGCACTTCGTAGGGATGCAGTTCGCGAATCGCGGCGGCAACCGTGTCGAACAGCGCTGCACGCGTCTTGATCGCGCAGCGCCATTCCGACCCCGCTTCGACCGCGCCCTGCCAGCGGTAATGACTCACGATCGGGCCGTCGATCTGAACGCAGGCGGCGAGTCGGCGCTCGACGAGCGCGCGGGCGATCCGCTCGGCATCTTCACGCGTCGCGGTCGTGGTGACGATCTGAACGTACCGGTGATCGTCCACGCCCAAACTGGTCAGCCGACGACCAGATTCAACAATTTGTCCTGGACGTAGATCCGCTTGCGCACCGTTTTCCCGTCGATGTACGCGCGGACGTTCTCATTCGCCAGCGCAAGCGCGGCGGCCGCCGCCTCGCTGACGCCCGTCGC
>JBOHTW010000366.1:0-4227 GCA_050733835.1 Vulcanimicrobiaceae bacterium | reverse complement strand
TGCGCTTGGCGCTGCGGCTGATCGCATTCGATGCGTGCGGCTACGGAACGCGCGACGGTTTGGTTTCGATCGGATCGGCAGTCACGTTCGATCGGCGGATGCGGGTTCACTTCGGCGCGTCGGTTGTGCTCGGCAAGGGTGGCATCTTCGAAGGCGCCGGTCACGTGGCGATCGGCGCGCGCACCTACGTCGGGCCATACTTTACGTTCAACGCGCAAGACCGAATCGTCGTCGGCGCGGACTGCATGCTCGCGAACTACGTTTCGGTCGTCGACAACGCCCACGGCACGGATCCAGGATCACCGATGCGCGAACAGCCGTTCGTTCGATCGGCCGTGACGGTCGGCGATAACTGTTGGCTCGGCGAGAAGGTGACGGTTCTGTCCGGCGTGACGATCGGGCCGGGCTGCGTCATCGGCGCCGGCGCTGTGGTGACGCGCGACATTCCGCCCAATAGCGTCGCAGTCGGGATTCCGGCGCGGGTCATCCGGCGCTTGCAATGATCCCACGCGGGTGCCAGTCGTGAAACCGTGGACGGTTGTCGCGCTGGCCGTGCTGTGTGTGTGCGCGGGATCGCCGTATGCCGCCGAGTTCGCGGCGCCGCCCTCGCGGCCGGCGCTCGCGTCGGTCGGTGGCTATCAAGGCTCGCGCTACCGGCCGCTGCGCGACGGTGCAGTCGTCGAATACAGCGAAGACATCGCGCTCAGCTTCGCGGCGCCGATCGTGCCGGCGTTCAGCTATTCGATTCGGCCGGCGACCGCCAGCCGCGTGCGGATCGCCGGCTCGCGCGCGATCTTTACCATTCGCAAAGTGCCCGGCGTCAGGTATACGATCGCTGTCGGTTCGGCGGCCCGCTTCCATTTTACGACCCGCGCCACGGTTGCGATGCCGCGGCCGGCGGCGCAGGCCGCCGGCGCGTATCGCTACGGCGTTCTCGAGCACCCGTTCGAGAATTCGCTGGCCGGCCCACAAGCCGACCGAATCGCCGACCTGTTGGCGGCAAGTGGGACACGATTCGTGCGATTGGATTTCCCCGGTTCCGACATTGAACCGACCGCCGGGCGCTACGACTTCACCCGCTACGATGCGATGCTTGAGCTGCTCGCGCGGCACGGGATCACGGCGCTGCCGATCGTCCTCCAATACGCCGCGCCGCCGTGGTCGACGGCCGGCGCCGGCTACCCGGCCGTGTGGTTGCAGCCGAGCGAGTTTGCTTCGTATGCGGCCGCCGTCGCGGCCCACCTAGCCGGACGGTTTCCCAACGTGAAGCGGATCGAGCTTTTCAACGAACCGAATATTCGCAAACCGAACTGGTGGCAAGACGGAAATCCCCAGTATGCAAGCGACGACGGCTCGTCGGCCGCGGTCTACATGCGGGCGGCGTATGCGGCGATCAAAGCGGTTGACCCGAAGATGGAAGTCGTCGGCCCGGCGCTGGCTTCGGGCGGCGCGCACGTCGATTCGCGCGCATTTTTGACCACGATGTACGCGAACGGCTGCGGCACCGGCCGGTGCTGGGACATCCTCTCGGTCCACAACTACGACTGGCGCAACCCGACGTTTCCGGTCGACCGTAACGTCGACGCACGGTTCGACGTCTACACCGACCTGCAGCGCATCGCGATGGCTCATGGCGAGCCCAAACCCACGGTGATGATCACCGAGTGGGGCTTTTCGACCGACGAATCCCCCGACGGCTTCGATCCGCGCGTGCAGGCGCGCTACATTGGGCTTGGGTTCAACCGGTATCTCGCCGATCCGTCCATCGACGGCGTCGTCTACGTGAACCTCTATACGCCGGATACCAATTTCTTCGGCTACACGGCGCTGACGAACAAAGACTTTACTCCGATGCCCGGCTTCGCCGAGTTCCGCGCCTTCGCGCTACGCGGGCGGCCCAGGCTTTAGTCGCGGCGCGCGGATTCGTCGGCCGTTTTTCCGTCGACCATAATGAAATCGAAGGCTGCGCGCATCGGCAAAGTGTTTGGCCGTTATTGCATAACACTCGCAGGTCTGCTCTTCCAAGCCGGCGCGATCGACGACGGTGATGTGGCCGCGCGAATACCGGATGAGTCCGGCCTTTTGCAACGCCGTCGCAGCGATGGTCACGCTGGATCGGCGAGCGCCCAGCATTGTGGAGAGGAACTCTTGCGTCAGCGGAATCGTATCTTCATCGACGCGATCGCGTGTCATCAGAATCCACCGCGCCGTGCGCTCGTGCACGCGATGGAGTTGGTTGCAGGCCACCTGCTGCCCGAGCATATTGAGATATCCTTGCAGAAACCGGCCCGTCGACTCACGGAATTTCGAACTCGAACCCAGCAGCTTGCAAAACAGCGAGAGCGACATTTGCCAAGCCGTTCCACCGACCTGACAGAAGTTGTTGTTCGCCGTCGCATTCATCCCAACGAGCAGCGGAATCCCGGTCATGCCTTCGCGCCCAATCGTGCCGATCTCGATCATGGTCCCATCACGCATATGCGACACCACTGAGATCACGCAGCTAATCGGGAAGAAGACGGTCCGTATCCGCGTTCTTGGCTTGTAGACGGTTTCGCGAAGGCTGAGGTGTACGAGCTTGCCGTCCTGCAGGGCAGCGGCCCGCGCGACGCCTCTCAGGGGCGCTAGGACTGCGTTTTGCTCGAGGACGTCGGCAAAGGTTGCCATCAAACGCCGCCGATCACTGTCGTCAGGCCCTCGGGTTCGCCGCCTCGACGAGCATTGTCGTAATCCTCGAAATGTAGATAGTAAACGGGTGGTCTGATAAGCAGACCGGGCATCGCCCGAACGAATAGCATACTCCAAGTGACGTCGCCCGTCGGTACGAAATCGCTCCATGCGGTAAGGAGCAGGCGCAGCGGCCGGTCCGGATCGTGTCAGGAACGATAGTGACAACACGATATCTTGCACCGCCGCCGACTACGACAGCCGAGGGAAATCCTCTCCTGGACCCACCAAAATTCCCGAAGCGCCCAAAACGCTAAAATCGCACGTAAAGCCGCGCGCCGCCGGCGAAGTGCTCGGCGGCTCGATCAGCACGACCTAGTCTGGCCGCGGTCCATCGGAATCGTGAGCGTCGTGGGACCGAGATAGTCCGAACGACGGCCTCAACAAATCGCCAAACTGCCGAGTTGTCACTTCATAACACTCACACGTCGTCGCTTCGAGCGCTTCGCGATCGCGAATCGTGATAGAGCCGCGGTGATAGGTGATGAAGCCGGCCTCTTTCAAGCGGGTGGCGGCGACCGTCACGCCGGACCGGCGCGACCCGAGCATCGTCGCCAGGAATTCATGAGTCAAGGGAAACGTGTCGTCATCGACGCGGTCCAGGGTCGTTAGAATCCAGCGGGCCGTTCGTTCGTAGATGCTATGCAATCGATTGCAGGCCGCGAGTTGCCCAAGCGTGTTGATGTAGGCCTGCAAATAGCGATTCACCAGATCTCGAAAAAGTGTGCTGCGCTCAAGCAGCTTGCGGAACGTCGGAGCGGTCATCTGCCACGCCGTGCCGTGCACCTGGCAAAAGCTTCGGTTCGCCGTCGTCTCGGCGCCCATGATCAGTGGAACGCCGGTCATGCCTTCACGCCCAATGGTTCCGATCTCGATCATCGATCCGTCGTTCATGTCGGTGACGACCGAGAGGACCGAATCAAGCGGGAAGTAGACCTCGTTTATCGGGGATTCCGCGGCGTACACGGGCTCACGCAGTTTGAACGTGGCAACTTTACCGTCTTCTAAGACGGTTGCCAGATCGGCGCCCGTGAGACGCCGTAAAATTGCGTTCTGTTCGAGAATGTTTGCCGCTGCTTCCCCAAACTCCGAGCGCGGCGTCTCGGCTCCGGGATGGGCCTAATGTGCGATAGAGAACATAGCCGACGCTACCGCACAACCGACCAGCTGTCAATGGCAGGCCTCGCCGAGTTGTACACAGGCCGGTCTACGCGGTGGTCGGTAGACGCCGGCCATGGAACGTAAACCGCAACTTGGCCTGGTCCTGGCCGCCGGCGCGCTGATCATCTCGGCCGCGCTCGGCATCCGGCAGACGTTTGGGCTGTTCATGGCGCCGATCGGCGCGGCGCACGTCGTGTCGCTGCCGCTCTTGACCTTCGCCATCGCTTTGCAGAACTTGATGTGGGGCGTCGCGCAGCCATTCGCCGGCGCGCTCTCCGACCGATACGGCCCCGGCGTCGTCATCGCGGCCGGCGCGGTGCTGTACGCCGCCGGGCTCGC
>JBOHTW010000365.1:0-10428 GCA_050733835.1 Vulcanimicrobiaceae bacterium | reverse complement strand
CTCGGTCAGACTAGGTTCTTACACCGTCATCTGATCCTACGCGAAAGATCGAGAGATCGATCTTGAATTCGGCCGATCCTTCGGTCTCGCACAAACGCACCGCGGGCATATCCTCGCCGACCTCGTTTCCAAGGAGGCGCTGGGTTGCAGACTCCGCATCCGACGGCAGCGGCGTCGCCATCACACGCAATTTTCCATGGTGTGCGGCGATCAAATAGGCGATCAAGTCCCCGTCACGAGAGTCGCTGCTCGTGTGCAGAAATGCGAGCGTGCTCGCCAGTTCATGGCGAAAGCCTGGCCGCTTGTGACGCACGCGATTAACGCACTTCGCCCAGAACTCGCCGGTCGGCGGTGGGGCGGAGTTCCCGCGCGCCATTGAGTCGCGAAAGATCGGGTGTGCTTTGCCGACATCGTGCCAAAGCGCCGCTCGAGCGACGGAAGCTGCGTTGCCGTTCGTCAACGTCCCTGCCAAACGCTCCGCCATCGCGTTTGCCTCGTCTCGTACGTCGACGGCGTGCCGAGAAAGCGTGAGCGCTGCGCCGATCTGCGCGTTCCGGTCGCCAGCGATAGTCGTGCATTCGTCTTCGAAGCGATGCCCGTACTTCGGAATTTCAACCGGGGCGACGCGGCGATTTAGCTCTCCGAATCCCGTCTTCTGATCGTACCACCCGACGTCCGAGCGCAACCAAATCTGCATGCCGGGGCGCACACTGCGTGCATCGATCGGGACCCAAGCCGGAGGCCCATGGTCCTTGAAGCCGCCAAACTGGTTTGCCGCTCGCGCATCTCCCCGCTGACCGTGCTCTGCGAGACGCTTCAAGAGCTTACGCACCTCGAATACTGGCGCCGGACAGAGCTCATCCCGATGTGGAGGAAAGTCCTCGCTCGGAGGCTCGTCGCGCCAGAGCACGTGCGCGGCGATATCGTCGCCTTGACGGATGAAGCGCGAGATATCGACGTCGTGGCCCGAGAGATCAGGTGATGTATCGAATAGGTCAAGCAAATCAACGCGTCGCAGCACGAGACCTGGCTCGAGCGAAATCGGCAGCTTCGGCAGCGCGTAAGGCGCGCCGCTTTTACCTTCGAGACCGATCAACACCTCGCGCGCGGCGACGACGGGTTCGAGTGCGTAGGGAAGCGCGCTCTTGTCGATTGGCTGCCCGGCGTCGATCCAGTAGCACACCGCGTCTTCTCGCTGCCCCCGCCGATTGCAGCGCCCGAACCGCTGCACGATGGAGGACCACGGCGCAACGTCCGTGATAAGCGTGCCGGCGTCGACGTCGACGCCGGCTTCGACTACTTGTGTGGCCACGACGATCCGCCCTGAAGCCTGAGGATCGAGTGGCGCGAATAGCTGTTGCGCGTGAACCGCACGGTCACCAGGGCGAAAGCGCGAGTGCAGTAGCACGGTCTCGATCGAATCCGCCCGACGCTCTACTTGTTTGAAAACGGCACGGGCGCGATCCACGGTGTTGAGGATTGCGAGCGTAAGCGTGCCGGGGCGGTGTCGTTCGACGATTGCCTCGGCGACGGCCGATTCGTCGGCAGCGTCGAGGCGGACGATCGACTTCTTCGCGTTGACGATCCGCGCCACTGTCTGAGACGCAAGATCCTCCGGTTGAAGGCTCAAGGTCGCGCGCCCTTCTAGGCGATGATCGACGGTGTCGAGCCACGATGCGTCAAGAGTAGCCGACATGAACACGGTCCGTACCGGCCCGACGGTTCCGAGCTTTTCTCTCAGGCCTTGGAGCTGGGCCGCCGTCACCGCACCGATTCCATGCAGCTGCACTTCGTCGATAACCCAGAGTGCATCGTTGTTGATAGCCCCGAAGTCCATCGGCCACTGAAATCGGCTCATCGCGTACCCACGGTTGAGCGCACGCGACAGCAACATATCCTGAGTGCCGATAACGATCGACGGCGCGTCGGGAGACTTGAACCACTCGTCGCCGACGTCACCGCCCATAACGACGTTCACCGACGGCACCGGTCCCAGCCCCGCAATGCGCAGACGCACGACCATCGACTGCGCTCGCGCCTCCGTCTGTTCGACGAGCGAGCGCATCGGCAACGAATAGATAAGCCGCCGAGGCGTATCCTCGACGTGCTCAATCAGTCGCCACAGCCATGCTGCGATGACGGCCTCGGTCTTGCCGAGCCCTGTGGGGATATCGACTAGCTCCGGAATGCTGTCCGCCATACGAATTTGGTATGGATACGGATCACGACCGCCCGGGTTTTCATCGGTCGCAGTGATGATTCGGAAGAACTCCTGGAAGCGCACGGCTTACTCTCTTGCTAGCTGGCGGATGGTGAACGGAACTCTCCTGGCAGCACGGGTGGGCCCGCCATCCGCGCTCCGCGCCGCTACGTATCGGATCGTCGCGCGGCAACCCCGTCCGCATGCGCAACTGATAGGGGATCGGTGGCACCGCGGCGCTCCTTTCACCAGAAGATAGCCCAAGAACAGTTAGGTGGCAAGCTAATCTTCAATTGCGATCTTACGCGAGCGAAAGTTCGCCGTCGGTGTCTTCGGGAACACGAATATCGCGAATGCCCGTGTCGACGCTACTAACCGCCCGCAACTCGCCATTAGCGCTCAAGAGTTTACCGAGTTCGCGGCCGGGGACCAGGAGGTTGTCCATCTTCCCGACGCATTCGTTGTACTTCTCGACGGTGTGGTTCAGATATCTTCCTACCTTACCGAGCGTGGTGAAGAACGTTTGCAGGCGGTTGTAGAGCATCGCGCCGCGGCGGGCGACCTCTTCGGCCTTCTCTTCTTGCTGCTGGATGCGCCAGCCGTTGGCAAATGCGCGCAAGTAGCAGATGAACAGCAACGGCGAGCAGAGGACGATCTTGTCGCGCAGGGCCTCCTCGATCAGGCTCGGCTTCTGCGTGACGGCGGACGACAGCATCGCCTCGTTCGGCACGAACAGAAACGTCATGCCGGCGTAGCCTTCGATGCGATCGTAACCGCGGCCGCGCAGTTCGGTGACGCGCGATTCCAGATCGAGCGCGCTCTGCCGCAGCAGGCGCTTTCGCTCCTCCTCGTCGGGTTCCGATGCGGCGCGGATGTAGTTGACAACGGATGCCTTCGCGTCGACGGGGATGTGCAAGCCGCCGGTCAGATGCACCGTGAGGTCCGGACGCTCGCCGGTGCCATCCAAGGACCGCACGCCGGTCTGCCGGTCGAAGTCGCAGTGCTCGGTCATTCCGGCCAGTTCGACGATCCGGTCCAGGCTGATCTCACCCCAGTTGCCGGCGACGCGCGGATTCTGCAGCGCATTGCGCAGTTGGCCGGTCGCATCGTTGGTGGTGCGGACCGCCTCTTGCAGGCTGGTTTGCAACTGAACAACTTGCTGGAGTCCGTTTTTCAGCGCGCCCAGATCCTCGGCGCTGTGCTTCTGAAGTGAGTTCACGGCCTGGCCAAACTTCGCGAATTCGTCACGCACGGGTCCGAGGACGCCCTTGATCTCCTCGACCCGCGTCGTCAGGCAGCCGGTCATCTTCTCGCGCTCGGCGTCGAGGCGTGCCGTCGCAAGCTCGAGGAACGAGCTCTCGACGCCTTTGAGGGCTTGCTGCGCCACCCCCTGAAACTGCCCGAGCATCTTCTCCTCGATGCCGGCCCGTTCGCGCGCGAACGATTGGCGCTCGGCGTCGAGCCGCGCTTGAGCCGCCGAGAGCGCGGCCTGCGATTCGGCGAGACCGGAGTCGGCACGCGTGAGTTGCGCAACGAGCTCGCCGGAACGCGCCTTCTCTTCCCCCGCTACGGCGCGCAGCATCGACACCTCGCGCTCACGCACGAGCCAGGTGATTACGACCCCGATAAGCAGGACGGCGAGGGCGATGAGGTCGGACGTGGCTGTCATGGTGCCGATTATCCCGCGTCGGCGCGCCACCCATGTGTCGCGATCCGATCACCCGGTCATCCGGTCCTCGGCGCGCTTGCTGGGGACAGCTTCGCCGGCGTAGGCCCCGGCGATCTCGCCTAACGTCCGACGCGCAAGCGCGACCGCGTCGGGCGGAGCGACCACGACCACTTCCGCACCGTAACTGAGCGTCCAGCGCACCGCCTCGCCGAGGTCGTCGAACGAAAGCGTGATATCGGCTCCGCCATCGGGCAACGTGGCGACGCGCGCTTCCCGTTGCCACGAGCACGCGGTGACCGCGGCAACGACTCGTGGGCTCACTCGGATCGTGACGTCGACGGTGCGCGAGCCGCGGATCCAACCGACGGCGCGCTCCGCGAGAAACCGCTCGGGGACCAACCGGGGCATGAAGGTACCGTCCTTACGCATCGGGCCGGCGATCGCATCGAGCGCGAAGAAGCGCCAATCCCGGCGCGCGAGGTCGTAGCCGACGAGATAGTAGCGGCCGGAGCGCAAGACGACGTGGTACGGCTCGACGCGACGCGATGCGCGGGGAGCGTGCGCCGGCGTGTACCAAAACTCGACGCGGGCCGCCGCCGCTGCCGCTTCCTCCAAGAACGTATAGACGCCGGTGACCCGTCCACCGTCGTTGGGCACCGGGCCGCGAACGTGAAGAAAGCCGGCACGCCGATCGACCGGCGTGTCGCCAATCGTGGCGCGGAGTTCGCGTTCGACCGGTCCGCCCAGCGCTTCGGCGATCCGCGCGAGCGTTGCCATTTGGTCGCGGCTCTTCGCGCTCAGTCGCTCGATGCGTCGACTAGACACCTGCAACAGCACTCGACCGCTCGTGATCGCCGAGATCGTGAAGCCGCAGCTCTTGCCGATCTCGCGCAGCTTATGCAGGTCGCGTTGAAACTCACGCCGGGAGATACCGAAGCGGTCGATGCAGGCAGCATACTCCAGCGCGCCGTCCGTCAGCAGCGTAACGAGGATCCACGCGATCCGAGCGAGGTGGTCGCTTGGAGCGTCCGTGCGCTTCCGCGCGAGCTTGCCGTAAGGCCGCCCGGCAGACTTGCTCATCCGATTAGCCTCCCGGTACAAAGCGTTCGGCCTCGCTCGCCGAGCACCCTAGCCGGCTGGTTCTTGACGCCGGCTCCGGCGAGGATCGCTAAGTGCTGTCGGCATCAAAGCGTCGCTTCAGACCTCGGCGTTCGCAGAAATCGCGCAAGCCGTCCGTCGATCGCCGCAAGCCCGAAGAAAATCAGACTCATTCCGGTGAACGTCGGCCAGCCTAGGCGTTCGCCGAGGACGAGGGTTCCCAAAAGCAGCGCACTGACGGGAACCAAAAACGTCACGAGCGAGAGATTCGTGGCGCCCGCGACGGCGAGAATTCGGAAATACAGAATATATGCGACGGCCGTGCTTAGAAGAGCAAGACCAATCCAAGCCCACCAGGCCGTCGCGGTCGGTGCATGCGAGAGCGACCACGGCCGATCGACGAACGCGGCGAGCGGAATCATGATGATCGTCGAACCGCACACCTGACCGGCTGCCGTAACAATTGGCGCTACCCCCATCGTCCTGAAGCGCCGCCCATAGATCCCGGCGCACCCATAGACAAACGCGGCACCAAGGCACGCGAGTTGAGCGATGCTGGCCAGACGAAGGCCATGAACGGCCGCCGGGCCGATGAGAACGATGACGCCAATGAGGCCAAGCACGATTCCGACGATCTTCCCCGGCGTGAGTCGCTCGTCGCTGGTTAGGACTTGAGCCAGCAACACGGTGAAAATCGGCGTCGTCGCGTTGAAAATCGAAGCGAGACCGCTGCTGATTTGTGTTTCTCCGAAGACGATAAGGCTGAACGGAACGACGTTATTGAGGGCCCCCATGACAAGAAAAGCGCCCCACACTGCGGGGATTTCGGCATCCGGCGCCCGCTCGCATAGACGACGAGCAATAGCGCAACCGCTGCAATGCCAACTCGCCCGAGCACGATGGTAAACGCTGGCAGTTGCGCATCTATGAGCACCTTAAAAAGAAGAACGACCCACCCCAAAGCGCCGCGAGCACGAAGAGCAAAAGCCATTCGGTGAGTCCCATTTTCTGCGTGGTTTGCACGGACCTAAGCTTACCGCGTGCTGAGGGCGGCCCCTTCCCGAATCTTGCGATCAAATTGCCGTCCTCGTTGCGTTCTTGAAAACAATACCCTCGAAAGGTCGTCTAAAAGGCGCTCGCCAGTCTACACACATCCGCGAACGCAAGAAGCGCTACTCGTCGATTCTTTGTTCCGAAGTCGAACGTCGTCGCAGTCGAAGTCGCCGAAATGGCGTGAGTACGCCCGCCGATTGGAAGCGCACGCAGCGAGAGCGTGCGCTGCTTTAGCATCTTTGCATAGTCTGCTGCAAGCAATCTGCGCGTTGGGAAAAGTCTTGACGCCGACGAGATCCGTCGCCGCTACGGCAGCTTGTAACCTTATCTCCACGGCTCCGACGCTCACGAAATTGAGAGTGTCGGAGTTCCTTCTGGTGATCGGTGCCTCCGGGCGCATGGAATGCGGAAGAGCGCGCTCGGATGGCAGAGCGGCTCGCGCCTCAGCTGAAAAACTTTCCGAGCGTGATCGTTACGGAAGCCGTCGGCGTTAGAGAAATCGACGGGTTTCTATTGCAGACATCGTCGTACGGGAAGCCGTAAGCGAGGCGGTTCAGGCTCGAGGTATGGAACGTATGAGCCCACAGGTTGGAACTCGACCCGGGGGGATAGAACGTAACGGGGTCAGGGCAGGCCGCGTCATCGAGCAGCGTGCTGAGCAAGCCCCGGTTGAACATCGCCGCGATTTGCTTCTGGACGTTCTTCTGGTCCGCGCTGCCCGAAGCCAGGGAATTCGCGCACTGCCAGACGTCGTTCGTGGGAATGACACCGCCGGCGGCCGGCACCGCGAACGCGGTCGGCTGGCTCGAAGCGTCCGCAAGCGTCGGGTGATTGCCGCTGACGAAAACGAGAACCCCGGCGTTCGGTCCGCTGGCCGGCACGTAGCCCGTATAGTATGCCGACGTCGATTGTTCGTGGGTGACGAGCGGCGTCGTCTGCCATTTCGTATACGCCGCCCCAATTGCCGCGTCGAAATACGTTGAGAACGACCCAGACGCGTTCGCGGTCTTTGGGGAGACGACGCGCAGCAGATTGAGGCCCGCGGGGTAGGCGGATGCTGCGGCAGCGGGGACGGCAACGGACAACGTGGCGCTGCCGAACGCCGACACCGCCTTGACTGCCGCATTCATGATCGTCGAGCGCGATGCCGTCAGGACCCCCTGCAGCGTCCCGCCCGGAGTGCCGTCGAGCATCAGCGAAAAGCCGAATTGATCGACCTGCGTCGTGTTCCCGTTGAAATTGCCAAGGCTATCGTACGAGAACTCGATCCAATCGAAAAGCGTCAGGTATCCCGGTTGCGTCGTAAACACGGGCGCGGTATAGCCGCCCGCCTGCACCGTGAACGGAAGCCGCGGCACGCCGACCGAAATGTAGATGCGTCCGCTGAACGCCGAGGTCCCGGTACCTAGCCCCAGCATCGTGGTCGGATTGATGTTCGCGAGACTGATCTTCGTCGCCGACGTGAGCGAGACCGGGATGCTATAATCGGCCCAAGCCTGCGGATAGTTCGGAGTGAGCGCGCTCGCCGCCGCGGCCGAGAGTCCGCTCGAACCGGGAAAGGTGCCGGCTTTTTGCGTATTATCCGACGCGGCGAGCGGATGCGGCGTGCCGGAGGCATCGAGACGATAGAAGGTGCCCGTGCTCCCAACGAGGCCGATGACGTACGCAAACACTTGCGAGCCGCTCGGCAAGTCGGTTTGCGTCGCGTCGATACTGAGCGGCGTTGCGACCGGCCCCGAAGTCGGTTGTCCCGACGGGCTCGGAGAGCCTCCCGAACGCGGCAAGGTAGCGGCCCCACCCCCGCAGGCGGCCAACGCGCTTGCCGACCCTAACGCGGCCAGAAAGGCGCGACGATCAGAAATGCTCGACATGTTCGTCCTTCCGGAGAAGGCGCGCGGCAAGCGGACCGCTCGATGTTGCGGACGCGCGCACCGTCGCCCCCTAACCAAGCGATCACCACTTCTATCGGCCGGTCAAACATCGAGGATTAGATCGCTCCGACGGCTTGCCGCGGCAGAACGGGGTTACCCGGCAAAACGCGAACCGTTTGTCCGCAAAAAGAAGCCAAAGGCAGCCCAACGAAGAGACCGGGAAAAACCGGGGGCTGAGCCTCGGCGGCTAGGTAAACATCCGTCGTTTGGCGACGGTTCTCGGAAACGTCGTTTCTGAGAAGGAAGCCGAGTCCGTGACCATCCCCGCAAGAATGAGGCTTCCGCTTCTCGAAAACCGCTCTTGATTCGCTTTCTCGATTCCATGGCTTCGAGACGGCTTTCGAGAAATGTCGGCAGTATGCTGATCGGATACACCCGTGTCTCCACCCACGATCAGAACCTGGCGCTTCAGCGCGAGGCTCTCGAGCAAGCACGGTGCGAAAAGATCTACGCAAGACTCCCTCAGCGCGGTGCGTGCGGAACGCCCAGGCCTTACGCAGACGCTCGACGCCCTGCGCGCTGGCGACACGCTTGTGATCTGGAAGCTCGATCGCCTGGGGCGTAGGTCAAAGATCTCGTCGATCTGGGCGGCGAACTCGCGCGTCGCGGCGTCCATTTCAAGAGTCTGACTGATAGCATCGATACCGCGACGCCGCGAACTCATCATTAGAACGCACGCGCGCCGGACTCCATTGCCGCAAATCGAGCGTTCATCCCCAACTACGGGGATCGACGGCGGAACGGTGAGGCAATCTCAACGGCGTTCGTTGAGTCCGCCGTCAACCAGATCATCAGTTGGCGGTTCGTGAAGAAACAGCCGATGCGATGGACCGAGAGACGGTGCCATCGCGTTCTTCAGATCCGTACGCGAGTCCTCAACGATGAGTAGCGGCAAACGGTAGAACGCGGGCACCCCGGCATGAAGGTCGCCGCCTGAAGCAGCCCCCGGTTTTTCCCGGTCTCGTTGACAACCGCGCCGCTGAAGTGTACACTTGCGTATACACATGACCGAGACGAAAATCGCGCGATACGGCAATAGCTTGGCGGTGCGCCTACCAGCCGCGATCGCGCGTGATCTAGACCTCCACGAAGGAGATCGCGTCGCGCTCCGACGAGTCGAAGGTGGCCTGCTTCTCGAACGCGATCCGCAAGCACGGCTACGAGCGCGACTCGCTACCGTTCGCGGAGCAGAGGACGAGGTTGGCCCCGACCGTGCAGTTGGCGCGGAGAACTTTGAGTGACTGTACCCGAGAGGGGCGACGTCATCATATTGGACTTTGACCCGCAGGCCGGTCGCGAACAGATGAAGCGGCGACCAGCGTTGGTTCTCTCGCCGTCATCCTTCAACGAAATCTTCGGATTGGCGTTTGTCGCACCGGTGACAAGCAAGCCGAAAGGTCATGCTTTTGAGGTCCCCCTTCCGCCGGGGTGCGGCGCCGAAGGTGTTGCAATGATTCATCAGTTGAAATCGTTCGACTGGCGAGCTCGATGCGCAAGAAGGGCCGGCCGTGTGCCACAAGCCGTCGCTGAAGCGGCGGCGGAGATCATCAAAGAGATCGTCGCCTAAGCCCAAAGTACCAACGAGCTATCGCGGAGCGCTCGTCGTCGCCCGGTGCAGGGCGGCGCGCGCGAGAATGCTGGTCGAGTCGAGGGTTGGCAGCGGCGAATGTTCTGGCGTAACCAGGAGCGGAATCTCCGTGCAGCCGAGCACGACCGCATCGCAGCCGTCCGACTTCAGGTGGTCGATGATCGCGCGAAACACTGCGAGTGACTCCGGCCGAACGATGCCGTTGACCAGTTCGTCGAAGATGATTCGGTCGACGACTATGCGATCGAGCGGCGACGGCACGCGGTGCTCGATGCTGCGGCGCGCAAGGATCGTGGAATAGACCGGTCCATCCATGGTGTACTTCGTCCCGAGAACTCCCAGCCGCCGAAAGCCGCGCCGCTCCGCTTCGTCGGCGACCGCTTCGACAATGTGCAGCCAAGGCAGAAGCGAGCGCGCCGCCGCCTGCTCGAAGGCGCGATGGATCGTGTTGTCGGGGCAGATGAGAAAGTCGGCACCGCAGGCCTTGAGCTTCTGCGCCGACGCGATCATGAGATCGGCAACCGCCGACCAATCGTCACGTTCGATGCACGCCATATACGCGGCGAGAAGCGGCGTGTGCATCGATATCTCTGGATGCGCATGGCGGCCCATCGTTGCCGGCGCCTCGCGACAGATTGTGCGATAGCACAGCGCGGCGCCCTCCGCGCTGCAAGCGACGATGCCGATGTGTTCACTCACGGCCGTATCGCATTTGCTGCCTGCTAGACCATGTCTCGCGGCGCTCGCCCGCGTCCGCACGTAGCCCAAGCTCACGGGGCGAGCCGTTCGATGCGCCAGCCGGCGGCGGCCTGGGTGTAGGCGATGCGGTCGTGGACGCGGTTGCGGCGGCCCTGCCAGAACTCGAAGTACGTCGGCCGCACGCGATAAC
>JBOHTW010000364.1:0-5100 GCA_050733835.1 Vulcanimicrobiaceae bacterium | reverse complement strand
GAACTGCTCGCCTTGGTAGATGGCCGAGACGATCGCGTGGTTCGCGGTGCCGGTGAGCCAAGGAAACCACACGCGTTGGCGTTTGCGTTTGTCCGCCTTGGTCATCGGCTTGCCCGTTTCTTTATTGAGCCGCTGCGGGACGATCACGTCGTCGCCTTCTCCAAGTATCCACCAACTGACCGTAGCGCCAGGAATCTCGACCACGCCGGACTTCTCGCCGAAATTTTCGAGATAGTCCTTGGTGCCCTTGACGAGGCGCAATTGACGACCACCGTGGAAGACGTTTTTGCGCACCTTGGTGGTTGTCCCGTCCGTCCGGCCGCCGGGTTCCGTGTAGAGGCGGAACTTGATTCCGTCGGGTACCGTGAAATACTGGCTGTTATAGATATGAGTTTGCCAGTATGCAGTATGCTCTCTTGAACGTCCGTCCGTGGCGAGTTCCTCGCGTAGGTCGTCCGGCATGAGCGTGGTGTCATCGCCTTCCGACTTGCCGTGCAGCACGACCACCGTGCCGTGAGTGTCAATGAACGGTGGTTTCATCAACGCGATCTCGTCTTCGGAGAAGTAGGGCTCTTCGAGCGGAACCACGCTTCGCTGCTCGATCACGTTGCCGTCGTTATCGGTGAACACGCGATCGAGTGTGCCGTAGATGGGAATACCGTTCTCTTCGCGCAGCTTGGCTAGCGTGCAAACGTACCCTTTACCGTCCTTCCAGGAACGGAATTCGACGCCTTCGGGGTTGAATTTGAGCGTGGATGCGCGTGCGCCGATACCGTAGTTCTCTTCGAGCGATTGCGTCTTCGTCGACTGAAAGATGCTGTACAGTTCGGACATGGTCTTTTGGGACATGCCGATACCGTTGTCGCCGAAAGCGAATTTATTGGCGCCGGTCAGGTTGAAGGTGTAAGGGTCAACGAACGCTTCGATCGTTGGCTCGTAGTCGCGGTCCTCGGGGTGAGCCGCTTTGTACTCCGCGATACCCTCGAACGAATTCTTGGAGAGTTCGCGATACTGTTTGCCGGGGCCGATGTCGGTGCCGAATAGCTCTGCAAAGAAGCTAGGCCCACGACCCTTGATTTCAAGGTCTGGCATTTGGTTATTCTTTCTTCATGGCCTCTAACGAGGCGAGGTCCTCCGATCAGAAGCCATTGCGGAAAGGGTCACCCCGACCACGCCGGACTACCTCGGATTGACGTCATCATAACTGAAGACAAAGACAAACGCAAAGTCAGCAGCCTTCGCGGGCCATGATTACCGCGGTTCCTCGGTCGCACGAGGCATAACCGGACAGCGAGTCGTGATTTCTTGGGAGGTCCCGGACTTAGGCTAGCTTCGCGTCGCGGATCCGATTTTCTCGACCCGCCTGCCACGGCGGCTGTAGCGAGGGACCGCCGCCGACTCGTCGATCGCCCCGAGTAGGGTTTCGGCGTCGATAAAATCGTCTTCGCGAGCGCGACGGACGAGTTCGTCCTCGGTGAGCGGATGAGGATGCCAGGGCTCCAGGAGTTCGTTAACGGTAGCGCCGAGAGCCCGAGCGACGCGCGCTAGGGTCGTGAGGCGCACGTCCCCACGCCCCTGTTCCAGTTCCGAGATGATCGCACGCGACACTCCAGAGCGCTTAGCTAGCGCAGCCTGCGAAAGGCCGGTCCTCGCCCGTAGAACGACGAGGTTGATTCGGAGCGCCTCATTCAGGGTCGCGAGGGGATTGGGTAATGCCATTTCTCGCCTATCCTAGCAGCGGCGAGTGTATTTGTCCAGAATAAAGGTCAAAACTATTGGTTTAAGGCTTGACTATACAGCCTTCTATACGGTAATATTAGCCGTACTAACCCAATGAAAGCAACTTGGAACATGAATAGCAGCGTAAATAGCACTATGAGCGAGGGACTGCGGGACCTGTTTGAAGAGGATCCCGCTGCTCGGGAGTTTTTGAAATGGGCTTCGGAGCGGCAAAATGACGCGGCGAGGACTTCTATCGACCGTTTAGAGCAAAAGGCGGGGGTCGACCGGCGTAAGGCGATTGAGCTGGCAAAGCAGTTCGATCGCCTCGGCTGCGGCCGGTACATCATAGGACGCCGCGGAGCCCCAAGCCGCATCGAATGGGAGTTCTCACTGAAGAGCATCGGCCGGGCCGCGGTCGGGGAAGCTGGCACCCTCGAAACGGTCGACCCTGAGCTCGTCACCGAGAGCGCCGATCTAGTGGACCTTAAGAAAGAGGACGCAGTTCCCGCGGGCTCAGACGGGCTCTCAATCGCGGAGGCGAAGCGGCGACTTGCGATAACGCTCGGGGTCAAGTCCGAGGCGATAGAGATCACGATCCGTGCCTAATCCTCGTGGCGCCGCAGGTCCTGTCGGCCCGCGTCCATGGGTTGTCGAGTTCGCATCAAGCGCTGCTCGCGAGATCCGCGGGTTCGGACTGGACGATGCGCGTTTCCGCCCCTCCCTGCGCGAGTCGCTTGAAGCGCTCAAAGAAAATCCGCTGCAATTCCCAACGAAGCGCGGCAAGTTAAAAGGCGCGCGGGCGGCGAGCCTCCGGTTTGCGGCAACGAGCTGGCGCCTCGTGTTCGTTGTGAACGTCTCGCAGCGCCGTGTGCGCGTCTTGTCCGTTGGGCCGCACGACGCCGCGTACGATCGCGCTGAGCGCCGCATTCGATAACGACTGAGACTTCGGGTCGTCGCCGCGTACGCGAGCGGCGGGCTGTCGGGCGGATAGAATGGACATGGCTGCTTCGCAAGTCCCGGCCAGATGCTCGTGAGTGGCAATAAATCCGCGAGGTTCAGTGTGTGCAACAGCGGTCGGCGGATATTGGGATAGCCATGGCCGGGTAGCGTGCCGAGGAATGCCTCGACGGCGTTACGTCTTCGATGCGCGCGCCGAACCCGGCGTGATTGATCGCCTTGAGCACTTCGCGCGCCGCCGCGTCGACGAGCTCGGCGTTCTCGTCCGAAAGTACAACGACGCTCGTGTAGTAGCCAAACTTCACCGCGCCGCTCGACGCGTCGCCGAGCGCAGCGACTGCATCGGTAGCCATAGCGTCGGCATCGGTGTCGACGTGCGTCGCCGCGCTTCCCGTCTGCTCGCGGATGAGGTTGCGCAAGCTCTTGCGCTTCTGCCACCACCGCGCCCGGTAACGGTTGATCTGCTGCTGCGCCGTGGGCGAGTCGAGCAAGATGAAGCGCGTCGACCAGCGGTAGCAGAGCGGCAACCGGTTCAGAAAATCGAGGATGCCCGGGTAGCTCTCCGCAGGGAACCCAGTGATCGCGATCGGGCGAACGTGACGACGCCCAACGCGCGGCCGCAATCCGCCGAAGAAGTCCTGCCCGCCGAGCACCGCGTCGAGATACATCGGTACCGGCGGGAGGTTAACCGGATGATCCTCGCCAGTCAGGCAGACCATCAGGTGGCGCAGCAGCTCGTCCTGGACGTGCGTCCTGCCGAACGGGTCCCGAACTCGATGCCCGCGTAGACGAGCCAACCGGAGCATCGCCGAGAGGTTATCCTCAATTTCCACAAGCGCGCTCGCAAAGGTCTCCAAGGCCCGAGAGGCCATCCGCCCCACCGGCTGTGAGGGCTCGCCCTCCACGAAGAACGTGGCGATGGCGTGCTGCGCGTCGGCCGGCGGCAGATATGTGACGCTCAGGACGTAGCGGCTCTCGTAATGCCCGCCTTCGGCCTGGTACGCCGCCCGCCGCTCGCGGTCGATCAGCAAAGTCGTCCGATCTGGGAAGCCTCCGGTCTCGGGATAGGCGCGGGCTTCGGTGCGCACGGCGTCGACGTGCAACATCCAGCCGCTGCCGCGCCGCGCGAATGCGGCGTTGACACGCGCGGAGAGCGCTGCGAGCTCGCCGGCGCCCGCCGAGTCGAGGTCCTCACCGCGGTACGCCCACGCGGCCATCAAGCTTCCGTCCTTGTTGAGCACGACGCCGTCGTCGACAACCGCAGCGCAGTTCAGGAGATCCGGCAGGCCCTTTGCGGGCGAGCGGAACTCACGCAGCGCTAGCACGGCATACCCTCCCGGCAGAGCGGCAGACGCGCTGTGACGCGCGATTGCGCAGCATAGTACGCGCGGTAACGGACGTGGCGCAAGTAGACGCGGCTAAACTGCGGATCGGCTTTCGCCGCGCGCTGCAGCACCGCGATGCTTAGGCACCAGAAGATGACGCCGGCGATCGTGAACACGAGCCGTTCGAGGCTCATCACGAGCACCGCGGCAATGATTGCCGAGCTGAGCAGAAGCTCGCGCTGCGCACCCATCAACAGAATCGGGCGGATCAGTGAGACGTGAACCGGGATCGTGCGCGGTTCTTGATTCATACGACGGCCCCCGTCAGGCCGAGTGCGGTGAGGAAGTTGCTACCAAGCACCAGGAAGGCGATCGCGATCACCAGCAGCAGCGCGCGCCGGACGAAGAGGCCGAGCTCTTCGCCGAACACGAGCGCCGCGCCGGCGGCAAACAGCGCGAGCACGGAGACTGCGGTTGCCACCGGGCCCGTCAAGTCGTTTTGCAGCGTCTGCAAGGGGGTGTCCCACGGCAAACCGCAGCCGGTGGTTGCGAGCGCAGGGTGCACGGTTGCGATCAGGAGTAGCGGAAACCAAAACGCCGCAGTTTTTGCTGCGGCGAGCATACGAATCATAACAAATCCTCTTTTAGTTCATTTGATCATGCGGCGACGACGAAGCGCTGTAGCTGCGGTGCGCTCTCGTTGACGGCCGGTTCGATGTGTTCCAGAGCGTAGCCCGATGAAGAAGCGCCGCGCACGCGCGCGAGCTCCGTGATCTTTCGTCCGGTCGGCGTGCGAACGATGACGACGATCAGTTCGATCGCTTCGGCGATGAGTGCCGGCTGCGGCGGCACATTCGCTTCTTGAACGAGCTGCTCGAGCCGGATCAGTCCGGCGTGCGCGTTGTTCGAATGGACAGTCGCGACGCCGCCGGGATGGCCCGTGTTCCATGCCTTGAGCATCGCGAGCGCCTCGGCGCCGCGCACCTCGCCGACGATGATGCGGTCGGGCCGCAGACGCAACGCCGTGCGAACGAGCCGAGTCATGTCGACCGTGTCGGTCGTGCGCAAGGCGACTTGGTTCGGCACGGTGCAGCGC